>DASULK010000001.1:0-3275 GCA_036278255.1 Micromonospora sp.
GAAGGTGACACCCACCGAGGTGGTCACCGACGCCGCCGCGGTCTACCCGCTGGTGCTCGATGAGCTGATCCCGTCCGCATGGCACCACGTCGAGCAGTACGCCAACAACCCGATAGAAGCCGATCACAGCCAACTCAAACAGCGGTTGAAACCGATGCGCGGGCTACGGACCGACAGATCAGCGCAGGTGATCATCGCCGGGCACGCCTTCATGCAGAACCTCCGCCGCGGCCACTACAAACTCGGTATCGACGCCCCGCCCGCACTGCGGGTAGCCGCGGCGTTCACCGAACTCGCCCACGCGTCTGATCCAGGCCCGCAGCCAGGTTCACCGCGCCTGCCGATCAGGCAACGCAACAGCGCCCTTTTGTCCCGATCCAATAGGCCGGATTAAGCACCCGAGTTCGATCTTGCAGGAAGTCCTGCGGCCGGCGATCTTAAAAATGGCTCAATGCAACAGCGCCGTTCACCGCCGTTGGGAGCAACCCGCCGCTCCCAATCTGCTCCCCCACGTCCGTCCCTGCCTCAGCTCGGCAGAAAGGGCAAGGTGTTCGAAAGGTCGCTCAGTTGCCGCGCCACGTCGGGCTCGCCGGCCGCGCGCACTCCCGTAGCGAGCACGCCCGCCGGCATGCGACCGAACAGCCATCCGTCCACCTCGCGCCAGTGCCAGGTCGGGCAGACTGAGCGAATGCTGCCCAACCTGGATACCACCCCGGACGGCCAGCTGCCGGTGCGGGCCGTACTGTCCGAGCTGATAGCCGCATTGAGCGTTGGGCGGTCCGCTGTGTTGGTCGCGCCCCCCGGCACGGGCAAGACGACGCTGGTCCCATTGGCGCTGGCCGACGCGTTTACCGGTCGGATCATTGTGGCTGAGCCGCGGCGCGTGGCCGCACGGGCTGCCGCGCGTCGGATGGCCAGCCTCGTCGGCGGCCGGGTAGGGGATCTGGTCGGCTTCTCGGTCCGGGGAGAGAGAAGGGTCGGCCCCGACACCCGGATCGAGGTGGTGACCACCGGCGTGCTGCTCCGACGGTTGCAGCGCGACCCGGAACTGCCAGGCGCCGCCGCGGTCATGCTGGACGAGTGCCACGAACGGCACACCGACACCGACCTCGCGTTGGCCTTCCTCGTCGACGTACGCGGTGCCCTGCGTCCAGATCTGGCCCTGTTGGCGACGTCGGCCACCGTGGACGCCGATCGGCTGGCGCGATGCGTGGGCGGCGGCGTGCCAGTACCCGTGATCTCCACGCCGGTCGCGCTCTTTCCCACCGACATCGTGTGGTCTCCACCCGATCCGCCAGTAAAACCCACGTACGGCTTGCAGGTTGACCCGCGGTTACTGGATCACGTCGCCGCCACTGTCCGCCGAGCGTTGCGTGAGGCGGACGGCGACATTCTGGTGTTCCTGCCGGGAGCGTGGGAAGTCAACGCCGTCGCGACGCGCCTGACAAGGCGACCATCCGATGTGGATTTACTGGCGTTGCACGGCCGCCAGACCGCGCAGGTTCAGGACGCCGCACTGGCTCCGGGCATCCGCCGGCGGATCGTGCTGGCGACCAGCGTCGCCGAGAGCAGCCTAACCGTGCCGGGCGTCCGGGTCGTGGTCGACGCCGGTCTGGCCCGGGAGCCCCGTACCGACCACGCCCGAGGCCTCGGTTCGTTGGTGACCGTGCGGGTCTCCAAAGCGACCGCTACTCAGCGGGCCGGGCGGGCCGGGCGGCAGGGCCCCGGGCGGGTCTACCGGTGCTGGTCGGCCGCGGAGCATGAGCGGCTGGCCGAACACGCCCAACCGGAGGTAGCGGTGGCCGACCTGACCAGCTTCGCGCTGGAACTCGCGTGCTGGGGGCATCCGGACGGGGCCGGCCTGCAGCTGCGCGATGCGCCACCCCCGGCGGCGATGCAGGTGGCCCGAGCGACTCTGGAGGATCTGGGAGCGCTCGACAACGAGGGCCGGATCACCGCACGAGGCCGGGCGATCGCCGCCATCGGCGCGCACCCCCGGCTGGCCCGAGCCTTGATCGACGGCGCTGGCATCATAGGCCGCGACCGAGCGGCGCAGATCGTCGCCATCCTCGCCGACGACGGGCTGACCGGCTCGCAGGACGACCTCGTGACCGCCTGGCGGCGCCTCCGCGACGGCGTTGACCGCGGCGCCACCACCCGTTGGCGGGACGAGGTCCGGCGGCTCACATCACTGCGGACGGAGGATCTAGCCAAGACGCAGCGCGGCGGCCGCGGGCCGACCGATGATCTGGCCGCCGGGCTCATGGTCGGGCTGGCCTTTCCGGAGCGCCTCGCCAAGGCACGCTCGGCGGGCTCCCGTACCTACCTCATGGCCGGTGGCACGGCCGCCGAACTGGCGCCCACCTCCACCCTGCCAGGCGCGCCGTGGCTCGCCATCGCGGTCGCCGACCGCAGCCCGGGCAACGTCTCCGCTCGGGTCCGGCTGGCCTCCGTGGTCGATGAGGCGACCGCACGGCACGCCGCAGCGCCACTGCTGGTGAGCGAAGACGAGGTGGCGTGGTTGGACGGCGACGTCGTGGCTCGCCGGGTGCAGCGGCTGGGCGCGATCGTGCTCTCCGACGAACGGCTGGCCCGCCCGGACAGCAGTCTGGTCGCCGCGGCCATCCTGACGGGTCTGCGCAAGGAAGGCCTGGGTCTGCTCTCCTGGGGGCGGGAGGCCCTGACGCTACGCAACCGGCTCGCCTTCTGCCACCACGCGTTCGGGGCCTCCTGGCCGGCGGTCAACGACGAGGCGCTGCTCGACCGGGCGCCGGAATGGCTAGGTCCGGAGCTGGCACAGGCGCGGCACCGGGGCGACCTATTGAATATCGACGTGGGTCGCGCGCTGCGCCGGTTGCTGGACTGGCGGCAGGCCGCCCGACTGGACGATGTCGCCCCCGAACGGCTGACCGTGCCAAGCGGCTCCCGCGTCCGGGTCGACTACAGCGACCCCCGGGCGCCCGTGTTGGCGGTGAAGATCCAGGAGGCATTCGGCTGGCAGAGCGCGCCCACCATCGCCGACGGCCAGGTCACGGTGGTGCTACATCTACTCTCCCCGGCCGGACGACCCGCCGCGGTCACCAGCGACCTGCCATCCTTCTGGCGCAACGGATATCCGCAGGTACGGGGAGAACTGCGTGGCCGCTATCCCCGCCATCCGTGGCCCGAGGACCCGACCAGCGCACCGCCGACCCGCCGGCCCCAACCACGCCATCAATGAAGCGAAGCGCTCACCCGGACGGCGGCGGCGAAAGCGGCGATGGGCCGGCCAGCAC
>DASULK010000002.1:0-4611 GCA_036278255.1 Micromonospora sp.
CGGGCTGCTCTTCACCACCACCGCAACCACCGCGGACGGCACCGCTCTGCGCGAGGACCGCCGGCCCGAACTCACCGAACTGATCGAGGACCGCCGCAAACGCGTCGCCACCCACGAGGAGCACGCCGCCGCCCTACGCGCGGCGGTGTCGGCCCAGACCGACGCCCTCGCCGGCTCCGACGCTCCGGTCGCAGCTCAACAGCAGCGGGCCGCAGCCATCCGGCAGGAAGCCGGCTTCACCGCGCTGACCGGCCCGGGAATCATCGTCGAACTCGACGATGCGGTGCAGTTCAGCGACAGCACCCGCCCGGAGGACGCCAGCAACGACGACCTCGTGGTCCACCAGAGTGACGTACAAGCGGTAGTCAATGCGCTCTGGGCCGGCGGCGCGGAAGCCATGGCCATCATGGATGTCCGCGTCCTATCGACCAGCGCGGTACGCTGCGTGGGCAACACCCTGTTGCTGCACGGAAGGGTCTACTCCCCGCCGTTCAAAATCACAGCAATTGGTGATCCCGCTGCACTACAGCGGGCGCTCGCCGCCTCCGAGGGAGTCCGGTTGTTCAAGGATGCCGCCGAGCACTTCCAGCTCGGATACCGGGAAACCGTGCAGGCCAGCGTGACCGTTCCGGCATACGACGGGTCCAGCGCGCTCCGCTCTGCGGAGGTGCCGAGGTGAACCGAGGGGACGACCCTTCGAACAGCCCCCGGCCCGAGGCACCCGGCTCCTCCCCGGCCCCCGCCGGAAGACCGGCCGGCGGCCGCCACCGTCCGCCGGATGCCGCCGATGCGACCGCCATCATCCCCCGGGTCGGCCGGAAGAGTGAGCCGCTCGTACCGCCGACGCCCGCCGCCCCTACCACCTCCCACGGCTCCGCCGAGACCTCCCCCACCCCTCGGCACCCGGTCGAGGCGCCCCCGTCAGCACCCCGGGGCCCGGTCGAAGCCCCGACCACCCTGATGGGTGTGGTGCCCGGCACCGACGAACGGTCGACCACCCTGCTACCGGCGGTGCCCCGCGCGGCCGTGCCCGGCGCCGACACCGGATCGGGCAGCGGAGAGCCGGAGCAGGACGCCGACGGCCCGCGTCCCCGACGCGGTGAGCGGGTCGTGCAGCTGCGGCCAGAACGCACCCAAAAGGGCTACCAGAGCGTCTACTCCGAACTGACCCGCCCGACGCTCAAGTCGCGGATCCTCGCCGCCGCACGGGTGGGCGGCGAGGTGATGATCACCTTTGGTTTGGTGGTGCTCCTCTACGCCGGCTACGAGGTCTTCGGCACATCCGCTGTCGTCCACGCTGAGCAGGACAAACTCAGCCAGCAGCTCGCTGAGGCCTGGGAGCCCTCCGACGACCCCACCGTCGGCCCCACGCCTACCGCCAGCGCCACCGCCGCACCGAAGCCCGTGCCCGGCAAACCCATCGCCGGGCTCTACATCCCTAAACTCGGCAAGGATTGGGTCGTGGTGGAGGGGGTTGCGCAGAACGACATCCGCTACGCGCCCGGCCACTACCCGAAGTCTGCCGGGCCCGGCCGGATCGGCAACTTCTCCGTCGCCGGCCACCGAAACCGGGCCACCTTCTGGCGGCTGGACGAGATGCGTAACGGCGACGTCATCGTGGTGGAGTCCAAGACCGAGTGGTACATCTACCGCGTCACGCGGGTGCACGTCGTCAAACCCCACCAGGTCGAGGTGGTGGCACCGGTGCCCGGCGAGCCCGGGGTCAAGCCGACCAAGGCGATGCTGACGTTGACCACCTGCAACCCGAAGCTCGACAACTACGAACGGCTGATCGTGCACGCCGAACTTGTCCGCACCGAGGACAGATCCGGGGACCGTCCGGCCGAGTTGGGCGGATAAGCGGCGATGTACGCCTGGATATGGCGCCGACTCCCCTTCGGCCTGCCGGGCAAGCTGATCAGTTCGCTCCTGCTCCTCACGGGCGTGGTGGCGCTGTTGTGGTTTGTCGTCTTCCCCTGGGCCGAGCCGTACCTGCCGCCCTACGATGACGTGCAGGTCGGCACCCCGGACGGGGACGTGCCCGGCGGTGACCCGGGCGACCCGGGCTCCGATCCTGATCTCGGCGACGGAACCCAACCGGGTGACGGCCACGACCTGCCCTACGACATCGACGACGACGAAGCCGACCCCACCGGATGACTGCCATGCGTGTCCTTGTGATCGACAACTACGACTCGTTCGTCTTCAACCTGGTGCAGTACCTCGGCCAACTCGGTGCCGAGTGTGACGTACGCCGCAACGACGAGATCAGCCTGGACGAGGTCGGCCGGATGGACGTCGCCGGAGTGCTGCTCTCACCCGGCCCCGGCGCCCCCGCCCGCGCCGGCATCTGCCTCGATCTGGTGCAGGAGTACGCCGGTCAGCTGCCGATCCTGGGTGTCTGCCTCGGCCACCAGGTGGTCGGGGCAGCCTTCGGCGCGACCATCGCCCTCGCCCCCGAGGTACTGCACGGCAAGACCTCGCAGGTGCACCACCGGGGCCTGGGGGTGCTGGCCGGGCTACCCGCCCCCTTCACCGCGACCCGCTACCACTCTTTCGCGGTGTCACCGGACACCGTGCCCGAGGAGCTCGAGGTGACCGCGCAGACCGACTCCGGTGTGGTGATGGCGCTGCGCCACCGGACGCTGCCGGTCGAGGGGGTGCAGTTCCACCCCGGGTCGGTGCTGGCCGAGGGCGGGCACCTCCTGCTGGCGAACTGGCTCGCCCGCTGCGGCCTGCCGACAGCGCTGGATCGGGCCCCGGCGCTGGCGGCGGAGGTCGACCTCCGCCGCCGTGCCGCCTTCACCACCGTCTGAGCCTTTGCCCGGGCCCTGGCCGCGCTCGACCCCTCAGCCGTCGTCCCCGGGTGGTGGTGTGGGCGTCTCTGTCGGATCCGGGTCGTCGGTCGGATCGTCCATCGGCTGGCTCACCCAGATGGTGACCGTGGTACCGACCTTCTGCTCGCTCTTCGCGTTCGGCTCCTGCCTGGTCACGATGCCCGGATTCTCGTCCGGGTCGCCCTGCTCGATCCTGGGTTCGAACCCGGCACTCTTCAATATTGCCGTGGCCACCGCTTCGGGCTCGCCCCTGACGTCCGGCACCAGCCGCAGATTGTTCCTCGAGATCTCAACGACCACCCTGGATCCGGGCTTCACCTCTTTACCGGCGTTGGGCACCCGCACCACCTGGTCCTTGGTATCCCGGTGGTCGACCGGTCTGAAGTCCGGCACCAGGTCCAGTTCCTCCAGGCGCTGCGCGGCATGGTCCTTGGTGGAGCCAACAAGATTCGGGATCCGAACGGTCCCGTGCCCCTCACAGAACGTCAGCGTGACCGGCTCCCCCTCCTTGAGGGACCGGCCCGCCACCGGGTTCTGATCGATGACATCGTTGATTTTGCATCCCGCCTGCTCGGTCGGCTCCGATACCGGCTCCAGGTTCAGGTTGCGCAGCTCCCTCTCCGCGAGATCGCGCGGTGTATTCAGCACGGAAGGCACGGAGACCAGTTTGGGCTGCTTCTCCTGCTCGGCCAGGACCAGGCCGACCGCCAGAGCGACCACCGCCAGCACACCGAGCACGCTCAGCGCGGCGATCACCCACGCCGACGCCCGCCTACTCCGGGGGTCGCCGACCCGCGCCGGTGCCGGTGCGGCGCCGCCGCTGACCGGTTGGACTACGGTCGCCGCCGTCGCCGCCATCTCGTCCTCGGGCAGCACCGGGGTGGCCAGCACCGGACGGCCGGCCGCCGCCCGCAGCATGTCGGCCCGCATCTCCGCGGCGCTCTGATACCGGTTGAGCGGGTTTTTCGACAGCGCCTTCAGCACGATCGCTTCGATTGCCGGGGTGACATCGGGGTTGATGTCACTCGGCCGGGGTGGCTCTTCCCGTACATGCTGGTAGGCGACGCTGACCGGGCTATCGCCCACGAAGGGCGGATGCCCGCAGAGCAGCTCAAAGAGCACGCAACCGGCGGCGTAGACGTCGGACCGGGCGTCAACCGCCTCCCCCCGGGCCTGTTCGGGGGAGAGGTACTGGGCCGTACCGATCACCGCGCTCGTCTGGGTCATCGTGGTCGCGCCACTGGCCAGCGCCCGGGCGATACCGAAGTCCATGACCTTGACCTGGCCGGTAAGGGTGAGCATCACGTTGCCGGGCTTGATGTCCCGGTGGATGATCCCGTGCCGGTGGCTGAACTCCAGGGCGGCGCCGATATCGGCGCAGATCTCCAACGCCCGGCGCGGCATCAGCCGGCCCTCGGCCGCCAGCACCTCCTTGAGCGTGCGGCCGTTGACGAACTCCATAACGATGAACGGAATGGTTTCGCCCGTGGGGGCGGTCTCCTCACCGGTGTCGTAGACGGCGACGATGGCGGGGTGGTTGAGGGAGGCTGCGTTCTGCGCCTCGCGGCGGAACCGCATCTGGAATGTCGCGTCCCGGGCGAGATCGGTGCGCAGCATCTTGATCGCGACATCACGGCCGAGCCGTAGGTCACGCCCACGGTGCACCTCGGCCATGCCGCCGTAGCCGAGCAGCTCGCCGACCTGATACCTGCCACTGAGCAGGCGGGACTGCGCGGTCATCTCGTCTGTCGTCCTTCACTCATCGGGTCGTTAC
>DASULK010000003.1:0-3753 GCA_036278255.1 Micromonospora sp.
GAGCCGCGGTGACAGGCTGGTCGACGACGAGCAGGATCGCCTCCAGCGCCGCCCGTAACTCGTCGTCGTCGACCAGCGCCAGCATCGGTAGTGCCGCACTCACCGGCGCGGTCCGCGCGACCGGCGCTACCACTGTGGGGAACGAGGAGGAATCGGCCTGGTGCGGCACCACGGTGGCCGGCTCGAGGGGGGCCGGCGGGGACGGTTCAGCCGCCGCCTTCTCCCGGATGTCAGTCTCCTCAGCCACCGCAGAGGGATGCGGACCTTCCGCCCGGAGCCGAACCGGGTCGGTGGCCGGATCCGCCGCTGCGGGCAACTCGGGCCCGGGCGGCGCCTCGACCACCTCAACCGGCTGCTCGCGGAGCCATGGCGGCACCCAGGCGGCCGCCTGGTCGGCCAAGGAGTAGCCCTGCTCGTCGCTCGCGCTCACCGAGCCCGCCTTCCGTTCACGACTACGGGGCTCGCAAGCTCACTCCTCGCGCTCACCGAACCTCCCCCTTCGTCGCCTCCCGCTCCGCCGATGGAGCAGACGTGCCGGCGTACTCGTCGATCTTCAACTCGTCCCCGGCGTCGTCGCCGCCGATCCACCGCACCGTCAACTCCCCCAGCGCCTGCTCCTGCTCGAAACCGACCAGCCCCTCCCGGAAGAGCTCCAGCAGAGCGAGGAACCGGGCCACCACCTCCAGAGTGGTCCCGCAGTCGGCGCAGAGCACCCGGAACGTGGTCACACCAACGTCACGCAGCCGGTCGCGCAGCACGGCCGCGTGCTCCCGCACACTGACCCGCACCTGATGGATGTGCTCGATGGAAACCACCGGCACGGGTTTCGGCGTCATCGCCCGGGCCGCCAACTCCGCCAACCGCGCCGGCCCGATCCCCAGGACCAGATCCGGCAACGCCTGCGCGTAGCGCGGCTCCAGGGTAACCGCCCGCGGATAGCGGCGGGCTCCCTCCGCCTCCAGCACGGCGAGGTGGGCGGCGGCCTCCTTGAACGCCTTGTACTGCAACAGCCGGGCGAAGAGAAGGTCCCGCGCCTCCAACAACGCGAGATCCTCCTCGTCCTCCACCTCGGCGGCCGGCAGCAGCCGGGCGGCTTTGAGATCGAGCAGGGTCGCCGCGACCAGAAGGAATTCGCTGGCCTCGTCGAGGTCCCACTCATCCCCCATCGCCCGGATGTAGGCGATGAACTCGTCGGTAACCTGATGCAACGCCACCTCGGTGACGTCGAGCTTGTGCTTGCCGATCAACTGCAACAGCAGATCGAACGGGCCGGTGAAGTTGGCCAGCCGTACGGTGAATCCGCTGCTCTGCTGCGCCGCCCCAGCCCCGGGGGCAGCCTCGGCCGCCGCCTCGGACGGGGCGGTCGGCGTCGGCGCGCTCGGGTCCAACGCGGGGTCCGGCACGGGTGGCTGCGTCACCCGTCGACCGTAGTCCAGCCCCGCGGAGGCGACGCTCACCGCCCGTCCTGCGCGGCGATCACCTCGCGCGCCAGTTGACGGTAGTTACGCGCGCCGGATGAGGCGGGATCGAGGGTAGTGATCGGTGCACCGGCCACGGTTGACTCGGGGAACTTGACGGTCTTGGTGATCACGGTCTGGTAGACCTTGTCGCCGAAGGCCTCCACCACCCGCTGCAGCACCTGCCGACAGTGCGTGGTGCGGCTGTCGTACATGGTGGCGAGGATCCCCTCCAACTCCAGATCGAAGTTGAGCCGCTCCCGCACCTTGTCGATCGTGTCAAGCAGCAACGCCACCCCGCGCAGGCTGAAGAACTCGCACTCCAGCGGCACCAGCACACCGTCAGCCACGGTCAGCGCGTTGATCGCAAGCAGCCCCAGCGATGGCTGGCAGTCGATGAGGATGAAGTCGTACTCCTTGCGGATGTTCCGCAGTACCCGGGCCAACGCCATCTCCCGGGCGACCTCGTTGACCAGCTGGAGCTCGGCCGCGGACAGGTCGATGTTGGCCGGCAGCAGGTGCAGGCCCGCCACATCCGTCTTGATCAGCACATCGTCGGCGGTCACATCGTCCTGCATCAGCAGGTTGTAGACGGACAGGTCGAGGTTGTGCGGGTTGACCCCCAGCCCGACGGAGAGGGCGCCCTGCGGGTCGAAGTCGACCAGGAGCACCCGGCGGCCGTACTCGGCCAGCGCCGCCCCCAGGTTGATCGTCGTGGTGGTCTTGCCGACGCCGCCCTTCTGGTTGGCCATCGCGATGATCCGGGCCGGGCCGTGCCGGTCGGTGGGCGCCGGTTCGGGGATCGGATTGCGCACCGTGTAGGCGGCGGGGTCTGCGGGGCCGAGTTCGGCACCGAGGTCGAGCACGGACTGCTGTTCCCGGAGGGTGGAGGTCCACGCCTCGGCACGGTCACCGCTGCCAGCCATGCCCCTTACGCCCCCTTCCGACGACTACTCGGCGCCGGAGCCGAACGGCGTTCGCCCAGTGCCTCTGCGGGACCGTACCCGCCGCCCCACCGAGCCCGCGCCGATGCCCGACTGTACGCCACGCCGTACCGGCCAGGTCGGCATCATCTCGGCGTGTCGACCAGCGAACATACCGCCGCCGACCGGTGCCGTCACGGCAGGTCGACCCACCACCAGCCGCACCCGCGGGCCCGCCCTGTCATGGCGCCTCACATCGGGTCTGCGGGGCGGGCACGGGGATGGGCGGTGGCGTACACCTCCCGGAGTCGATCCACCGTGACCAGCGTGTAGACCTGCGTCGTGGTGACCGACGCGTGACCGAGCAACTCCTGCACCACCCGCACATCGGCTCCGCCGTCGAGCAGATGGGTCGCGAACGAGTGGCGCAGGGTGTGCGGCGACACCGCACGGGGACCGTCGGTCGGCAGCCCGGCCGACCGGGCGGCCCGGCGCAGAATCATCCAGGCGCCCTGCCGCGACAGGGGCCCACCACGGGCGTTGACGAAGAGAGCCGGGGTGCCGCGACCCACGGCGACCAGCCGGGGTCGGGCCCGCACCAGGTACGCCCGCAGTGCGGCCGCGGCGTACCCGCCGAGGGGCACCATCCGGCTCCGGTCCCCCTTACCGTGCAGCAACACCGCCGCACCGTCGAAGTCCAGGTCGTCCACCGCCACACCGACCGCCTCGGAGATTCGCGCGCCGGTGCCGTACAGGAACTCCAGCAACGCCCGGTCGCGCAGTGGGAGCGTCGTGTCCGGCCCCGCCACGGCCTCCGGCGCCACCGCCTCCAGCAGCCGGACCACCTCATCGACGGGCAGCGCCTGGGGCAGGCGCCGCGGCGGGACTGGGGGGCGGATGTCGCGGGTGGCATCGTGGCCGACCAACCCCTCCCGCACGGCGAAGCGGTGCAGGCCGCGCAGCGCACTGACCGCACGGGCGGCCGAGGAGGCCGCCAACGGCGGATGCTCGGCGTCGCCATCGCGTAGCCGGGCCATGTACGCCACCACGTCGGCGGATCCGACCGTGGCGAGGTCGGTGATACCGGCCGTGGCCAGGCCGCGCAGGTAGCGCTCCAGATCCCGCTGGTAAGACGAGAGGGTGTTGGCCGACAGGGCCCGTTCGACGGCCAGATGATCGAGGTAGCCGCGCATCACCCGCCGCAGCGCCGGTGATGGTTCCTCCTCGTCACCGGCGACCGGCATGTTCTGAACCTGCGTCAGGTCGGACCCTCCCTCGACTCGCGCGGCGCCGCCGCCGGAGATCATCCGGCGGCAGGATCCAGTACTGGCCGAACGGGCAGTGTTCTCCGTTTCCTGCCCCGCCGGGCCGGG
>DASULK010000004.1:0-13234 GCA_036278255.1 Micromonospora sp.
GCGCTCATACCCGGTCCAGAGTGCGCTCGTTGACGATCCGGCCGTCAGCGAGCTCGATCAGGCGGCTCGCGCACCGAGTGGCGAGCCGCTCGTCGTGCGTGACGATCAGCAGCGTCTGCCCGATCTGGTTGAGGTCCAGCAGCAGGTCCATCACCTGCTCGCCGGCACGGCTGTCCAGCGCGCCGGTCGGTTCATCCGCCAGCAGCAGCGCCGGGCGGTTCATGAGCGCCCGCGCCACGGCAACCCGCTGCCGCTCGCCCCCGCTCAGCGCCGCCGGGTAGACGTTGCGCCGGTCCGCGATGCCAAGCTCGTCGAGCAGCTCCAGCGCCCGCACGCGCGCCGGTCCGACGGCCGTACCGGTCAGCTGCGCCGCGAGCGCCACATTGTCCAGCGCCGGCAAATCGTCGAGCAGGTTGAAAAACTGGAAGATTATGCCGATGCGGTGCCGGCGGAACAGGGCCAGCTTGGTCTCGTTGAGCCGCCCCAGATCCTCCCCGTGGACCTGCACCGACCCGGACGTCGGCCGGGCCAGCCCGGCAATCATGTTGAGCAGTGTGGACTTACCGCAGCCGGACGGCCCCATCACCGCGACCGCTTCGCCGGTGCGGATCTCCAGCGACACACCGTCCAGCGCAATCGTCTCGCCATATTCCTTGCGTACGTCGTCCAGCCGGACGACGCAGGTGTCAGTGGTCATGGCCAAGAAGGTATGGGCCCCGGTACCGGCAAGGCATCGGTCCATGGATGCAACCCGCCAGCGGCATCATCCTGGGGATGTACACAGCTGGACATCGGGAATGATGCCGCGCCGGGCGGGGTCTGCGAAGGTGGTGGTTGTGCGATCCGGAATGGTGTGGCTCGTCGGTGCCCTCGCGGTCGCCGGCGCGGTCGCCGCAGGGCTCGCCGTGGCGTTCCTCCGCGCGCGCCGGCGGCACCAGCGCGCGTTGGAGGAGCGGGGCTGGCTCCTCGAACGCGAGCGGCAGAGCGCGGCCCGGACAGCCGTCGACGCCGAGCGGGCCCGGATAGCCCGCGAGCTGCATGACATCGTCAGCCACAACGTCAGCCTCATGATCGTGCAGGCGGCGGCGGCGCGTGAGGTGCTCGCGACGATGCCGGCGGAGGCCGCGGTGGCACTGTCGGCCGTCGAGCGCGCCGGCCGGGACACCATGACCGAGCTGCGGCACCTACTCGGCCTGCTGGCGCCGGCGGCGGACGGCGACGACGAGGAAGGCGATGACCGCAACGGTCTCGCGCCGCAGCCCAGCCTGAGCCGGCTCAGCCCGCTCATCGACCGCATCGCGTTCGCCGGCCTACCGGTGGACGTACGCATCTCGGGCGAGCCGCGACCGCTGCCGACCGGGATCGACGTCACCGCGTACCGCATCGTCCAGGAGGCCCTGACCAATGCGCTGAAACACGGTGCCGACGGAAAGGCCGAGGTGACGATCCGCTACGCCGAGCGCTCCCTGCGGGTCGAGGTGCTCAACAGCGGCCCGAGCGTGCTGACCGGCAACGGGATCGGCGCGCGGACCACCGGCGGCGGTGACGGGGCCGGCCGTGGCCTGCTCGGGCTCCGGCAGCGGGTCGCCGTCTACGGCGGAGATTTTGACGCCCGACGCCGGCTCGGCGGCGGGTACCGCGTCCGCGCCCGCATCCCACTGGACCCACGATGACGCCGGGTGCGGCGCTGGCGGCCGGACCGGCACCGAGGGTCCTTATCGCCGACGACCAGGAGCTGATCCGGACCGGCTTCCGGCTCATCCTGGCCGCCCGGGGCATCGACGTGGTCGGCGAGGCCGCCGACGGGGCGGAGGCGGTCGCGGCCGAGCGACGGCTCCGACCGGACGTTGTACTCATGGACATCCGCATGCCAAAGATGGACGGGCTCGAGGCGACCCGACGCATCCTCGAGCACAGCCCGCGCTGCCGGGTGCTCATGCTCACCACCTTCGACCTCGACCGGTACGTCTACGCCGCCCTGGCCATCGGCGCGATCGGCTTCCTACTCAAGGACGTCACCGCAGACCATCTCGCGGCGTCGGTGCGGCTCGTCAATACCGGTGACGCGCTCCTCGCGCCTTCGATCACCCGGCGGCTCGTCCAGCGCTTCGCCGTCGGCGACCAGCGTCTCGGCGACGGACCCGCGACGCCTGCCATCCACCGCGATCTCGCCGTGCTTACACCTCGGGAGTTGGAGGTGCTCACACTTCTTGGCCACGGTCTCTCCAACACCGAACTGGCCCAGCAGCTGACCCTCAGCGAGGCGACCGTGAAGACGCACGTGGCCCGGATCTTCGCCAAGCTGGCGCTGCGTGACCGCGCCCAGGCGGTGGTGCTCGCGTACGAGACCGGGCTGGTGACCCCGGGCGACGCGTGAGGCCCTCGAACGCTTCCTCGGCCCCACAACCCGGATGTACCGCGGTGGAGCGACCGGCATTTTGTCGTACCTGAGGGCAATCATGTGCCGATGCCCAACGGAGGGGGAAAAACAATGATCGGCACCTTGCGGGCCGTCGTCCTTGACGCCCGTGACATCGTCGGCCTGGCCAGCTTCTATCAGGAGCTGGCCGGGTGGACGCAGAGCTATGCCGACGACGAGTGGATCGCGATGACCACCGACGACGGCTGGCGGGTGGCGGCCCAGCTCGCACCGGACCACGTGGCACCCCGGTGGCCGGATCCCGCCCATCCCCAGCAGGCCCACCTCGATCTGCGGGTGCCCGACCTGGCGGCGGCCACCGCCCGGGCGCAGGAGCTGGGCGCGACGCTGTTGCGACGCAACGAGCGGTGGCACACCCTAGCCGACCCGGCCGGGCACCCGTTCGATCTGTGCCTTAACGCCGACGACCCGCGCACGCTGATGGGTGTGATGCTGGACTGCCCCGACGCCAAGGTGCTGAATGTCTTCTACGCGGAGCTGCTCGGCAAGCCGGTGACCTACGAGGGCGACGGCATGGCGATGATCGGCGAGGACGGCGCCCAGCCGCTCATGTTCCAGCAGGTGGCCGAGTATGCGCCGCCGCGCTGGCCCGACCCGGCCCACCCCCAGCAGTTCCACCTCGACGTGTGGGTCGACGACGTGGCGGAGGCCGAGCCGGCGGCGCTCGCGCTCGGCGCAACCCGTCTGCCCGGCGAGGGGGACAACTGGCGGGTGTACGCCGACCCCGCCGGCAAACCCTTCTGCCTCGTCTGGGACCTCTGACCAAGGGGTTATGGGTGCCTTTCAGGCCCTGACGTTGAACGTTGGCGATCCGGTCCGCGCTGCCGTGACGACGTTTTTTTAGGCGGCGTAGGGATCGGCAAGCACGATGGGGCGGAGGGCCGGCGCGGCGTAGTCCCGTAGCGTTGCTGAGGCCAGGTAGTAGCGGCCTCGCGTCTGCCCGTGCTGCTCGAGCAGCCCTGCCTGGACCAGGGCGCGCAGGTCACGGGTGGCTTGGTCGTCGGTGAGGCCCTCATCGCGCTGATACACCGTACGGCGTACCTTGCCGCCTGTCGCCGCTAACTGAAGGGCGCTGACCACCCGCTCGGGTAGCGCTCGTTGACCTGCGAGGCCGTCGAGAGACTCCCACAGGCGGCTGGCCTGGTCGATGCGCTGGCGTACCAGTTGCGCCTGCTCGTGATGAGCGCGCAGGCAGAACTTGATCCACGGGCTGGTGTCGTTGCCCGGCCGCCAGGTGGGGCCGCCGACCTCGGCAAGGACGTCGTAGTAGGCATAGGTGTTACGTCCCGCGCCTAGCCATTCCTCAATGGAGGAGAATTCCGGGGCGAGAACTCCGTCCCGCGCGAGGACGAGGGTGTGCAGGCAGCGGGCCATCCGTCCGTTGCCGTCCCGCCACGGGTGAATCTTCACGAGGTTCAGGTGGGCCATTGATGCGCGCACCAGCAGCGGCGATTCCGGCTCACCGTTAGCGAGCCAGTCGACCAACTCGCCCATGAGTGCGGGCACGTCGTCCGCGTCTGGCCCGGTGTAGACACGCCGGCCAGTCTGCGCCTCGTCAACATAGATATCCCCCGGGCGGAACCGGCCCGGCCACTTGCCGAGGTCGTGACGAAGCATCATGTAGTGCAGTGAGTTGATCAGCATGTACTGCCAGGCGAACTCACGCGAGCCGGCGAGTTGCTGCACGTAGGTCAGCGCGTCCCGGTAGCCGGTGATTACCTCCCAGGTGCGCTGATTAGTCTCCATCGGTTCATCGCCAGCGGCCGCGGCGACCGCGTCGTCGAGGCTGACCTGGTAGCCCTCGATCGAGTTTGATCCCTGGATGGCGTGGGCGATGAGATTGCGCCGGAGCTGGCCGGTCCATCGCCGTGGCTCGGCGATTTGGTACCGCAGGTGCTCACGCATGGAGTCCAGCTCGCCTAGGACCCGGTGATCATCCTTCGTCAGCCGCGGAGTCGAGTAGAGCATCCGCCAATCATATAATTTTTTTGGCAAGATGCCGATATCATTTCCGCATTACAGGGCGTGGTCGCCGCTTTGCCCTGCTATCCATCTTCCTAGGATGCTCTAGAGGGAGCGACTCCCGTCACAGAAGGAGCGAACACGAAAAGGTGGGCGACCGGGTTGCTTCGGTCTGGCTAGGAGGGGAGTGGTCAGGCCACGTCGAAGTCGAACTCGCCGTCCTTGACCCCGGCGATGAAGGCGTCCCATTCGGCTCGGGTGTAGACGATAACGGGACCGTCCGGAGCTTTGCTGTGCCGCAGCGCAACTCGCCCCGACCCGTCGCCCACCGGCCCCGCCTCGACGCAGTTAGTGTCGGCGCTCCGGGTGCTGATATGCCAGGCCACCGGCGGTAGGGACTCACTCATGACAGCTCCTCCGCGATCATCGCGATCAACTGTGCCGACTCGCGCGGGTTGAGCGCGGCCTCGCGCACGCCATGGTACGCATGGCGGAACCTCGCAGCCTTCGGCATTTCGAAGTACATCGGTCCGACCAAGGTCTCCAGGCAGCCGACCTCTGGATAGGGCGCAGGCATTTTGAACAGCCAGAGCGATCCATCAATGCCAGGGTGCAGTATGCCCGAGGGCAGTACGCGGATCTCGACCTGCGGGCGGCGGCCGATGTCGTTGATGTGCTGGAGCTGCCGCTGCATCAGCTCCGGCCCGCCGACCCTGCGGCGCAGCGCCGTCTCGTCAATGACTACCTCGATGCGAGGCCGCTTCGGCCCGTCCAGAATCGTTTGCCGTTCCATCCGTAGCTCAATGTCGCGGCTCATGGGTCCGGCTGGATCGGTGGAGCCTGTGGCGCAGCGGATCACAAACTCGGCGTACTCCCGAAGTTGGAATAGGCCGGGCACCACGGCCGCGTGGTAGGAGCAGATCGCCTCTGCACGGGACTCCAGCCAGGGAAAATCAATGAAGGATGAGTCGACAACATCGCCGTAGTCGTCGTTCCAGCGGTCAGTGCGCCAGACCTCTTCGGCGAGGTTGAGCAGCCGAGCCCGATCAGCGGCGCGATGCAGGCCGTACAGATCGAGCAGCGCCACCACGTCCGTGCGCTGGATTGGCCAGTCAGCGCGTTCGTAGCGGGCCAGCGCAGACAGATCCCGGCCTAGATGCTCGGCGACCATTCTGAGGCTCATGCCACGCTCCTCGCGCAGCGTCCGCAACTGCTGGCCGAGCCACTGGGCGCGCAGGGTTCTGATGAACGGCTTGGCGGGCACGAGCACCTCTCAGGAAGCTTGACGAAACCGCTGAGGAACCGTTGCTGACCGGCCCGGAAGCCGAATATCCAGCCAATTGTGGACTGTCTACCACGGACTGGCGACAGTTTGCGACCCCGGTGCTGCCGTCCATTCAGCGGCCGAAGAAGAGCTCGATTGGAACCGTTGCTCCAAACCTGGCGGTGCTGGAAACGTGGCTGTCGCAGGGGCGAGGTGTGGTCCACCAGCCCACTGCCTAGCGGCAACGCTGCCTGCCCAGCGCGGGCACCCCGAGCAGCCCTGACGTCGTACTCGCGTGGCAGCTATGCGGCGGCAGGGCGGGGCGGTCCTGACCGGCCCCAGCGGTCAGGACCGCCCCATCCATCCCTACCCCAAAGAGGAGAGGTTCCATGCCCAAAACAGCGATCGGCGCTCTCTACCGTGCCCAGGGTGTCATCCGGTTCAGCCCGCAACAGGTCCGGCAACGGCGGTTCACCCCAATCGGGCTGCGCCGGCGCGGTTACGACCGGCAGGAGGTGGAGCAATTTCTTCACCTCGTCGCCGACGACCTGGCCGACGCCCGCGCCGAGCTGACCCGGGTCCGCGACGAGAACACCCGGATCAAGACGGCGCTGCGGCAGTGGCAGGCCGAGCAGGCCCGATCCCGGGCACCCCGGTGAGCCGACATGACGACCGAGCCGCCCCGATTCGCCGTACAGCTCATCGTGCGGATGCCCGACCTGGCCGCCGCCACGGTGCTGGCCCGCGCAATCGCCCGGTCGCTGGCATTCTTGCCAGAACTGGAGCCCGGCGACACCACCGTGTCGCTGGTCGGCGACGGGGTACCACACCGGGTCTTCTGCAACCGCCGCCTGGCCGACGACCTGCGCTGCGCCCGCCTAACCAACCACGCCGGCCGCTGCCGCCCGCCCATCTGCCGCTGAATGCTGCCGTAGACTGGCAGCATTGTGTTGTGGACGGCGGCCGACGCCGCTGAATTGACCAGCGGTGGTGGTCTTCGTGGCGCGTTTCGTGTCGACGCTGCTCTGGCTGGGCTGGCCGAGCACCTAGCCCGACACGACGGGTGGGTGCCGCCGCAGTGGGCATTCGATGAACATCGCACGGCAAAGCCCTGGTGGTTTGTGTCCGGGCTCGCGTCATGGCACGCCCTCGCGCCTCACGCCGTCACAGTTCGCGCATGAGCGCGAGGCACTGGCGCACGTCCAGCAGTTGCTGCCCGACACCGAGCCGTACCGGGCGTGGTCGAACTTCACCTTCACCGCGCAGACTGGTTATTCGTACGAGGTCGACCTGCTGATGGCGACACCCGGTGCTCCACCTGATCGAGATCAAGAGCTTGACCGGCGGTCTTCTCCAGCGGCTCCAACTGAATCCTGACCAGTCCCGGCGGCGGTACTCGGACATTTGACAACCCCCTACCCCGGCTGATGCGAAGGCGAAGCGGCTCTGTCGCTGCTGCCGACCTCAGCCGGGCCACAAGCCGGGCCCGCTGCCGTCGGTTCACTGCTGCGCCGGCCGCCACTTGAGACGGCGTCGGGATCGTCCGCGGCGACTGGTTGCCGAAAGCCTAGGATCGCGCCTGTGGATAACCGCCTGATCGAGCGGGGGTTCACGTCGTGCGGGGCACGGCCGAGCCACATCGAAGAGATTCTGAAGCCAGATTCCAACCGAAGCAGGGTCGTGGACTTGTACGACACGCTGCTGCT
The DNA here is from genome assembly GCA_036278255.1 of Micromonospora sp. Lineage (GTDB taxonomy): Bacteria > Actinomycetota > Actinomycetes > Mycobacteriales > Micromonosporaceae > DASULK01. Next base: position 7,373 of record DASULK010000004.1, read on the forward strand.
CGTTCCCGATACGGCAGCGCTAGTTTCCTATTGAAAGGTGCGGTTGTGGCACGATTCCGGATGTCGCGCCGGCAGGTATTGACGCACGGAGTGACAGCGACGGGCGCGCTGGTGGCTGGTAGTGCAGCCACGGTTGCTGCAAGTGGCTGGGCTGCCCAGGGCAAGATCCCATCTACCGCTCCGTCCGGAGCCTTGCTCGACGATGCGAGCAGGCTCAACCCGACAGCCGTACGGGGAGTCCTATTCGCTGGAAATTCGGCGAAATCCACCACCCAGCTCGTCACCCCGCTGCTACGCCGTATCGCGGAAGGCGCTGACCCGCCGCTGGCGATCGCAGGGATGCGCCATTCCATGGGCCGCCAAAGTCTGCTCGCTGACGGCTGGGTCCTCGACACCCGGCCCATGAATGAGGTCTTGCTTGACAGCACGGCCCGCGTGGTGCGCGTGGGCGCGGGCGCGACTTGGCGCGAGATCATACCGGTGCTCAACGCGGCCGGCTTTGCGCCCAAGGTGATGCAGTCCAACCACGACTTCTCGGTGGGTGGCTCGCTGAGCGTGAACTGCCATGGCTGGCATGCCAAACATCCGCCGATCGCGGCCAGCGTACGCAGCTTCCGGCTGCTTACGGCTACTGGCGATGTGATCACCTGCAGTCCGACCGAGAATGTGGAACAGTTCGGACTCGTACTCGGCGGCTACGGCTTGTTCGGCGTGATCCTCGACGCTGACCTCGACGTTTGGCCCAACGCGATGTACAGCCCGCATTTCATCACCGTGCCAACTCGCGACTACGCGACCACGTTCACCAAGCGGGTGTACTCGGCGGGTTCCGCGGTGGAGATGGCCTACGGACGGTTATCGATAGACCCGCGCACGTTCCTAGAGGAAGCCATCCTGGTCACATTCACCCCTGATCCTGGCACACGTGGTGCTGTGCTGCCGTTGGCCAGGCCGGCCATGCCGCAGCTACAACGTGCGGTGTTCCGCAACTCCGTTGGCAGCGATGTGGGCAAGACGCTGCGCTGGGGCTTGGAACGCGAAATGGCCCCATGGCTGGCCGGGCCACTAAGCCGAAACAGCATCCTGAACGAGCCCGCAGCGGTCTTCGCCGACCACTCACCAGAGGCGCGCGACATCCTCCACGAATATTTCGTCCCGCAACAACGACTGTGGGAGTTCATCCAAAATGCCCGTGAAATCATCAAACGTGGCCAGGTAGAACTGCTCAACGTCACCGTCCGAGACGTACGGCAGGACCGCCGCAGCACACTGGCGTACGCCCGAAAGGACGTTTTCGGCTTGGTGATGAACTTCCGGCAGGAGAACACCGGCGAGGCTGAAAACCGCATGCGTACCCTGACCCGCAAGTTGATCGACGCGGCGATCGAGGTCGACGGCACGTTCTATCTGCCGTACCGGCTACATGGCACGGGCGGTCAGGTCCGCCGTGCCTATCCGGCATGGGAGACAGTTGTGGCGGCCAAACGCCGGCACGACCCGCGCGAAATCTTCCGCAACGACCTGTACAACTCGTACGCACGCTGATCCATCGAGATCCAGTCGCTTCACAACCAGTCCGTGAAGTGCCTGCAGATCTGGCCGTAACGGCGCTGGCCGGACTGAAGTTCAGCGCAGCGTTGCCGAAACGGCTCGCCACCGCGACGCTGGCCGCCCGCCTAGCCGATTTGGACGGCGCAGCAACGGTCCTGAACGAGCCGAATCGATTTGTGGTGACCTGAGTATCGCCGCTAACGGGGAGTGATTGCTCTGACGGCTCTGGTGCCGAGCCTGAGGAGCATCACTCATTGGTAGGACAAAAGTATGACCGTCAAGCTCAGCATCAGCGTGCCAGACGATGTCGCCGCCTATCTCCAGAGTCAGGGCAACGCCCGAGCAGCCGTGACCGAAGCCGTCCGCCGCGTCCTCCCTGAGGCTCGGCGTGCACGCCAACGTGCGGCGGCGCAGGCATACGGGGAGTACCTCCGCCGGAAGACCGGACAGCAGGTCGCGGATGATCAGGCTCTGGTCGAGAGCAGTAACGAGGTCGCTCTGCGTGATGCACAGTGGTGAGGCGGGGACAGATCTGGACCCGCGTTCGAGGAAGCCCTGCAAGAGTTCCTCGAACTGCCGTGACGTAGCTGCTCGGGGACGGTGACATAGTGGTGTAGGGCGAGAATCTCAGCGTCCTTGACTCGCGGTGGTGTGATTGCTCGATGGCTCTGGTTATCGAGACGGAGGGTGCCCTCTTGCCCGCCGTGCTGGATCTGCCCGAGGGGAGAGCGCGCGGAGCAGTGGTGGCGCTGCACGGCGCCGCGGCCGGTCACCGTGACTTCTTCCTGTACGAGCAGCTGGCCCGGCTGCTGACCCCTGCCGGCATAGCGGTGCTGCGGTACGACCGGCGGCCCGGCGCCGACGGTCATGACGTGCCGCTGGCGGTGCAGGTGCTGCGCCGGCAGCTCGGCGACATTCCAGCCGGCCTGTGGGGATACAGCCAGGGAGCCTGGGCTGCAACGGCGGCTGCGAACGACGACGTCGCATTCCTGGTGCTGGTCGCAGCCTGCGGTATCTCTCCGGCTCGGCAAATGCGCTTCGGTACCGCAGAGCAACTGCGGCGGCACGGGTACGGGCCGACTGACATCGCCGAGTTGACGCATCTCCGCAGTGCCGTCGAGAAGCATCAGAGAGGGAACCTCTCGCGGTCGGAGGCGCAGGCCGTGGTCGACCGGGCTGCCAGCCAGCCGTGGTTTCCGCTCTCCTACGTACGGCGGCAGCTGCCTGAGCAGCCCGGTGGCTGGGCGGACATGGACTTCGACCCCGCCCTGTCGATCGCCGCTGTCTCCTGCCCGGTGCTGCTGTTCTATGGAGAGACCGACGAATGGATGCCGATTGACGACAGTATTGCGGTGTGGCGTCGGATTCGAACAGTAAACGGTCACCCGGAACCGACGATCTGCCGGCTACCCGGCTGCGGCCATGACCCCACGATCGGTGGCGACTCCAACCTCGCCGCGGTCAGCCCCCTCTACAGCAAGACTCTGCTCACCTGGCTTGACCGGCAGCTATCGGTGCCCGAACCTCGCTAGGCCACCGCAGTCCTAACAAGACCGGTGATACTTGCTGCTGTGATCGATTCGGCCGCCCGTACGCCGCGCCTCCTTGTCTCGTATGCGTTGCGGGGAGCCCTCGTCGGTCTCGCTGCCTGCGGCGCCCTGTACTTCGCCTGGCAAACAGTGGATGCGGCGATCGAAGACCGGCCGGAGATCGACGGCCCGGAATCAGCGGTTGCCGCGACTGGGGGCATGCTTTTGGCGGGAGTTCCGAGCAGTTTGCTCCTCAGCCTGCTGGTGGCGTGGGCCGCGCGGCTTCGGCACCCATGGGCGGTGTCGCTGCTGGGTCTCTTCAACATCGCCGTACTCGTCTGCGTGTTGGGAAGCCTGCGGGTGCCGGGCTTTGGGGCCTGGATACTGCCCTTTGCCCTGGTCATCATCGCCTATGCGGCCGCCGCTGTCCTGGTCGCACACTTCATCCGGTCGCAGCCGGCTGCTCCCAACTAGCTGTTCGGGCTGCGCATTGCACGGCAGTCGGATCGCCGGGGGTTCCCGGCGGCCCCGGCAGGGTAGTCGAGAGGAGCGCTCAGGATGACACCTGTATACAGCGACCGTCTGGTGAAAGTGCTGCTTGTGGCGATAGCGATGTCGGGAATGTTGTTCCTGGTGGCGGCGTCATCGGTGGTCGGAACGGTTAGGTTCAGGAACGGGGCTTATGAGGATGGGCGTGTTATCGAAGCGCGAGCCCTAAAGGTCGTGCGCGGACGAGGAGGTGAGGCTCAGGTTGAGTACGCAGTAGGTGGACATCGATATCGGGAGTGGGTATACTGCGGCACCTCCTGCCCGAAAGAGGGAGAGTTGTTCGAGGTGGAATACTCTGCCAAGGACCCACGCCAGGTGGTTCGTAATAGAGCCGGCCCCTTCTCTAGAACCGCCCTTTTCGGACTTTTCGTCACCACGTTCGCTATTTCTCTTTTTGTAATCTTGTTTCAAAGGGAACTGAGAAAGTTGATGCGGGCTGCTAATTCAGCCCGGAATAGGGCGTCGAGAGAGTTGTGAAGGCATGTCGAATTCGGGACACGCTGCCGGCTCGGAGAAACTCTCCGTCCATTCGCGTATGCTGCGGGAGCACTCCTCTCTCGACTAACCCGGGGCCCGTCTGCTCCAAAATGGCGCGGGTTGGAGCGGCGGCGTTGGTGACCGTCGTCGGTCGTGGTGCCGGCACCGCCGCTCCTGTCAGGACGCGCCCGCTGTGCCGCCAGCGCGTCACCCCCTCAGTTAGTAACCCGTTCCACCGGGATCCATAGCTCCGCTTCCGCCTCCGTCCCGTCTTGCGACAGGCGGGTACGCAGGATCTCGGGTCCGGGCCTGCTCTGGTACGGGTTGGAGGGGAACCACTGGGTGAAGACGTCCCGCCACAGGTACTGGATCGCCTGTGGGACCGGGCCGGAGCTCTCGAAGACCGCCCACGTCCCCGCCGGGACGGCCAGACTCTCCATGTCGTCCGGCGGGGCAGCGTTGGTCACGACCCCGTGGTAGTAGTCGAGTTCGGTGCCCTCCTCCCGGTTCTCGGCGAGGTTGGTGCTCACCCCGACTATCCCCTGTGGCTCCTGGTCGGAGAGCGCTTCCATGCGCTGCAGGCTCTTTTGATCGATACCTCGGATGAAGGTGACGATCGCCGGGTTCATCCCCTCGTGGACCAGGGGGACGCGCGCCTTCCGGCCCACCACCCGGAAGTCCTCCTTCTGCACAATCCGGTACCGCATACTGCTGCTCCCTTCGACGATGAGGCGGAAGGACATCCGTGGCTGGGATCGCAGTGCTGCACCGGTCCGCCGGGCCTCGCCTGGGCCGATGTCGTGCATGGCACGGAAAGCCCGTGCAAACGCTTCGCCCGAGTTGTAGCCGTATCGCACCGCGACGTCGAGCAGCGTTTCCTCCCCGGCGAGCACCTGGGCACCCGCGACGGTGAGCCGCCGGCGCCGGATGTACTCGGAGATCGGGAGGCCCGCCAGCGCCGAGAACAGCCGCCGAAAGTGGTACTCCGAGGTGACGGCGATCCGCGCCAACTCGGCCACCTCGATCTGCTGGTCCAGGTGCTGCTCGATGTGATCCATGGCCTGGTTCAACTGCTCCAGCACGCCCGGCTCCTTCCTTTTTCTGAACACCACGCTAGGCACGGGCGTTCGGCCGGACCCGACATCCTGTGCCCGGGTCTATCGGGTAGGGAAGCCAGCAATGACCTGCCACCCCACCTGGGTGCTGCTGACGGGGACGGCCGGACGGCCACCATGCGATTGCGCCGAGAGTGAACCCCCTTGGCGGGGCGGGCAGACAGTGAGAAGAGTCTGCTCCATGAGGTTGCTGATTCTGGGGGGCACCGAGTTCGTCGGGCGTGCGGTGGCGGAGGAGGCGCTGCGGCGCGGCTGGCACGTGACCCTGTTCAACCGAGGGCGGAAGGAAGTTCCACCCGGCGTCGCGTCCGTTTACGGCGATCGCACCAGCCCTGATGGCCTGTCAGCCCTCAAGCCGCACGGGCAAGACGGCTGGGACGCTGTCATCGACACATGGAAGGGCGCACCGAGGGCCGTACGGGATGCGGCACTGGCTTTGCAGGACCGCACCGCGCGCTACGTCTACATCTCCAGCCGCTCGGTCTACACCTATCCCGCTCCACCGGGAACCGCGGAGGACGGCCCGGTGGTGGTGGCGTCGGCTGACGCCGAAGATGTCGACTACGCGCAGGCCAAGCGGGGCGGGGAACTCGCCGTGGAGGCGGCCTTCGGCGAGCGGGCCGTGCTGGCGCGAGTAGGGC
>DASULK010000005.1:0-11457 GCA_036278255.1 Micromonospora sp.
GAGATCCGCCTCTACCATGTCGAGGATGACGCGAGCCCTCCCCTCGATGGTCCCGGCGGAGACCGGTAAACCGACCAGGGCACCGGCCGGCACGTCGTCGCGCCGGTACGCCCCGGCGACGGCCTCGCCGTCAGATGTGAGGGCGCTGTTGCGTTGCCAGATCGATGAGCGCGGTAATGCTCAGATCTGGGCTGGGATCAGATCGCCCGGGCGAATTCGGTGAATGCAGCGATGCCCCGTAGAGCGGGCGGGGCATCAACGGCGAGTTCGTGGTGTCCGCGGCGGAGGTTCTACATGAAGGCGTGTCCGGCGATGATCACCTGTGCTGTCTTGTCCGTTCGTAGCCCGCGCATCGGTCTCATCCGGTGTTTGAGCCGGCTGTGATCGGCCTCGACCGGGTTGTTGGCGTACTGCTCGACGTGGTGCCACGCCGACGGGAGCAACTCATCCAGCACGCCCGGGTATACCGGCGCTGCGTCGGTGACCACCTCGCTGGGCGTCACCTTCAACGCCGACAACGCTCGTCGGAAGAACCGCCGGGCCGCGCCGGCGTCGCGGCGGGCCGACATCAGCACGTCGATGACCTGCCCATACTGGTCGACCGCCCGGTACATGTACCGCCACACACCGTTGACCTTGGCATAGGTTTCGTCAATGAACCACCGGTTGCCCGGTGAGTGGCGGCTGAATCGGGCGGCGTCGGCCAGTAGCGGGGTGAACCGCTGCACCCACCGGTAGACAGTGACGTGATCGACCTCCACGCCATGCTCAACCAGCAGTTCCTCCACGTCTCGATAGGACAGGTTGAACCGCAGATACCAGCGCACCGCGACGACGATCACCTCCAGCGGGAACCGAAACCCGGCGAACGCCGACTTCGGAGGCAGCCACGAGCCAGGGCGAGTCGGTGACGTCATTGCTCAAGTCTGCATCGATGCAGTTGCCGGGCTTTGCGTCGATTCTGCCGCTCGGCCTTTCCCGCGCGTCTTGCCAACGCTCAATGCAACGGAGCCGCCGCGCTCACTTCCTAGCCCTGCCTTGGGATTCGGCCGGCTGGTGGGTCGCTCGACTCAACGACCGGCCATTTTGTGCCGGCTCGAAATCTGACCTGTCTTTCACTTTGTCTTTACCTTAAGGTGATCAAAACCTTGCTGGCACCGACTGCTCCGGGGGGTCCAGCCCGCTCCGCTCCTCGAAGGAGAGGTATGTCCCGAGTTCAGATCTCCCCACTTAGGTCGCGACGAGCAGCAGCCGGGTTGGCAGGCCTGGCCGTATTCGCCGCCACCTTCCTGGGACCGGCCACATCGGCCACCGCCCAAACACCCGAGCGGGTCGGCCCGCCCGACTCGATGGTGTCGCTGGGAGATTCGATCACCACTGGCTTCAACACCGGCTCATTCCTGGCCGATAACCCTGCCGCCTCGTGGAGTACCGGCACGAACGCGCAGGTGAACAGCTTCTACCAGCGCATACTCGAGCTAAACCCGGCGATCGCGGGCAACAACTACAACCGTGCGGTCACCGGCGCGAAGGTCGCCGGGCTCAATGCCCAGGCGCACGATGCAGTCGCGACCGGCGCAGAGTTCGTCACGATCATGATCGGGGCGAACGACGCCTGCACCTCAAGCGAGAGCAGCATGACCTCGGTCGTCGACTTCCGGCGAGACTTCGCCGCAGCGATGGAGACGCTGTCCACGGGACTTCCTGACTCCCGGATCTTCGTGTCCAGCATCCCCGACATTTACCAGCTGTGGGATGTTCTGAGGAACAACCTCGCCGCCCGTCTGTTCTGGAGTTTGGGCGGCATCTGCCAGTCGATGCTGGCCAGCCCGACATCCAATGCCACCGCTGATGTGCAGCGGCGGGAGCGGGTTCGGCAGCGGGTCATCGACTTCAACAAGCAGCTTGAGCAGGTGTGTGCGGAGTACCTTCGCTGCCGCTATGACGGGGGCGCGGCGTTCGAGACCAGGTTCCTCGCCTCCGACATCACTACGCAGGACTACTTCCACCCGAATATTGCGGGTCAGGCCAAGGCGGCCCGCAGCCTGTGGTCCGCGGTCTTCGACTTCACCGACCTGACCGCGCCCGCGACGACCGCGGCTACAGACCGCGAGCCGGACGGCGTCGACGAGTGGTACCGCGACAGTGTCGAGCTGTCCCTGTCGGCGACGGACCCGACGAGTGAGGTACGCGGCTCGGAGTTCCGCTACCGGCTCAGCGGGGCGGAGGACGCGGGCTGGGCTCGCTACACCGGGCCGATCCGCGTCGAGGCGGAGGGGACGACCGAGATCGAGGCCCGGTCGGTCGACGTCAACGGCAACGTTGAGGCGTCCCAGACTCGGCAGGTGAAGATCGACCGCACCCCGCCGGAGCTGTCTTTGAGGTGCCCGACCACTCCGGTGGCGCTGAACTCCCCCGCGACGGCGACCGTGCAGGCCAGTGACGCACTGTCCGGTCTGGTCGAGGACGCCAGCGGCACGTTCCCGCTCGACACATCGGTGCCGGGTACGAACGTCCACCAGGTCTCGGTCGCCGATCGGGCCGGCAACGTCACGACCCGCTCGTGCGTCTTCGACGTCGTATACGTATTCGGTGGTGTCCAGGAGCCGCTTGACGCCTCCGGCAAGACAGTCGCCAAGGCGGGCAGCGTGATCCCGGTCAAGTTTGCGATCACCGATGGCGCGGGCATCGCGGTTGGCCCGGCCGAGGCGACCCTGTGGTGGGCTCGGGTTGGCGCCGAGGAACCGCCCACGGCGGCTGTCTTCTCTGGAAACAGCTCGGTGGGGAACCACCTTCGCGGCTCCGACGGCCAGTACCACTTCAACCTGAGTACCAGGGGTATAGCGGCCGGATCGTACGAGCTCATCATCCGTCTTGATGACGGGACCAACCACACGGTCACGGTGACGCTCAGGTAGCTGAGCGACCTCCGCACCCCAGCGCTCGACCCACTGCGCTGGGGTGCGGAGTCGCGACTAGATCGTTTGCCGTGAGACTGCCCCACACCGCGCCCGGCAAGGACCTTCATGATCGCTGGGCTGTGATCTTGGCTCGCGCGACGAAGGTCGCGTACTGCTCGACGTGGTGCCACGCTGACGGGATCAGCTCGTCGAGCACGACGGGGTAGACCGCGGCGGCGTCGGTGACCACCTCGCCGGGCGTCACCTTCAACGCCGATAGCGCTCGCCGGAAGAACCGCCGAGCCGCACCGGCGTCGCGGCGGGCCGAGACGAGTACGTCGATGACCTGCCCATACTGGTCAATGCTACGTCGCGGTAGGACAGGTTGAACCGCAGATACCAGCGGACCGCGAGCATGATCCCCTCCGGTGGGAACCGGAACCCGGCGAACGCCGACTTCGGGGGCAGCCACGAGCCAGGGCTAGTCGGTGGCGTCATTGCTCAAGCCTGCCTCGATCTTGCCAGCGCTCAATGCAACGGAGCCCTGTGACATGCCGCTTACCGTATCGGCCCGGCCCGACCCGCGGTAACCGGCCGAGCGCCTTGATCATCAGTCGCGGACATCGCCGCCCCAGCCGAGAATCCAGGCAGCTCGGACGAAGCAGGCAACCTACGTCGGCCCCCTCCATCGCCACCACCGCCTGCGCGACAGTCGAAGACCAGCCGTAGACGGCTGGAATGATTCGGCCGAAGCGGGGTAGCCGGCGCCGTGATATGGCGGAGAGGCGTGGACCCGACTCGGTATGAAGGAACGGAGGGTGGCATGACGCCGCCGCCGAACTCGCGGCACCTCCTGCCGGTGGACAGCCGACGCCTGTCCGTGGTCGCGTTCGTCGGCATGGTCGTCGCCTACCTGGTCGTGCTCCACGGGCTGGCACTGACCCTGACCAGTGGCCTGGAAATGAGGTACGCCGCGCCCAGAACGCTGAACGAGATGTGGCGCAGCATCACGGTTCCGGAGGCGGTCTCCGTCGTGCTGGTGATCGCGGCCATCTCCTGGCTTCGCTGGTGGCCGCCGGTCCTGCGGGATAACCATCCGGTCCAGCGCTGGGTCGTGGTCGTGCCTATCGGCATGGCGACCTGCGCTCTCATCGTGACCGACTACGGCGCCCTCGCCACCAAGGGCGCCACCTTCACCCTGACACTCCTGCTCTCCGCACTGCTGATCGGCGCCAGCGAGGAACTGATATTCCGCGGGCTCGGGGTAACCGTGTTCCGCTCCACCGGGTTCACCGAAGGAAAGGTCGCCCTATGGTCCACGGTCATCTTCGCCCTCGCCCACGCCACCAACCTGCTCACCGTAGGTGCCGTAGCCTTCGCCCAGGTACTGACGACCATGGTCGCCGGCTACTTCCTCTACCTCATCCGACGCCGCTCCGGCGGCATCACCGTGCCGGCCATCATCCACGGGATGTGGGACTTCTCCCTCATCTCAACCCAGGTAATCCCCAGCAAGCCCTACCTCCTCTCACTCCTGGCCATCGTCACCATGGCGGTCCTGGCCATCGTCGTACTGGCACGCCGGCACCACATCGAACCAGTCACCGCCCAGCAATCGCACGGCGGTTAGGTTTCTTCAAGCAACTTGCTCCACGAAGCAGACGGTCACCTACGACGGTGCCAGTCGCCCGACGAGCCCTCGACGTTGGCGAACGCCGAGGGCTCTCGTCCTGATCAAGGGCTCCGCGCCGGGTCAGTGCCCGTCGCTGATCTTCACGTCGCGCGGCTCGGGGGCACCTTCCCCGGTCTCGAGGACCGGAATGGGACTGGAGATCGGCGAGGGGTGACGCCGAGGTGTGTCAGCAGTTGCCGGGCGGCGGCGACGCGGGCGGGATCAGCCGACACGACGGCCTCTGATCACCTGGGCGTGCAGGTCCGTGAGCAGCCGTGTGACGGTACTGGCCGGGTGGATCACCAGCAGGTCGTGGGCGACCAGGGCGGCGAGCAGCAGCGGCTGCCCGGGCGCGATGGCGCACATCTGGCGTGCGCTGGCCGGTAGCGGCAGCTCTCCTCGGCTGCCCACCACGTGCTCCCCTGCCCGCACTGACGCGATCACCAGCATCTGGTCCTGCATGTTTATGGCGATGCGGTGGCCCGGGTCCCAGCGCAGCGCGCCCAGCAGGCCGCATTCGGTCACCCGACCGGAACGGTCCGGACAAGCCATACCGACCAGGACCTCGTCCGGTGAGGCGCCTCCTGGCTGGCGTGGTTCGGGCAGCGCAGGAATCGACGCCGGGCGGGGTCGTGGTCTGTCGGAAAGCGGGACCGGAATGAGCGCGCCGATGAGCTGTTCACGGTCGCGGCGGCGAGTTGGTGTCATGGCCGGTCCAACCGGCAACACGCCGCTGCGCGCCGACGCCCACGTACGGCTAGCCGACGCTCACGATGATGGGTAAGCACAGGTACGCCGGCGCACCAATACGGAACCCGGTCCGGTTCATCTTCGGTGGAACTCCACCAAAGTTGGTGTCCGAGGGGCGATTGAACCCCAACTACATGATCGTCATCAGCCAAGAGTTGCGGTTGACGTTGTAACGGCAACGATCGCCCACACGGTCCCGGCAAGGTAGCAGAATGTCCTGATTGGACGCGCTTGGCTGGGACGCGGCGGTTGCTGTGATCTACTGACAGGCCAGGCACGGCTTCGTGATCATGTGGGTCTCGAAGCCAATGATCGTTCTGGAAGACCGTGCCTGCGCTCCTATCTTCTCCCGTCGCTCGGATCGTGGCCCGTTGGGGTCGGGTCGAGGGCGTCAACCCCGAGCGCCGCTTGGACCTGCTGGCCCATTTGGCCAGGGTGCCGGATCCACGCGACCGGGGTGGTCGCCCGGCTCGCCAGCGTCCTAGCGGTGGCAGTGTTCGCGGTCCTGGCCGGAGTTAAATCCTTGCCGACGATCGGCGAGTGGGCCGCCGACGCCGTCGGACGTGCTGGTCGTGCTCGGTGTGCGCCCTGATCGCTCACCAGTGCGGTGCGTGCACCCGATGAGGCCACGGTTTGGCGGGCTCTAGCCTGCTCCCGCCCGTGCAGCCAGCCACCGATCGGCTTGGCGGCCGGGATTGCGTGATCGCTATACCTAGAACTACTATGCATTGCAGTTCTAGGGTTAGGCGGTCGCATGCGTATCACCAAAGACCTCGTCGCGGCCTCGGCGACGCCACTCGTGCTGGGGATCCTCGCCGAAGGCGAGAGCTACGGCTACGCGATCCTCAAGCAGGTCAACGAACTATCGGGCGGGCAGCTGGAGTGGACCGACGGCCTGCTCTACCCGCTGCTGCACCGCTTGGAGCGGCTCGGCCACGTCGAGTCGGCCTGGCAGACCCCGCCCGGGGGACGCCGCCGCAAGTACTACCGCATCACCGACCAGGGCCGGGCCGAGCTCGCCGAGCAGCGCCGCCAGTGGGCCGCAGTCGTTGACGCCCTGCGGGTCGTCTGGAGCACGACCCAGTCCATCAAGCCGATCACGGTGCCGGCGTGGGAGGCGGGGCGATGAGCTCCGGCGACAACGATCTGGAGGGCCAGATCGCCGAGTGGCGGGCCTACATGCACCGCCGCCGGGAACTGCACCGTACTGATGCCGAGGAGTTGGAAGACCATCTTCGCAGCCGGATCACCGAGCTGACCGAGGGCGGCCTGCGAGCCGACGAGGCGTTCCTCATCGCTGTCAAACGCATGGGCAGCCTCGATGAGCTGTCGCGGGAGTTCGCTCGCGAGCATTCCGAGCGGCTGTGGAAGCAGCTCGTGCTGCCCGGGGCGCCGGACACGCCCGCCGCCGCCCATTCCCGTCGCGAGCTGCCGGTCATGGTGCTCTGTGCGGCCGTCGCGGCGCTCGCGATCAAGGTGCCGGGCTGGTTCGGGCTTGACATGTCAGGGGACGATGCCGGCTTCTACGCGCGAAACGTCAGCCTTTTCGCGCTGCCGGCGCTGGCCGCATACTTCGCCTGGCAACGCCGGGTCGGTCTGCGCGTCATCGGGGTGCTCGCGTCGCTGTTCGTTCTTGGCGCGGTCGCCGCGAACGCGTATCCGCTGGCTGGTGACTCGCAGACCCTTGTGCTCACGGCGATCCACCTGCCGCTCGCGCTGTGGCTGGTCGTCGGCGTCGCCTATGTGGGCGGTGACTGGCGTTCAGAGCGGCGGCGGATGGACTTCATCCGGTTCACCGGGGAGTGGCTGATCTACTTCGCCCTCCTCGGACTGGGCGGCGGCGTGCTCACGGCCTTCACGGTCGGCACCTTCGGCGCCATCGGCCTTGACGCCGAGGGATTCATCGAATCGTGGCTGCTGCCGTGCGGCGCCATGGCCGCGGTCATCGTGTCGGCATGGCTGGTGGAGGCCAAGCAGAGCGTCATCGAAAACATGGCGCCGGTGCTGACCCGCGTCTTCACACCGCTGTTCGCGGCCACCCTGCTGGCCTTCCTGGCCGCCATCATCTGGACCAGCAACGGCATCGACGTCGGGCGCGACGCGCTCATCCTTTTCGACCTGCTGCTCGTCATCGTGCTGGGCCTGCTGTTGTACGCCATCTCCGCCCGTGACCTCACAGCCCGGCCCGGCCTTTTCGACCGCTTGCAGCTCGCGCTCGTGGGCAGCGCTTTGATCATCGACGTCATGGTGCTGGTGGCGATCACCGGCCGGATCACCGAATGGGGCTTCAGCCCCAACAAGAGCGCAGCCTTGGGCGAGAACATCATCCTGCTCACCAACCTGGCATGGTCGGCATGGCTGTTCCTCGGCTTCGTGCGTGGCCGCATGCCCTTCGCCCGCCTGGAACGCTGGCAGACCCGTTACATGATCGTGTATGCCGTCTGGGCCTGGACAGTCGTCCTCGCCTTCCCGCTCGTGTTTAACTTCGCCTGAGCCCGATCCGGTCCGCTCATCCTGTGGGGTTCCATAATCCCGTCACCCTCTTCGACCTGGCCGGACGTGGTGTACGGCGGCACGCCTCGGGCATGATCGGGCTTCGTGTCATTGCGCCTGGCATAGGTTTCGTCAACGAACCACCTGTCCCCTGGCGAGTGGCGGTGAAATCGGGCGGCGTCGGCCAGCAGCGGAGTGAACCGCTGCACCCACCGGTAGACGGTGACGTGGTCGACCTCGATACCGCGTTCGACCAGCAGTTTCTCAACGTCGCGATAGGACAGGTTGAACCGCAGGTACCAGCGGACCGCGAGCACGATCACCTCCGGCGGAAACCGGAACCCCGGCGAAAGCCGACTTCGGCGGCAGCCACGCGCAAGACCTGGTCGAAGGCTTCACTGCACAAGTCTGCCTCGACCTTGCCACGCTCAATGCAATGAAGCCCTCGTGGCGGTAGGTCAGATTTGCGCCGCAGTGTTGATGACGTGGTTGATCGCGGAGGCGACGTCGTCGGTGACGTGCGTAGGCCAGTAGGAGTCCTGGGCCCAGGGCTGACCAGAGGAGATCCACACGCTTCGAAGACCGGGTGCATTGGCACCCGCGATGTCGGCGTGGGGTGGATCGCCGATGACCCATGCGCCGGAGAGGGGGACGCCGACGGTTTCGGCTGCCGCCTGGAAGATCTCCGGCTCTGGTTTCTTACGACCGACGGTCTCGGAGATCACCCAGCCCTGGACGAGTTGGTCGAGTCCGGTAATGCGGATCTTTGCTTCCTGCTGGGCTGTGCGACCGTTGGTGACGATCACGCAGGTCCACCCGTTCGCCTGCGCTTTGGCCAGGGCCTCGCGGCAGCAGTGCTCCAGGACGACGCGGTCCGCGGCGCCGCCGTCGAGCAGGGCACGGACGACGGTGGTCGGCACGACGTGCCCGTATCGGTCGGCCAGGACGGCCGCGACCTCGTGACGGGCGGTATAGCCACTCGCGCCAACGGTCATCACCCACGGGAGGTCGGTGGCGGGCAGGCCGTGCTCGGCGAGGAAGACGGCAACAGCGTCGCGGAAGGCCGCATCGCGGTCGACCAGGGTGTTGTCGAGGTCCAGCAGCAGCAACGGCATAACCGGCAGTAGGTCACGTACGCTGGCTATACGGCAGGTGGGTTTTCCCGGCGTCAACGTGGTCGACCAAAGCCGCCGACCGGCTTGGCTGTACAGCCGCCAAAGACCGCCAGATTGTGGTCCGTGACGACCTCGGCCTACAACTCCTCAGGAGTGGGCCGAAGCAGACCTACGTAAGCGGCAGATGGCTAGCGCACACGACTGGCGGCAGATCCGGATGTCTGATCGAGGTGTATCGGTGTTCAGGCGGTACTGGCCTGCGAGCAGTAGGTCACGTGTGGGGATGGCTGGTGATGCCGTCCAGGACGGTGATCAGGTTGTGGTGGAAGGTTTCCTCGGCGTCGAGGTGGGCGCCGTCGATGACGAGCCGGGCGACAGTGGGGTAGCGGCCTGTCTCGAGCATGCGTGTCAGGTAGGGCCCGAGGGCGGCCTGCCAAGCGAACACCTCGGCGCCGGTTAAACGGGCGGTGCGTCGCTCGGTGATCTCCCTGCGGAGCGCTCCGACGATGAACGCGTTGAGGGCGCCCAAGGCCCGCTGGAGGTCGTCGATGCCGCGCACGCCAGGGGCCTGGCTGAGCGCCGCCGCGGTCGATTCGCCCACGGCGAGCGCGTGAGGTCCTATGTGTGGCCTTGCGCCGAGCAGGTCGACGAACCACTCATGATCAAGAGCGGCATCGCGGGTCCGGTGAACGATGGCCAGTACCGTGGCGCGCCACTCGGAGTGCTGGCCGGCCTCGGCGATCTGGGCATACACGGTGTCGACCATCAGATCAAGCAGTTCAGATCTGTTGACCACGTAGTCGTAGAGCCGCATCGGGCCGACACCGAGCTCTTTGGCGATCTTGCGTACCGATAGCCCGTCGAGGCCGTGTGCGTCGGCGATCCGGATCGCCGTGGTGGCGATCTTCGCGCGGCTCAGCGGCACCGGCGCCGCCCGCGGCTGAGGCTCGGGCCGTTCCCAGACGGGCAGCGGTGCGCTACCGTACGGCGTATCCATGAGGTACAGCGTACGGTAGCGGAGATGATGATGCGAATTGCAATCGCCGGCGGTGGCCTCGGCGGCCTGACGCTGGCCCGAATCCTCCACCGGCACGGTATCGACGCGGTGGTGTACGAACGCGAGGCAAGCCGATCCGCGCGATCACAGGGCGGATCGCTCGACCTGCACCCGGAGTCCGGGCAACGGGCCCTGGCCGATGCGGGCCTCACCGGCCGATTCCGGTCCGAAGCACGGCCGGAAGGCGAGGAACATCGCATCCTCGACCCGGCCGGACGCACCCTCGTGCACCACAAGCCACAAGCCGGCTCATTCTCCGGACGCCCCGAGATCGACCGCAGCGCACTGCGTGATCTTCTGCTCGATTCGCTCCCCGGCGACGCGGTCGCGTGGCAGCACCGGCTCGTCGCGGCGACGCCACGACCCGACGGAGGCTTCGGGCTGACGTTCGATGGCGGCCTCAGCGCCGACTGCGACGTCCTCATCGGCGCGGACGGCGCACGCTCGGTCGTCCGGTCACTGCTGACCGACGCGAGACTGTCCTCCGTGGCCGCTTTGGTAGAGCTGAGCATCAGCGACGCCGACCGGCGCCACCCGGATCTCGCCGAACTGGTCGGCCCCGGAAACCTCTGGTGCATCGGCGTGAAGCAGATCCTGGCAGCACAACGCCTCGGCGACGGCAGCATCCGAGTCGGGATCTCCCTACCCGCGGACGATCGCCACCTAGACACCTACCGCAGCAAGCGCGCTCTGCTGGACATGTTCGATGGCTGGGACCCCAGCCTCACCGCACTCATCGAAGCCGGCGACAGCCCGCCGACCCCACACAGGATCGAGGCGATGCCCACCGGTACACGCTGGGCCCACCAGCCGGGCATCACCCTCATCGGTGACGCCGCGCACCTCATGCCACCGGTCGGCGAGGGCGCCAACCAAGCCATGCTCGACGCCGCCGAACTCACCGCCGAACTCGTCACCAACCCCGCCGACCCCGACTCGGCGATCCAGGCGTACGAGGAGGCAATGTTCATCAGAATCCACCCGATCGCCGAAATGTCCGCACGAGTCCAGGCAATGATGTTGTCCCCCACCGCAGCCGACGACATCATCCGCTTCTTCACACCGCGGCCCACCGAACCGGCACCCCCAGACTGACAACGCACGACGCAGCCTGTGGGGTTCCAGAACCTCGTCGGGTGCGCTGAGCTGGGTCTTTATGCGGCTCGTTCGTATTCGTTGATCAGGCCGCCGAGGACGGGTCGGCGTTTGATCCGCTGGTGAGAAAGGTCGACGACGGGGCGGTCGGAGCGTGGGGGCTGCGTGGTGGGATCTTGCAGACGGTGATGCCGGCGTCGGCCAGTACGGCGTCGTAGGCGGCGGTGAACTGTTCGGCCCTGTCCCGGATCAGCACCTTGAATTGGTCGGTCTGCTCGCCGAGGTTCATGAGCAGGTTGCGGGCCTGCTGTGCGGTCCACGGCCCGTCGGGGTTGGCGGTGATGCTGAGGATGTGTACGTACCGGTTGCCGACTT
>DASULK010000006.1:0-5608 GCA_036278255.1 Micromonospora sp.
CCGAGGCGGGCGTCGGCGTTGTGGTGGCATCCTAGAACCGATGGTCAGCGTACTGCCCCCGTTACCGATCGGTGCCCACCGGATTGACACACCGGTGGTGCTGGCGCCGATGGCCGGTATCACGAATGTCGCCTTCCGCCGACTCTGTCGGGAGCAGGGCGGCGGCCTCTACGTCTGCGAGATGGTCACCACCCGCGCGCTGGTCGAGCGGAACCCGAAGACGCTGCGGATGATCGCCTTCGGCGGGGACGAGCGGCCGCGCAGCCTGCAGCTGTACGGCATCGATCCGGCGATCACGGCGGCGGCGGTGCGGATGGTCGTCGAGGAGGACCTTGCCGACCACATCGACCTCAACTTCGGCTGCCCCGTGCCGAAGGTGACCCGCAAGGGTGGGGGTGCCGCGCTGCCGTGGCGGCGCCGCCTCTTCGCCCGTATCGTGCGGGCCGCGGTCGAGGCGGCCGCCCCCGCCGGGGTGCCGGTCACGGTGAAGATGCGCAAGGGCATCGACGATGATCACCTGACTTACGTCGAGGCGGGCCTGGCCGCACAGGAGGCTGGCGTCGCCGCGGTCGCGTTGCATGGACGTACGGCCGCGCAGCGCTACTCGGGCATGGCGGACTGGGATGCCATCGCGACGCTGAAGCAGGCGCTCGACGTGCCGGTGCTGGGCAACGGGGATATCTGGGAGGCTGACGACGCGCTGCGGATGGTGGCGCACACCGGCGCCGACGGGGTGGTGGTGGGGCGTGGCTGCCTGGGCAGGCCGTGGCTCTTCGCCGACCTGGAGGCGGCCTTCGCCGGCCGTACCGAGCGGAAGCTGCCCCGCCTCGGCGAGGTGGCGGGGATCATGCGGCGGCACGCCGAACTGCTGACCGAGTGGCTCAGATCGGAGCGGGACGGCTGCACCGACTTCCGCAAGCACGTCGCCTGGTATCTGAAGGGCTTCCCGGTCGGTCCGGAACTGCGCCGGGCGCTGGCGATGGTGAGCAGTCTGGGTGAGCTGGACGATCTGCTCGGCAAGCTCGACACCGAGGCGCCCTATCCGACCGGGGTTCTTGGCCAGCCGCGTGGTCGAGTCAACTCACCCGGCAAGGTCTTCCTGCCGCACGGCTGGCTCGCCGACCGGGATGTCGACGCCGTCCCGGAGGGGGCCGAGCTCGACGATTCCGGCGGTTGACCCTCACTCGGGACGAGTGGCAGGTCGACGCTGACAGGATCGGATGGCCGCGGAGGAGGCGGCTTCCACCCCCGGAAGGGCGTCCAATTTGCTCCTTTATTCATGAAATTTGGGCAAGATGCTACCAGGGAAAGTTGGGGCCACCCGCCGGCCGTGCCTGCGCGATTGTGCTCAGGAGAGCGCCATGAGAAACCATTACGATCGCGGACAGTGGTGATGAATGTGCCAATTGTTACCGAAGCCTCGTGCGGGCCTCCGCCGCTGGCTTAGCCTTCGCCCACCGAGGCCGGTTGGTCCCCGACAAGCCTCGAAACAGGGTGAGGGAGACCGGCTGCAGACCCTCGCTCAGTCCACGACCGGCGCGCCTGGAGGCTCTGGTGGCATCGCAATCGACGACCGACCACAAGTACGTCTACGACTTCGCCGAGGGCAACAAGGACCTCAAGGACCTGCTCGGCGGCAAGGGCGCCAACCTGGCTGAGATGACGAACCTCGGCCTGCCCGTTCCCCCCGGCTTCATCATCACCACTGAGGCCTGCCGGGCCTTCCTCACCAACGGGCGCGAACCCGATGAACTCGCCGGCCAGATCGACCGGTATCTGGCCGCGCTGGAGGCGGCGATGGGCCGGAGCCTGGGCGACCCCGACGACCCCCTGCTGGTCTCCGTCCGTTCCGGCGCGAAGTTCTCCATGCCGGGCATGATGGAGACCGTCCTCAACGTCGGCCTCAACGACGAGAGCGTCAAAGGCCTGGCCGGGCAGGCCAGCGCCGGCCCGTCCGGTGCCACCGGCGCCGAGCGTTTCGCCTGGGACTCCTATCGCCGCCTGATCCAGATGTTCGGCAGGACCGTCTGTGACGTGCCGGGGGAGGAGTTCGACCACGCGCTGGAGGAGGCGAAGCGCCCCAAGGGCACCACCAACGACCTCGACCTGAATGCGGACGACCTGCGGGCGCTCGTCGATACGTACAAGAAGATCTTCGTCAAGCACACCGGCCGCGATTTTCCGCAACACCCCCGCGAACAGCTCGACCTGGCCATCCGGGCCGTCTTCGCCTCATGGAACGCCGAACGGGCCATCGTGTACCGCCGACAAGAGCGCATCCCCGCCGACCTGGGCACGGCCGTCAGCGTGGTCGCCATGGTCTTCGGCAATCTCGGCCCCGATTCGGGCACCGGTGTCGCCTTCACCCGCGACCCGGCCACCGGCAACCAGGGCATCTACGGTGACTACCTGCCCAACGCCCAGGGCGAGGATGTCGTGGCCGGCATCCGCAACACCGTCCCCCTGCAGGAGCTGGAGCGGCTGGACAAGAAGTCCTACGACGAGCTGCTTGCGATCATGGCGAGGCTGGAGGAGCACTACCGCGACCTGTGCGACATCGAGTTCACCATCGAGCGCGGCAAACTGTGGATGCTGCAGACCCGGGTGGGCAAGCGGACCGCGGCGGCGGCGTTCACCATCGCCACCCAGCTTGTCGACAACGGCCTGATCGACCTGGACGAGGCGCTCCACCGCGTCACCGGTGCGCAGCTCGTCCACCTGATGTTCCCGCGATTCCGGCTCGACCACGACTTCACGGCCGTCGCCACCGGGATCGGGGCCTCGCCCGGCGCTGCGGTCGGCCACGCCGTCTTCGATTCGATCCGGGCGGTCGAACTGTATGCGCAGGGCAAGCCGGTCATCCTGGTCCGCCGGGAGACCAACCCCGACGATCTGCCCGGCATGATCGCCGCCGACGGCATCCTCACCTCCCGCGGCGGCAAGACCAGTCATGCCGCGGTGGTCGCCCGGGGTATGGGTAAAACCTGCGTCTGCGGTGCTGAAGCCCTCGACGTCGATGTACGCAACCGGCAGTTCACGGTGGCGGGGCAGACGGTCCGTGAGGGCGACATCATCTCCATCGACGGCCAGAACGGCAATATCTACCTGGCGAAGGTGCCGGTCTGCCCCTCCGAGGTGATGCAGTACTTCGAGGGCAGCCTCGATCCGGCGCAGACGGACGAACCCCTGGTGGCCGCCGTGCACCGGATCATGGGGCGGGCCGACGAGGTACGCCGGCTGCGGGTGCGCGCCAACGCCGACACCGGCGCGGACGCCGCCCGGGCCCGGCGCTTCGGCGCGGAGGGCATCGGCCTGTGCCGCACCGAGCACATGTTCCTCGGTGACCGGCGCGAGATCGTTGAGCGGCTCATCCTCGCTGACAACGATGTCGAGCGGGAGGAGGCACTGGCGGCGCTGCTGCCGCTGCAACGGGACGACTTCGTCGACATCTTCCGAGAGATGGATGGTCTGCCGGTCACCGTCCGCCTGCTCGACCCGCCGCTGCACGAGTTCCTGCCGCCGCTGGAGGAGCTGGCGGTGCGGGTGGCGATCGCCCACGAGCGGGGCGAGGATCCGGGCAAGAATGAGAAGCTGCTCGCCGCCGTACGCCGGATGCACGAGCAGAACCCGATGCTCGGGCTGCGCGGCGTCCGCCTCGGCCTGGTCATCCCGGGGCTCTTCGCCATGCAGGTACGGGCCATCGCCGAGGCGGCTGTGACCCGCGTCGAGCAGGGCGGCGACCCGCGGCCGGAGATCATGGTGCCGCTGGTCGGCGCGGTGCAGGAGTTGGAGACGGTCCGCGCCGAGGCGCAGCAGATCATCACGGAGGTGATCGCCGACCGGGGCGTCGAGGTGCTGATCGGCACGATGATCGAGGTGCCGCGGGCAGCACTGACCGCCGGTCAGATCGCCGAGGCGGCCGACTTCTTCTCCTTCGGCACCAACGACCTGACCCAGATGGGATGGGGCTTCTCCCGGGATGACGTGGAGGGTGCCTTCTTCCCCCGCTACCTGAGCGCCGGCATCTTCGGCGTCTCACCCTTCGAATCGCTCGACCGGGAGGGGATCGGCCGGATGGTGCGCATCGCCGCCGACGAGGGTCGCGCCGCCCGCCCCGACCTCAAGCTGGGTGTGTGCGGGGAGCACGGCGGTGACCCGGATTCGGTGCACTTTTTCCACCACATTGGACTCGACTATGTGTCCTGCTCGCCATACCGGATCCCTGTCGCCCGGCTGGAAGCCGGCCGAGCCGCGGTCGAGCCGACCGGTTCGGACAGCCGCTGACCCACCCCGCCCCACCGCCGGCCCCGCCCCGGAGCCGCGGTCAGGGGCGGCCGGGCGGGCGCAGGATGGGGCGCCGCATAGGAAGACCGGCCGGTGACGTGGGCATCGGCATCCGCCCTGGGCGGGGCGAGCACCGGTCGGATGTCGGGGCGGTGGGAGTGGACTCCCACTCCCTGCCCCCGTCATGGAGGACGCCGATCCGGTGGGCGAGAGCCCGGCCCTCTCCGTGCAGCAGCCCCGTGTCGGTCCCGTGCTGTGCCAGAACCGCCAAGAGGGTGTTGCCCGCCGGGTAGATGGCGACCAGTCCGCCGGCGGCCTGGATGACCGACTCCTGCACCGGGCCGTGCCCCGCCGAGTGCGCGAACTGCAGCGCGAGGCCGAAACTGGTGGCGGCGAGCGCGGCGATGGGTTCGGCGTTGATGCCGGGGGCGTCGCTGGCGACCAGCAGCCCGTCGACGGTCGCCAGCACCACGCCGGAGACGGTGGGCAGGCGCCGACGCAGCCCGTGCAATTCGCCCAGTACCGTCGGGTCAGCATCCATGGAGGGGTATCCCTTCGCTCGTGGTGGACGCCGAGCGTCCAGCCGCCGGATCCACCGGCCTATGTCGCCGGTAACGAACTGCTTCTTGAACGCTACCGCGTGCGATGGCGGAAGTGGGAGCCGTGACGACTCGCAATTGGGCAGCAACATCACCTGATCGGAGGCTGCCAGCAGGTGCCGCGACCGGCCCGGTAGCTCCGCCGCCGCGCGTTAGGCTCGCAAGATGATCGGGCAGGGCGGAGGCGCGGATGCGGGTTGGCGTGCCCGGGTGAGTCGGTGACGGCCTCGGACGCGGAGCGGTGGGTCCCGGAGCCGCCGAAGGACACCAGCCACGGGCGCGGACCCTACGAGCGCGACCGCGCCCGGGTCCTGCACTCCGCCGCCTTCCGACGACTGGCGGCCAAGACCCAGGTGCACACCGCCGGCACCGACGACTTCCTGCGCACCCGGCTGACCCACTCGTTGGAGGTCGCGCAGATCGCCCGGGAGATGGGCGCCGGGCTCGGCTGCGACCCGGATGTCGTCGACGTCGCCGGTCTCGCCCACGATCTCGGGCACCCGCCGTTCGGGCACAACGGCGAGGATGCCCTCAACGCGGTGGCACAGCCCTGCGGCGGCTTCGAAGGCAACGCGCAGACGCTGCGCGTACTCACCCGCCTGGAGGCCAAGGTGTTCGGGCCGGGCGGAGCGTCGGCCGGGCTGAACCTCACCCGCGCCTCGCTCGACGCGACCTGCAAATACCCGTGGCAGCGCCGGCCGGGCCAGCGCAAGTTCGGGGTGTAC
>DASULK010000007.1:0-3535 GCA_036278255.1 Micromonospora sp.
AACCAGTTCATCGTCAAGGTGCAGGACACCAAGGCCCCAACCCTGACGGTGCCCGGCCCGATGACGGTCCAGGCGACGTCCGGGGCCGGTGCCCCCGTCAAGTTCGACGTCACTGCGGTGGACGCCGTCACTGAGAACCTCACGGTGCGGTGTTCCGTGGGTGACCAGCCGGTCGCATCCGGTGCGGTCTTCCCGCTCGGCAAGAGGACGGTGGAGTGCTCCGCCACCGACGAGGCCGGCAACACCGGGACGGCCACATTCACGGTCGAGGTGTCGGTCGGCTGGGGTGGCTTCCTGCAGCCGCTCAACCCCGGTGGTCCCGCGACGTTCAAGTTGAACAGCACCATCCCGGTGAAGTTCCAGCTTGCGGGTGCCAGTGCCGGCATCGCGAACCTGGATGCGCGGCTCTACGTCCGGCGGGTCGGCGGTTCTGAGTTCGCCGCAACGTCGACGTCGGGGGCGACCACAGGCAACGCCTTCCGCTGGGACGCCGACGGTCGGCAGTACATCTTCAACCTGAACACCAAGGCGCTCCAGGTTGCTGGGATGTACGAGCTGCGCGTCGATCTCGGTGACGGTGTGCCTCACACCATTGAGGTGGAGATCCGCAAGTAGGACCAGCACCGAGCATGCGCTCCCGTGAACGTTCGCGGGAGCGCATGCTCATGCCTCGGCCGTGAACCGGATTTTCATGATGTGTGAGTGTCTGGGGTGGCTCGCCCCGGAGGGGTGGCTGCCAGGATCGGTGCTGGTGATCTTGAGTGTCTCTTTAATGATTTGACCGCCCCTTCGGGGGCGTGTCCTGGTGGTGACTCGTCCTCAAGGTCGCCGGCATCGACCCGGTGTACCCCGCTGGCTTGATAGAAGCCCGTCCACGCCGAGGCGTGTGACTCATCACAGATGTGCCGCAGGGTGCTTCCCGTCCGGGCCGATGCCGACGTTAACGGCCGCTGCCTGGAAGGAGAACGACCGTCATGCCCATGTTGGCAGACGTCGTCGACGCCGTCATCGGTGTCGACACCCACACCCAAACCCACACCCTGGCGGTGTGCGCCCCGACCGGGGCGGTGCTGCACCAGGTGACCATTCCCGCCACCGACGACGGACACGCCCACGCCCTGGACCTGGCCATCGCCGCCGGCGGGCGGGTGGTGTTCGCGATCGAGGGCACCCGCAGCCACGGGATTGGCCTTGCCCGGGCGGTGCAGGGCGCCGGGCTGGACGTGGTCGAGGTCGAGCAACCGGCCCGCAAGGCTCGCCGCGGCAAGGGCAAGTCCGACGACATCGACGCCGTGCTCGCCGCCCGCAACGCGCTCGGCTACGACGTCGACAAATTGCCCACCCCACGCGCCGACGGGACCCGAGAGGCGTTGCGGATCCTGCTGGTTGCCCGCAGGGACATCACCGACGAACGCACCGCCAAGATCAACATGCTCAAGGCGCTGCTGCGCACCGGCACCCCCGCCGACGCCGCCCTGGCCGCCGGCACGATGACCAAACCCCGGCTTGCCGCCATCGCCCGCCGCCGCGGCACCCCCGCCGACGACAACGCCGCCGCGGCCCGCCGCGCCGAGACCCGCCGCCTAGCCATGCGGATCGCCGAGCTCGACCGACAAAAGCGCGACAACGACAAGCAACTACGCCAGCTGGTCACCGACCTCGCCCCTGGACTGCTGGACCGCCGTGGCATCGGCCCAGTCAACGCCGCCCAAGCCATCGTTGCCTGGTCCCACCCCGGGCGGTGCCGCTCCGAGGCAGCGTTCGCCGCCCTGGCCGGGGTCAACCCCATCCCCGCCTCCAGCGGACTGCACCAACGCCACCGGCTCAACCGCGGCGGCGACCGGCAACTGAACCGTGCCCTGCACAACATCGCCATGACACGCATGCGCGCCTGCGAACGCACCCGCGACTACGTCACCCGCCGCCGCGCCGAAGGCAAGAACGACCGCGAGATCCGCCGCTGCCTCAAGCGCTACATCGCCCGAGACCTCTACCGCACCCTCAACCGCGAGATCACCACTTGACAGAACATAGAAGCGTCACGCCGGTGGGCCGGTGAACGGCGAGATCACCCCACAGGTGCTGGGACGGGAACACGATAAATGTGCCCTGCGTTACAGGATTACCCGTAATCCAGCCTTCGAGAGTCGAGGGCGCAACGAGAGGTCGTGATGGCGATGCGCGGGCGGATGTTCACTTCATGCGGGGGTGGCGACATGGCGGCGCAGGCATCAACCGAGGACCTGCAGGACTGGCTCGCCGGACGGTTGCCTGGCGACTGGTTCACCGGCGCCCCGGAGGTCGTGGTCGACCGGGACGAGATCACGATCGTCGGCCGCCTCGATGTGCCGGCAGCGACTGAGGGTTCCGAGCAGGAGCGCGCCTCGGAGGCCACCGAGGCCGGGCGGATCCGACGGTTCCGGGAGGACACGCGACGTCAGCGGATGGCGATCGCGGACGAGTTGGAGGCGCGGTACGGCCGCAAGACCGCCTGGGGAGCGGTCGCCGGCAACCGGCGTGAGGTCTTCACGAACCTTGCGGTGCCGACGATGACGCGACTGCGTCAGCCCGAGCGGAGGGTTCTCGACACGCTGATCGAGTCAGGGGTGGCGCGGACCAGGGCAGAAGCTCTGCAATGGTGCGTGCGTCTCGTGGGCGAGCACCAGCACGACTGGCTGGAGCGCCTCCGCGAAGCCCTGTCGGCGGTCGAGAGTGTCCGGGCGGAAGGTCCCGGAGGCGACAACCGGCGGGAATCGACCTGATGACGGTGAGTAGCGACATGGCCACACAAAACCGTACGGGATAGTCAATTCAGACTATGGCGTCACCTACCGACTACATGGACAATTGAGTCGATGTAGTTCCCTCCGGCCGGCCCCCAGACCGCCGCCGACCCGCAGGGGCGTGTGTCAAGAGGAGGCGCACAGTGACCACCAGAACCAGCGAGACCGAAACGCTGCTCACCCCCGCGGAGGTGGCGGCCCTGTTCAGGGTCGACCCCAAGACCGTCACCCGCTGGGCCAAGGCGGGGAAGCTGTCGTCCATCCGGACGCTCGGCGGCCACCGGCGCTACCGCGAGGCCGAGGTGAAGGCCCTGCTCGCCGGCATCCCGCAGCAGCGTCGCGAGGAGATCTGATCCACTAACTCCCGCCGACCCAGCAGTACACCGAGGGCCGTCCCCACCCCAGGGGGCGGCCCTCAGTGCGTGCACCGGGGCAGGTGGCGCTGATCACACTAGGCTTCGCGGTACGTCTCAACGGTGAGGCGAACCCCGCGACCCGGGGCAGTCCCGAGGAGTCACCACAGTGACGTCGACCATCTCCCGTTCCAGCGCAGACCTCGTCTTCGAACGCGACACCGGCCACGAGCAGGTCGCGTTCTGCCAGGACCGCGCCACCGGCCTGCGAGCGATCATCGCGATCTACTCGACGGCCCTCGGCCCAGCCCTCGGCGGCACCCGCTTCTTCCCCTACGAGCGAGAGTCGGACGCCCTGTCCGACGCCCTCGCCCTCTCCAAGGGCATGGCGTACAAGAG
>DASULK010000008.1:0-9462 GCA_036278255.1 Micromonospora sp.
TCACCGCCACGACCGGACACGTCGTGACGCCGGAGCTGCGCGAGTGGTACGCCGAAGGCGACGAGGAGGAGTTGGAGTATGTCGCCTTCACCCGCGCCGCCCAGACCGCGCTGCAGTTGCTGGCCGAGGATCCGGCCGCACCCCGACGTCGAGTCGTCATCTCCGCCGATGTCCCCGCAGGTGCGGTACAACGCGTCGGAACCGAACTCGGCTCCAGCACGGTGCGGCTCGCCGCACCGGTGCCGTTGAGCGCGGTCGCGGCGATCCACCTCGACAGCGGTGATGCCGCGGATGAGGTCGCCGCCGCGGCCAGCGTGGTGCAGCAGGCGCTGGCCGGTGACCCGGACGCAGAGTTCACCGTTGACAGCGCGGAGAATCACGAACTGGAGTGGTACGACGTGTCGGAGCTGGAACCGCTGCTCCGCAGCCTCTGAGAGCCCCGTACGTACAGCAGCGTCGTCGCCGGCCGTCGCCGAAGGCTCACCCCTCGTCGGGCTCCTCGTCCGTGGGGCGGAGCGTGCGCCCGTAGCTGATCATGGCGGTCAGCGCGCCGACGAAGAAGAGAGTGACCGCCGAGTTGAGCCGGGCCGCTTCGGCCAGATCCTGGAACAGGTCGTCGCTCTCACTGAGCGAACGGGCCAGATTGATCAGCCGGGATCCGCCGACCCGTGTGATCACTTCGGTGACCAGCAGCATCGCCCCCACGCCGCCGCCAGCCGCCAGGTAAGCCGGCGTCCGCGGTGGGTTGGCTGCGGACCGGGTGACTTGCCGCAGGTAGCCGAAGGCGATCAGGCCGGCGATCAGGCCGCTCACCCCGGAGGTGACCCAGGCCAGCCGTTGCTGGGCCTCCAGCACCGAGAGCGGGCTCTCGGCAGCGCCGAACAGATCGAGTAGCTCGCTGTTGAAGAGGGCCCCTACCCCGGTGAGGAGAAAGACCCCCAGTGAGGCGGCCACCCCCGCCGCGATGACCGCGCTGGCCCGTACTCCGGACAAGGCCCCGCCGATCGTGGCGCTCGCCGCGATGACCGCGCCCAGCACGGTGATCTCCGGGCCGCCGGTCGGGTGGCCGTTGATGACCGTCGCGGCCGAGGCGACACCGGTGAGCAGACCGGCGCCGAGCGCGAGGGTGAACCGCAGGCTGGCGCGGCCGGAGAGGTACCGGGCGGCGAGCCGGACCACCGCCAGGCCTACCGCTGCCCCGCCCACCAGGGCTGCCGCGATGACCGCGGGGAGCCCGATCGCTGCTTCGATGACGTTCAGCGCCCCCGAGTCGGGTGACCCGAGCGAGACCAGGACGGACCGCAACATGAGGCCGAGCCAGAGCAGTGCCGGCACGACCAGCCAGATCGGGCCGCCCGGGGCCGGTTCGCCGCCGTTGGGGGATGCGGATCCCTCCGCCGGTGTCCGGTCACGCCCGGTCTGCCGGTCGGTGGTGGTCGGTTCGGTTGTCGGATCCGCGTCGCCGGTGGCTGCGGCCGCGCCGGATTCGTTCGTCATTGTCGCCTTTCGCCGATCGGGGCCGCATTGGCGGGCGGCCTGCGGACGGCCAAGTGTTCGCCTGCGTCCGGCGTGGGTGCCGGCCCGAGGCGGCCGTATCGCCGGCCGTCCCAGCGTACGTGGGTTGCCGGTCTCACAGCCGTGCGGTCGCGAGTCCCGGCGTTCGTCGGCGTACCGCGGCGCCGCCCCCTCATGCGACGATGGAGCGGCCCTGACCACCCGGCGACCCCGGGGTGGTCGGGGTGATCCAGACCCGCGACAGCGGGTCCGATGTCGCCACTGCCGTCGAGATCGACCAGGAGCCGTAGATGGATGCTGTCTTCTCCGTACCCGAGCCGCGCAACGAACCGGTGCGTAACTATGCGCCGGGCAGCGCCGAGCGTGAAAGCCTGCAGCGTCGGCTCCGGGAACTGGCCGCGGACCAGTTGGAGCTGACCATGACCATCGGTGGGCAGCAGCGGATGGCCTCGGGTGAGCGGATCGAGGTCGTGCAGCCCCACAACCACCGGCATGTGCTCGGCGTCACCCACGATGCCACCAACGCCGATGCGGCGGCGGCGGTGGCGGCGGCGAAGCAGGCCGCACCGATGTGGCGTCAGCTCTCCTTCGAGGATCGGGCCGCCATTTTTCTCCGCGCCGCCGAACTGCTCGCCGGCCCGTGGCGGGACACCGTGAACGGTGCGACCATGCTCGGCCAGTCGAAGAGCGTCTACCAGGCCGAGATCGACGCCGCCTGCGAGCTGATCGATTTTCTGCGTTTCAACGTCCATTTCGCGCGCCAGCTCCTCGCCGAACAGCCGATCTCGTCGGCAGGGGTGTGGAACCGGATGGACCACCGCCCGCTCGAAGGTTTCGTCTACGCCATTACCCCCTTCAACTTCACCGCGATCGCCGGCAACCTGCCTGCGGCGCCCGCGTTGATGGGCAATACCGTGGTGTGGAAGCCCGCGCCTACCCAGCAGTTCGCCGCCCACTTCACGATGCGGTTGTTCGAGGCTGCCGGCCTGCCCCCCGGGGTGATCAACATGGTGAGCGGTCACGGCGTCGCCGTCTCCGAGGTGGCGCTCGCCGACCCGGACCTGGCCGGCATCCACTTCACCGGCTCGACCAAGGTGTTCCAGTACCTGTGGCGGACCGTCGGTGAAAATGTCGCGTCTTACCGCTCCTATCCCCGCCTGGTCGGTGAGACCGGGGGTAAGGATTTCGTTGTCGCGCACTCCAGTGCCGACGTTGACGCGCTGCACACGGCACTGGTGCGCGGAGCATTCGAATACCAGGGGCAGAAATGCTCCGCGGCGTCGCGGGCGTACCTTCCGCGGTCGCTGTGGGAGGGGGGTCTGCGCGACCGGCTTGCGGCGACCGCCGACTCCCTGTCCTACGGGGACGTGACCGACTTCCGTCATTTCGGCGGGGCGGTGATCGACGCGCGGGCCTTCGCCAAGCACACCGCCGCGCTGCAGATGATGCAGACGGACGACAGCTGCTCGGTGCTGGCTGGCGGTACCGCCGACGACTCGGTCGGGTATTTCGTGCGGCCGACGGTTGTGGAGTCTGTCGATCCGGAGCATGAGAGTTTCCGGACCGAATACTTCGGCCCGATTCTCTCCGTGTACGTCTTCGACGACGCACGTTTCGAGGATGTGGTGGTCCAGGCCGAGCGGTCGGCGCCGTACGCCCTGACCGGCTCGATCTTCGCCGACGACCGCCGGGTGGTCGACTGGGCGAGCGAGGCGCTGCGGTACGCGGCCGGCAACTTCTACATCAACGACAAGCCGACCGGCGCCGTGGTCGGGCAGCAGCCCTTCGGCGGAGCGCGGGCCAGTGGCACCAACGACAAGGCCGGCTCCTGGCAGAACCTGGTCCGCTGGTTGTCGCCGCGCACCATCAAGGAGACTTTCGTCCCATCGGTCGACCACACCTATCCGCACATGGCCTGATTTCAGCCGAGGTTCGGGGAGCTCTGCGCGTCGAAGCGGGGTTCCCCGAACCTTTTCTGCTGTCCGGAGCCGGGTGGGGCGGGGGGAATCAGCGGTTCCACCGACGCCAGTCGCAAAAGGTGAACATTTTCCCAAAAAGGGACAGACGAGCAGTTGCGGGCAGGAAATACCGGTGTTTTGACCTCTCCTCAACCGACTGTCGGCCACAGACAGTGCACATTAGAACACGCCAGCGGGTGAATTAGGTCAAATCCTGGACGAGGGGTCGACAAAGTGGCAGCGTGAATGCCATGACAGACACTGGGATCAACGCTACCGCAGCCGCCCTGCTGGGGCTGCTCCATGAGGGAGCCATGACGGGCGGTCAGTTGATGCAGGCGGCCGAGCGCCGCCTGGGGCCGTACTGGTCAATGACCCGCAGCCAGGTCTACCGCGAGCTGCCGGCCCTGGCCGACCGCGGCTACCTCCGGCTCGGCAAGCCCGGGCCCCGCGCCAGCCAGCCCTACGCGATCACGGCCGCGGGCAAGCGGGCCTTCGGACGCTGGCTCGCCGAAGCGCCCGGCCGCGACGCCCTGCGCAACCCGATCGCCCTGCGGGTCTCCTTCGGTGGACTGCAGTCGGCCGACCAACTGCGGGAGCTGTACGAGAACGCGAACGAACACCACGCGCAGTCGCTCGCCTCGGCTCGCGAACAGGTCAGGGAGGCGAAGAGGGAAGGGGATACCTTCGGTGCCGCTGCGCTGGAATTCGCCGTTGGCTACCACCGGGCCGCGCTCAACTGGCTCAAGAACGCACCCGTCGAGTGACCCCCGGCCGGCCGGTGCGGGCACGCCGTATTCTTGTCTGCTGTGACCGCTGCCGATTACGCCGACCAGCTCAAGGAACTCGACGCCACCCTGCGCAACATCGAGGGCGTCCTCGACCTCGACCAGTTGCGGAGGGAGAAGGCTGCCCTGGAGGAGGCGGCCTCCGCCCCCAGCTTGTGGGACGATCCGGCCCGCGCCCAGCAGGTGACCTCCCAGCTCTCCCACGTCAATGGGGAGATCGGGAAGCTGGAGGGGCTGCGCCGCCGGCTCGACGACGCGTACGTGCTCCTGGAGTTGGCCGAGGCGGAGGCCGACGCAGCGGTGCTGACCGAGGTGGAGAGCGAGATCGCCGGCCTGCACAAGGCGGTCGAGGAGCTCGAGATCCGTACCCTGCTCTCCGGCGAGTACGACTCCCGGGAGGCGCTGGTGGCGATCCGCGCCGGCGCTGGCGGGGTCGATGCGGCCGACTTCGCCGAAATGCTGCTGCGGATGTACCTGCGCTGGGCTGAACGGCAGGGCTACCCGACCGAGGTCTACGAGACGTCGTACGCCGAAGAGGCGGGGCTGAAGTCCGCCACCTTCACGGTGAAGGCCCCGTACGCCTACGGCACCCTCAGTGTCGAGGCGGGTACCCACCGGTTGGTGCGGATCAGCCCCTTCGACAACCAGGGCCGCCGCCAGACCAGCTTCGCCGGCGTGGAGGTGCTGCCCGTGGTGGAGCAGACCGACCACATCGAGATCCCGGAGAACGAGATCCGCGTCGATGTGTACCGCTCCTCCGGGCCGGGGGGCCAGAGCGTCAACACCACCGACTCGGCGGTGCGGATCACCCACCTGCCCACCGGCATCGTGGTGACCTGCCAGAACGAGAAATCCCAGCTGCAGAACCGGGCCACCGCGCTGCGGGTGCTGCAGGCCCGGCTGCTGGAGCACAAACGCCAGGAGGAGCAGGCCAAGATCGCGGGCCTCAAGGCGGATGCTGCGGGCTCCTGGGGTGACCAGATGCGTTCCTACGTCCTGCACCCCTATCAGATGGTGAAGGATCTGCGGACCGAGGAGGAGACCGGCAATCCGGGCGCAGTCTTCGACGGCGAGATCGACAACTTCATCGAAGCCGGGATCCGTTGGCGCAGGCAGCAGCAGTTCAACGGCGCCGGATAGGGCCGGCGTGAGCGATTACGGCCGGTTATTGGATGATCCGGACACATTTTTCGGGGGCGCAGTACTTGGAGTTCGCTTCATACCGCGTAGACTCACCACCCGTGATTCGGCTTGAGTATGTGACCAAGACCTACCCGAAGGCATCCCGGCCATCGTTGGACAATGTTTCGGTCTCGATCGAGAAGGGCGACTTCGTCTTCTTCATCGGTCCCTCCGGCTCCGGTAAGTCCACGATCATCAAGCTGCTGTTGCACGAGATCACCCCGACCAAGGGCAAGATCTACGTCAACAACCGAGATGTCACCGCATTGCGATCGTGGAAACGGCCCGCCTTCCGGCGCTCCATTGGTTGCGTCTTCCAGGACTTCCGGCTGCTGCCGAACCGCACCGCGTACGAGAACGTCGCGTTCGCGCTCGAGGTGATCGGTAAGACGAAGGCCGTTGCCCGCCGGGTCGTGCCCGAGGTGCTGGAGCTGGTCGGCCTCGGTGGCAAGGAACATCGCTATCCACAGGAGCTCTCCGGCGGTGAGCAGCAGCGCGTTGCGGTGGCCCGGGCGTTCGTCAACAAGCCGCTGATCCTGCTGGCGGATGAGCCCACGGGGAACCTCGACCCCGACACCTCGACCGAGATCATGCGTCTACTGGACCGGATCAACCGCACCGGAACGACGGTCGTGATGGTCACGCACGACTCCAACATCGTGAACCAGATGCGCCGGCGGGTCATCGAGATCGAAAGTGGTCGCATCGTCCGCGACCAGGCCCGCGGCGTTTACGGCTAGGTCCGGCCGACAGGACAGCTCAGGCACCTTGACGATGAATCTTCTGCGGAGATCCGGAAGGAAACCCCGATGCGCTTGAAATACGTCCTGTCCGAGGTGATGGTCGGACTGTGGCGGAACGTGACCATGACCATCGCGATGATCATC
Organism: Micromonospora sp.; assembly: GCA_036278255.1. Taxonomy (GTDB): domain Bacteria; phylum Actinomycetota; class Actinomycetes; order Mycobacteriales; family Micromonosporaceae; genus DASULK01. The sequence goes on from DASULK010000008.1 coordinate 6,331, forward strand.
ACGATGGCCGTGTCGTTGACCATGCTGGGTGCCGCCGGTCTGATGTACCTGCAGGTCGACCAGATGAAGGACTACTACTACGGCGAGATCGAGGTCTCGATCTTCCTCGACAAGGAGATCGAGGAGGAGCAGCGGGCCAGCATCGAGTCGGAGCTGGACGCCGAGCCGCTGGTCAAGGAGTCCCGGTACGAGTCGAAGGAGGAGGCGATCGAGCGGTTCAAGAAGCTCTTCGAAGACGCCCCCGACCTCGTCGACGCCGTCCAGGTGGGAACGCTGCCGCCCTCCTTCCGGGTGAAGCTGCACAACCCGGAGAGATTCGGGGAGATCTACGAGAAATTCAAAGACACCGAGGGCATTGACCAGATCGTCGACCAGCGGAATCTCTTTGAAAAGATCTTCAAGATCCTCGGCGCGATCCAGAAGATGGCGCTCGCGGCCGCCTCGGTGATGGCGCTGGCCGCTCTGCTGCTCGTCGCCAACACGATCCAGGTGGCCGCCTACAGCAAGCGCCGCGAAGTAGCGGTGATGAAACTCGTCGGCGCCTCCAACTGGTTCATCCAGGCCCCGTTTGTGCTGGAAGCGGTCGCGGCCGGGCTGCTCGGCGCCCTCATCGGGTTCGGTGCACTCGCCCTGGGTAAGCAGTTCCTGCTCGACGGGTCGTTGCAGGACCTGACCACCCTGCTGACCCCGCTCCGGTGGGACCGGGTGCTGCTGATGCTGCCCTTCATGGCGGGTGCCGGCACCCTCTTCAGCGCAATCACCGCCTGGGTCACGCTCCGCTTCTACCTGCGGGTCTAGCTTCCGGCCGGAAAGCCGGTCGCTGTCTGCCGCATACAGGTCCGTACCCCGCGCTCGGCGGAGGTGCAGCGACGATGAGCCGCCCGCCCGGCCCGATCCGGGCGGGCGGCCCTTTTTCGGGAGACCTTCTCTGATCATCGCGGTAGCATTGCCGCCGTCCCTGCGCGGTATGGCATCTCGTGGGCCCCGGGGCGGTGAACGCCCGGGTCGCCGTGGCCGATGCGGGGGCCGCAGGCAGCGACCGGGGAAGAGGACGACCTGATGTGACGTTACCGAGGGTGGACGTTTTTTCGGAGAAAGGTGGCGGGCATGGCACGGGAAAAGGGGCGCAAAACGGTCGTCTCCAACCGCAGGGCGCGCCATGACTACACCATCCTCGACATCTACGAGGCGGGCCTCGCTCTGACCGGCACCGAGGTGAAGTCACTGCGTGCGGGCCGAGCCTCGCTGGTCGACGCGTTCGGCCAGGAGAGCAACGGCGAGATCTTCCTGCACGGCATGCATATTCCCGAGTACGCGATGGGCACCTGGACCAACCATGAGCCCCGCCGCACCCGCAAGCTCCTACTCAACCGGTCGGAGATCAGCCGGCTCATCGGCAAGCTGAAGGAGAGCGGGCTCACCCTGGTGCCGCTGGCTGTCTACTTCTCCAACGGGTGGGCCAAGGTCGAGATCGCTCTGGCCCAGGGTAAGAAGACCTACGACAAGCGCCAGGATCTCGCCAAACGTGACGCCCAGCGTGAGATGGCTCGGGAGATCGGCCGCCGCGGCAAAGGCATGAGATGATCAACGGTGGCGGAACTGGAATGAAACCGTCGGCCGCAGGCGTTACACTTGAGGACGTGGTCATTTCAGACCGCGACTGTCGCAGCGGCTGCGGGGCAGCCGCCGTCCACCGGCGCTGGCGCCGGCGGACCTGACGAGGGGGTGACTGGTTTCGACTTCGTTCGTTGCGGCAGGGGAAGCGAGCCGAGGAAGCCGACGTCGTCTCGAGAATCGTTCGTCGGAAAACCATAAGCGCCAAGCAAAATCGCGCTGACTTCGCTCTCGCCGCCTGAGGCGGGTAGCGAGTCTGTCGGCCTGGGAGTGCCTTCGGCCCAGTTAGCCGGCATCAGCGAGAGGGCTGGCCAACCGGACCCGGTCGCGGGGTCCGTGCGGCGAGATCAATCAGCGACTGGGCCCGTCACACCGACTCGCTCGCGTGATCGGAGGGGCCGAGTAGAGGCACAGCGAGCTGCGCTCGGAGAAGCCCTGGCAAGGCGCCGAAGGACCCGGGTTCGATTCCCGGCACCTCCACCAGTGACTGTGCGCCCCGGTCGGTCGACCGGGGCGCACAGTCTTTTCTCTCTCCACGTCCCTTTCCACGTCCTTTTCTGCCCCCACGGCCTTTCCACGTCGATCAAGGACTTGTTGTCGTGTTTACGGCCCAAATCGCGACAACTAGCCCTTGATCGGCGCGTCATTCCTTGATCGACGCGTCGACGTCGGCGGCCGGCTGGTGCCGGATGGGAACCGGGGTGGAACCATCGCCGTCTGAATCGGCATGCGCCGTCTCACCGCCCTCGTGGGCATGTCACTCGTCCTGGCTCTCGCCGCCTGTGCCGAACCCGGCAGCCAGGACCAGCCAGCCGGTTCCCCGGGCGACCCCGCCTCAGAGGCGTTCGAGCGCCGGGCGGCCGAAATCGCCGAAGCGTGGCGAAACGCGCCGGGCCGGGATGCCTGGCACAAGGGGTACGTCCCGCTGCAGGAGGCGACCGTGCTCCCCGCTGATCCCGGCTTCGACGATGCCGCCAAGCTGGCCTTCTCCGCCGGCTGGTACCAGACCAAGGTCTCGTTGCCGGCCGACAAGCCGGCCGACGGGACAATCCGGTTCCCCGACGGGGGGCTCGACGTGCCCCTGATCAGCGCCGCCGAGGCGTACGGGCAGCTTGCGCAGGGGGACCCACCGTCCTGCCCGCCCGCGGCGGCCCCGACCTCTTCGCCGTCCGCGGCGGCGCGCCCGGGCAACCCGGACAGTTCGATTGGCACCGGCGTCGGACCGTGCCGTGCGTTGACCGTCACCAAGGTCACCCTCGATGCGGTGGCCGTACGGACCAGCCGAGGGGAGGCGCAGGTGCCGGCGTGGCTCTTCACCGTTGCCGGGTTGACGGGGCCGATTGCCCGGCTGGCGGTCGCACCCTCGGCCGTGGCGTCCGTGCCGGAGGCGCCGCCGCCCGCCGAGGGGCTACCGGAGGGCCTGGTCTCCGTGCAGGACCTGACGGGCGTTGACGGGGCCACGTTGAGCTACCGGCTGGGGGTGGGGGCCTGTGACTTCGACATCACCCCGCTGGTGTA
>DASULK010000009.1:0-4452 GCA_036278255.1 Micromonospora sp.
ACCGGGCTACGACCGATCGTGCACTCGTACGCGCCCTTCGTCGTGGACCGGGCGTACGAACAGATCAAGCTGGACCTCGACCACCAGGGCGTGGGAGCGGTGCTGGTCAGCGTCGGCGCCTCCTACGACGCCTCAAGTGCGGGGCGCACCCACATGTCGCCGGGGGACGTGGCGTTGATCGACACGTTGAGCGGCTGGACGGTGCAGGTCCCCGGCCACCCCGACGAGGTGCCGCCGCTGCTGCGCGCGGCGGTGCGGTACGACGAGCCGGTCTACCTGCGGCTCTCCACCCAGGGCAACGACCGGGCGCGACCGGGTGACGGGGGTCTGCGGATGATCCGCCAGGGCGGGTCGGAGGCGCCCCTGATCGTGGCGGTGGGGCCGATGCTCGACCCGGTGCTGCGCGCCATCCCCGGGCTGGATGTCACCGTCGCCTACACCCACACCCCCCGGCCGTTCGACGTGGCTGGCCTGCGTGCCCTGGCCGGACGCGACGTGATCCTCGTCGAGCCCTACCTGGCCGGCACCTCGAGCCGGCTGGTCAACGAGGCGCTGATCGACCGGCCGCACCGGCTGCTCAGCCTCGGGGTAGGCCGGGCCGAACTGCGCCGCTACGGCAGCCCCGCCGACCATGCCCGATGGCACGGGTTGGACGCGGCCGGGCTGCGGCGGTCGATCGAGGCGTTCATGGGGCGGTGGTAGAACGCGGGGCTGAGCCGCTCTCCGTCCGCGACGCGGACCGGCGTCGGGTGCGCTCCCGGGCCAGGATCCAGAGCGCCTCGACGCCGTCTTTCCAGGTGATTTTCTTGCCCTCTTCGCGGTTCCGGGCGCGGTAGCTGATCGGCACCTCGTAGGGGCGGATCTTGCGGCGGAGCAGTTTGCCGGTGACCTCCGCCTCCATGCCGAAGCCGCGTGACCGCACGTCCAGCGAACGGTAGAGCGCCACCGGCATCAGCTTGAAGCAGGTCTCCAAGTCGCCGATGTAGGAGTTGAAGAGGACGTTCGCGGCGGTCGTGACGGCCTTGTTACCCATGACGTACCAGAAGCTGTAGGCACTGTGGCTACCGAAGGTGCGGTTGCCGTAGACGACGGCAGCGCGGCCGTCGAGTACCGGCTCCAGCAGCTTCGGAATGTCCTGCGGGTCGTACTCCAGATCAGCGTCGAGGATCACCAGGTAGTCACCCTCGGCATGGTCCACGGCGGTCCGGATCGCCGCACCCTTGCCGTAGTTGCGCGGGTGGGTGATCACCCGCATCCGGGTGTCGTCGGACCGGCCGAGGATCTCGCTGGTGCCGTCCCGGCTGCCGTCGTCGACCACGACCAGTTCGATCTCGCACGGGTAGTCGACCGCCAGCGCCTGTTTGACGGCATCCGCGATGCGATCTTCCTCGTTGTAGACCGGCATGAGGATCGAAAGCTTCACGGCAGTCTCCAGGTGCTGGTGATATTTCGGCATCAGCCTAGCCTGGGAAACCCCTTCTGCCGCCTCTGGTTGCTCTCCCCGGGGCACATTGCTCTCAGGTCGGTGGGGTTTACTTCCGGCCATGCCCGCGGCATGGTTCCCCCTCGTCCTCGCACCAGCGATCGGCTTCCTGGCGCTCACCTCCGCCCTGCGGCCCCGTGCCACGGCTGCCGGGCCGCTCCGGCTCGCTGCGGTCCGCGCAGCCCTGGTGACCGGCGCATACGCCGTACTCTCCGTCGAACTCCTCGGCGCGGTCGGTCTGCTGACCGCCCCCGCCATCGGCCTGACCTGGCTGGCCTTCCTCGGTGCGGCGGGCGGCTGGGCGTGGCGGTGCCGGCGGTCGCGCAAGGACGGTGAGGCAGTGCTACCCGCCACCGTGATGCGAGGATTCCTCAGCTTCTGGCGTACGGCGAGCCGGGGCGAGCGGCTGATGGCCGGCACAGTCGGCGTACTGCTGCTACTCGAACTCCTGGTCGCGCTCCTCGCCGAACCGAACAACTTCGACTCGCAGACCTACCACCTGCCCCGCGTGGAACGCTGGGCCGCCCAGGGCGACCTCACCTTCTGGCCGACGGTCATCCACCGGCAGATCACCATCCCGCCCGGCTCCGAGTATCTGCTGCTGCACCTGCGGCTCCTGACCGGTGGGGATCTGCTGTACCACCTGGTGCAGTGGGCGGCCGGGGTGCTCTGTCTCCTGATCGTGTCCCGGATCGTCGCCCAGCTCGGTGGCGGCCGGCGGGCCCAACTGCTCGCCGCGTTCGTGCTCGCCACCACCCCGATGGTCACCCTGCAGGCGACCAGCACCCAGACCGACCTGGTGGTCGCCGCCTGGGTGGGGTGCGTAGCGACGCTCGCCCTGGACGGGATCACGCGGCGGGTTGACGCCGGTTCGATGCTCGCCCTGGGGGCGGCCACCGGACTGACCGCGATCACGAAGACCAGCGGCCTGCTCGGGGCCGGACCGCTCCTCGTCCTCTGGGGTCTGGCCCAACTGCGGCTGGCACGAACTTCAGCAGCGGAGCTTGCGGAACCGTCGACCGCGGAGCGGGCATCCCGGACGCTGCGCCGGGGCGGAACGCTGCGAGTCGTCGGCGCCTCCGTTGCCGTACTCGCCGTGGCCGCCGTCATCACCGGCCCGTTCCTGGCGCGGATCACCGCCGAGTTCGGTCATCCGCTCGGCCCGCCCCGGCTGCGCGAGTCGATCCCGATGCAGCAGCACGATCCGGGCTCCCTTCTCATCAACACGCTGCGGATCGGGCACACCGCGCTGGACACCCCGCTGCGTCCGCTGCGGGATGCGGGGGCGGCGGCGATCACCGGCCTGGCCGACCTGATCGGTGTGGACCCGCAGGACCGGGCCATCACCTTCGGCACCACCACCTTCCCGGTCCGGTCCTGGTATCCGGACGAGGACCGGGTCGCCTTCCCCCTCGCCGGTTCGCTGGCGCTGATCGGCGGTCTCGTCGCGCTCGCCCGCCCGCGCCGCATCGCGCCGCGGCATGCGGGGGCCCTGCGGGCGTACGCCGCAGCGGTCGGCGGGGCCCTGCTGCTCTACTGCGCGATGGTGAAGTGGCAGCCGTGGGGCAACCGCCTGCTGCTCTTCGCCCTGGTGATTGCGGTGCCGCTGGTCGGGCTCTGGCTCGACACGGTAGCGCTGGGGCGGCGCCGCCCCGCCGAGAGTGACCGCCCCGCCGGCAACGGCTGGCCGGCCGACGGTGAACACCGGTCCGGCGACGATGGACGCCGGTCGGCCCGGGCGATGGTCGCCACGGTCACCGCGGTGGCGGTGCTCGCCACCTCGGCACTGGCCGGGGTGCTCGCGATCTCGTACGGCTTTCCCCGCCGACTGGTCGGCACCGGTTCGCTGCTGACCTCCGACGAGTGGGAGACCCGGTTCCTGCGCCGGCCACAGTGGCTGAAGGAGTACCGGGACGCGGCGGCGGCCGTACGGGCCTCCGGCGCCCGACGGGTCGGGCTGATCCAGCGCAACGACGATTGGGAGTATCCGTGGTGGCTGCTGCTGCGCGGTGACGGGACCGGTGGGGACGGGCCGGAGATTGTGGCGCTGCAGTCGGTGCTGCCCGGCCGGCCGCCCGCCGATCCGAGCAGAGTGGATGCGATCGTCTGCACCGGCGGCGAGAAGCTCTGCCGACAGTTGGCACCCCCCGACTGGCGGGTCGAGTTTGGCAGTTACGTCGGCTACGCGGTGGCGCCCGCCGCTGACCGGCCACTCGGCTGAGGGGCCCCTGCCCCTCCTTTCACCTTGAGGCAGGTGCCGCTGCGGGTACCGCTGCCGTCCCGACCGCCGCAGCTGTTGCGATCTGGGGCCGGGGCCGGAAGACGCGGCTGAGCAACGCGTCGAGGTTCCAGACCTGCTTCGGGTGGCCGACCCGAATCCAGAAGCGTTCGCGGATCCCGTCGATGGCGGTGGCCGCAAACTCGACCCCCGCCGTACGCGGATCCGCGTTCCAGGTGATGTTGGTCAGATGGCGCAGTTCGGCGTTGAGATGCAGGCGTAGCCGATGCGTCAGCCGGCTCTCCTGGGTCACCACCATCCGCCGGTCGGTGAGTAGGAGCAGGAACTCCGCCTGCAGTCCCCGGGTGGGCCGGAAACAGCGGGTGACCAGGACCGTGGTGTCGTCGGGTGTCACGCAGCGGCGGAAGACCGGGATGTGTCGACTCACCGTCGGGATCGCCACTCCGGCCTGCGCCGCCGCCGGTAGGAACGTCCGTGAGAACACGTCCATACCAAAGCAACGAGTCGTTACCAAGATGTGATACGGCTCACGGCCAGATTTCTTTACAGAAGCTCCACGATCGTCGCGTTGGCCATCCCGCCCCCCTCGCACATCGTCTGCAGCCCGTAGCGCAGCCCGTTGTCGCGCATGTGTTGCAGCATCGTGGCCATGAGCCGGGCCCCGGAGGCGCCGAGCGGATGCCCCAACGCGATCGCCCCGCCCCGCGGGTTGAGGCGGGCCGGGTCGGCC
>DASULK010000010.1:0-18046 GCA_036278255.1 Micromonospora sp.
GGCCTGGCGCAGGCTGAGCAGTTGCACGGCAAGGAGATGTCCTACAACAACTACGTGGACGCCGATGCGGCGTGGCGCGCCGTGCACGACTTCGCCGAGCCGGCCGTCGCCATCATCAAGCACGCGAACCCGTGTGGCATCGCTGTCGGGGTCGACGTGGCCGAGGCGCACCGCAAGGCGCACGCCTGCGACCCGGTCTCCGCGTTCGGTGGGGTGATCGCCGTCAACGCCCCCGTCTCGGTCGAGATGGCCGAGCAGGTGGCCGAGATCTTCACCGAGGTCGTGGTCGCGCCCGACTACGCCGACGGTGCGGTCGAGGTGCTCGCGGCGAAGAAGAATCTCCGCCTGCTGCGAGTGCCGGCCTGGACGCCGGCGGCGACGGAGTGGCGGCAGATCAGCGGCGGCGTGCTGGTGCAGGCGGCCGACCGGGTGAACGCCCCCGGCGACGACCCGGCCGCCTGGCGGCTGGTGTCGGGGGAGCCGGCGCCGGCTGAACTCCTCTCCGATCTCGCCTTCGCCTGGCGGGCCATTCGGGCGGTGAAGTCCAACGCCATTCTGCTGTCGAGCGGCGGTGCGACCGTCGGGGTGGGGATGGGGCAGGTCAACCGGGTGGACGCCGCCCGGCTCGCGGTGTCCCGGGCGGGTGCCGAGCGCGCCCGCGGCGCCGCCGCCGCATCGGACGCCTTCTTCCCTTTCCCGGACGGGCTGCGGGTGCTGATCGATGCGGGCGTACGGGCGGTGGTGCAGCCGGGCGGCTCGGTGCGGGACGAGGAGGTCATCGCGGCAGCCCGGGAAGCCGGCATCACGATGTACCTCACCGGTACCCGGCACTTCTTCCACTGAAGGGTTTTCCCACTGCTGCTCCCGAACCGGCGATGGAAAAGCCGGTGCCGCATGAGACGATCAGGGATGTGACGGCAACTCTTCTCGACGGCAAAGCGGCCGCATCCAAGGTCAAAGACGAGTTACGGGTGCGGGTGAAAGCACTGACCGAGCGGGGTGCCATCCCGGGGCTCGGCACTGTGCTGGTCGGCGATGACCCCGGCTCCCAGGCTTACGTCAACGGTAAGCACCGGGACTGCGCCGAGGTCGGCATCGCGTCGATCCGCCGGGAACTGCCCGCCGACGCTACGCAGGAGCAGGTGGAGGAGGTCCTCGCCGAACTCAACGCGGACCCGGCCTGCCATGGCTACATCGTCCAGCTGCCGCTGCCCGCCCACCTCGACACGCAGCGGGTGCTGGAGCGGATCGACCCGGAAAAGGACGCGGACGGCCTGCATCCGATCAACCTCGGGCGGCTCGTGCTCGGCTATCCCGGTCCGCTGCCCTGCACGCCCCGAGGCATCGTCGAGCTGCTCCGTCGCCACGATGTGCCGCTGCGCGGCGCGGAGGTCGCGGTGGTCGGCCGGGGGAACACGGTCGGCCGGCCGTTGGGGCTGCTGCTCACCCGGCGCAGTGAGAACGCCACCGTCACCCTGTGCCATACCGGGACGCTCGACCTGGCGGCGCACACCCGCGCTGCCGACATCGTCATCGTCGCCGCGGGGGTTCCGAATCTGCTTACCGCCGACATGATCAGGCCTGGTGCGGTGGTGATCGATGTGGGGATCACCCGGGTGGTCGGCCCGGATGGTAAGGGCCGCTATACCGGGGACGTCGCCGCGGATGTGGCCGAGGTGGCCGGAGCGATCGCCCCGATGCCCGGCGGTGTCGGCCCGATGACCCGTGCCATGCTGCTGACGAACGTGGTGGAGCGGGCCGAGCGGGGCTGATTGTGTCCCCTCGCCGGAACTGTGCCGTGTTGGCTGATACCGTCCGAAAAAGAATCTGATCAGCGCAGAGAGTGAGACGACCATGGGCAAGAAGGTCACCGTCGTAGGTGCCGGATTCTACGGTTCGACGACCGCGCAGCGCCTGGCTGAATACAACATTTTCGATACGGTCGTCCTCACCGACATTCTGGAAGGCAAACCGGAGGGTTTGGCGCTCGATCTGAATCAGTCCCGGTCGATCGAAGGCTTCGAGACCCGCGTGGTGGGGGTCACCACCGGCCCCAACGGTGAGGGCTACGAAGCCCTCGAGGGCTCAGATGTGGTGATTGTCACCGCGGGGATGCCGCGGAAGCCCGGCATGAGCCGCATGGACTTGCTCGAGGTCAACGCGAAGATCGTGCGCGTGGTGTCGGAGAGCGTCGCCAAGTATGCTCCGAGCGCGGTCGTCATCGTCGTCTCCAACCCGCTGGACGAGATGACCGCCCTGGCACAGCGGGCCACCCAGTTCCCGCGTAACCGGGTCATGGGTCAGGCCGGGATGCTCGACACCGCCCGGTTCACCAACTTCGTGGCCGAGGCCCTCTCCGTGCCGGTCGGGTCGGTGCGGACGCTCACCCTGGGCTCGCACGGTGACACGATGGTCCCGGTGCCCTCCCAGTGCACCGTGGACGGCAAGCCGCTGGCCGAGATGCTCCCCGCCGACAAGATCGAGGAGCTGGTGACCCGGACCCGCAACGGGGGTGCCGAGGTGGTTTCGCTGCTCAAGACCGGATCGGCCTACTACGCCCCGTCCGCTGCGGCGGCCCGGATGGCCAAGGCGGTGGCGGAGGACTCCGGTGCGGTCATGCCGGTCTGCGCCTGGGTGGACGGCGAGTACGGCATCTCTGGGGTCTACCTCGGGGTCGAGGCGGAGATCGGTGCCGCCGGGGTGCGGCGGGTGGTGCCGACCGAGCTGACCGAGGCGGAGCTGGCCGGCCTGAAGGAGGCGGCCGAGGCGGTCCGCGCCAAGCAGCAGGACATTTGCGACATGTGATGCGTTCTGCCGAAATCGCCTCGCGAGCTGCTTGCAGCTGCGGGGCGATTTCTGTTGCCGGGGGCAACTGTCCCGGCGATGTTGACGCTGGTTTTTCGCAGACGACGCCGACTACCCCATGACATGGTTTCGCGATTATGAATGCGCCGGGGGTGGCGTAAGGGTGTGACAGGCCTCCGGATGGGGTACACCGGGCCGGTGCCGAAGTACGCCCCAGTACGCTCGTACTGCATACCTGTGCGTTTGCGAGAGGAGCGCCGCGGCAGATGGCGAAGATCAAGGTAACCAACCCGGTCGTCGAACTCGACGGCGACGAGATGACCCGGATCATCTGGAAGCAGATCCGCGAGCAGTTGATCCTGCCCTACCTCGACGTTGACCTGCACTACTACGACCTGTCGATTCAGCACCGTGACGCCACCGATGACCAGGTCACCATCGACGCTGCGAACGCCATCAAGCAGCACGGCGTCGGTGTGAAGTGCGCGACCATCACCCCGGACGAGGCCCGGGTCGAAGAGTTCGGCCTCAAGAAGATGTGGCGCTCGCCCAACGGCACGATCCGCAACATCCTCGGCGGCGTCGTCTTCCGCGAGCCGATCATCATGTCCAACGTGCCGCGTCTCGTGCCGGGCTGGACCAAGCCCATCATCATCGGCCGGCACGCGCACGGCGACCAGTACAAGGCCACCGATTTCGTGGTGCCCGGCCCGGGCCGGCTGACCATCACCTTCCAGCCCACCGACGGCAGCGAGCCGATGGAGTTCAACGTGGCGGACTTCCCCGGAGGGGGCGTCGCCATGGGCATGTACAACTTCGACGACTCGATCCGGGACTTCGCTCGCGCCTCGTTCCGCTACGGCCTGGCCCGTAACTACCCGGTCTACCTCTCCACCAAGAACACCATCCTCAAGGCGTACGACGGTCGGTTCAAGGACCTCTTCGCCGAGGTGTTCGAGGCCGAGTTCGCCGAGGAGTTCAAGGCGGCCGGCCTGACCTACGAGCACCGGCTGATCGACGACATGGTCGCCGCCGCGCTCAAGTGGGAGGGCGGGTTCGTCTGGGCCTGCAAGAACTACGACGGTGACGTGCAGTCCGACACCGTCGCGCAGGGCTTCGGCTCCCTGGGGCTGATGACCTCGGTCCTGATGACCCCGGACGGCAAGACCGTCGAGGCCGAGGCGGCGCACGGCACCGTCACCCGCCACTACCGACAGTGGCAGAAGGGTGAGAAGACCTCGACCAACCCGATCGCATCGATCTTCGCCTGGACGCGGGGCCTGGCCCACCGGGGCAAGCTCGACGGCACCCCGGCGGTGACCGCATTCGCTGACACGCTGGAGCAGGTCTGCGTCGAGACCGTCGAAGGCGGGCAGATGACCAAGGACCTAGCGCTGCTCATCAAGGGCGACGCGCCGTGGCTGACCACCGACGAGTTCATGGCCGCGCTGGAAGCAAACCTGGCCAAGAAGTTGGCCGGCTGACAACCGGGTGACCGGCGAGGGGAACCTCGCGCGGCACCGGGGACCGAAGAGCCCGCCCGCCTCTGACGGCGGGCGGGCTTTTTCGGCGAGCGGCATTCAGGGTCAAGGGGCGTCGACCGTCACCGGCTTTGATAATCGTCGTTGAGCAGGGTGGACGATGCTGAACAGCCTGCCGTCCCTTCCCTGCGGGGGGCCTGTCCCGAGGCCCCCCGCACCCTGTCCAGTCACACCGGCTGCAGCCGGGGCTCCAGCCAGCCGGTCTCAACCAGGTGCTCCAGGACGGCCTGAACGGATTCCTCGACACTCAGATCGCTGGTGTCCAACACCAGGTCGGCGTCGGTCGGCTCCTCGTACGGATCGTCGATCCCGGTCATCCCGGTCAACTGCCCCGCGCGGGCCTTGGCGTAGAGGCCCTTGCGATCGCGTACCTCGCAGACCTCCAGCGGGGTGGCGACGTGGATCAGCAGAAAACCGGCCCCGACCGCCTGCGCCATCGACCGAACGGCGGCGCGCGCCTTCGCATACGGTGCGATCGGGCAGCACAACGCGAGCCCCCCGTGCCGGGCCACCTCAGCGGCGACCCAGCCGATCCGCCGGACGTTGCGGTCCCGGTCGGCCCGGTTGAAGCCGAGCCCGGCGGAGAGTTCCCGCCGCACGATGTCCCCGTCGAGGAGGGTGACCGTCCGTTCTCCACTTTCGCGCAGGGTGTCGGCGACCCCCCGGGCGATCGTGGACTTCCCCGCCCCCGACAGGCCGGTGAAGAAGACGACCAGCCCGCGGCGCCGCCGCGGCGGCCGGGCGCGTGCCAACTCCTTGGCGACCGCCGGCGGGGTGTGCCATTCGGGCAGCGGGAATCCGCGGTCGAGGTGGTCCTCGATCTCCGCGGGGCTCATCGCCAGCCGGCGGTTGCGGGGCGGGATGTCGTCCCGGGAGCGCCACTGCCCGTCGCGGTTGTCATAGGCCAGTTCGCGTGGCACCAGCACCCGCGGCCCCCCGCCGGAGAGCATCTCGCCGGTGGAGAGCAGATGGGTCACCCCGTACGCGGCGGCGACCCGGGCGCGCAGCAGCGCGTCGCAGATCTCGTCGCCGCGCCGGGCCAGCGGCACCGCGACCAGGGTGGCCGGCGGCATCCGGTCCCGGGCGGCGAAGACCGCACGGACAAGCGCTTCCGGCGCCAGCCCGTCGGACCCGGGGGCGCCGATCGGGATCAGCACGAGCAGGTGCGCGGCGAGCGTCCGAGCGGCGTGGGCGATCTGCGCCAGTTGTGGACGGTGCAGCGGCCGGTCGGCGATGATCCCGAGCACCCGTCCCGGCGGCAGGAGTTCCTTGATCTCGGCCGGGGTGCGCTGCAGCCGCCGGAACGGGCCGTGCCCGCCGTCGCCGATCCGCCGCACCGGCCCGCCGACCCCGACGAACCCGGACTGCAGCGGCCAGATGTCGGTGGCTTCGAGCAGCCCCACCGGCGCACCCTCGGCGTCGGTGAGCACCAGCCCGCGGCGCAGCGGATCGCTGCTGTCGAGGCCCTCGACCACCGAGGCCGGCACCGTGAGGGTCACCGGCACCGGCCACGGCGTACCGTCGGCCAGGCACCCGGTGCGCGCCACCGCCGCCAGATCGGACCGGCCCAGAAAGCCGGTCAGCGGCGCGTACGCCCCGGAGAGGAGTAGTTCGAGATCGGCGAGCTCATGGGGGCGCGGCGTATAGGCCTGCGCAGCAGACAACACCGCCTCGTCGGGCAGCACCCACTCCTTGCTCATGGCAAACTCCCAACCGCGGACCGGCCCATAGTCTCTCAGCCACCCGCCGCTGGGTCGAGTTCACCACGGCCCCGCCTCAGCTCTTGGCTGCTGCGGTAGATGATCCGTTAGGCGGTCCACCGAGGGGAGGGGCAGGGGTGGAATCAGGGGAACACCGGATAGCCGGTCGGGTCATCGATCCCTACGCTATGTCCCGTGACCCTGATCGCGACCCAGTCGCTGACCAAGACGTACGGCCGGGTGACGGCGTTGTCCGACCTTACGGTCGCCGTCGAGCCGGGCATCGTCGGGCTGGTCGGCGCCAACGGCGCCGGCAAGTCGACGTTCATCAAGATCCTCCTCGGTCTGCTCACCCCGACCGGCGGCCAGGTGCGGGTACTCGGCCTCGACCCGGTCGCCGACACCGCGGCGGTCCGTGCCCGGGTCGGGTACATGCCCGAGCACGACTGTCTGCCGCCTGATCTGTCCGCCGCCGAGTTTGTCACCCACATGGGGCGGATGAGTGGGCTGCCGGGCACCATCGCCCGCGAGCGGGCATCGGAGACGCTGCGGCACGTCGGGCTCTACGAGGAGCGTTACCGGCAGATCGGCGGCTACTCCACCGGCATGAAGCAGCGGGTCAAGCTCGCGCAGGCGCTGGTGCACGACCCGGACCTGCTGTTGCTGGACGAGCCCACGAACGGCCTCGACCCGGCCGGCCGGGACGCCATGCTCACGCTCATCGAGCGGATCGGCACCGAGTTCGGCATCTCTGTCCTCGTCTGTTCCCATCTGCTCGGCGAGGTGGAACGGATCTGCGACGCGTTCATCGCCATCGACGGGGGGCGGTTGCTGCGCTCAGCCCAGCTCTCCGAGATGACCACCTCGACGGATGTCCTGGCCGTCGAGGTCAGCGAAGGAGTCGACGAGCTGGCGGCCCGACTGGCAGAGCTCGGCCTGGCTGTCCGCCGGGAGGATCGGATGCTGCTGGTCTCCCTCGATGATGAGGCGACCTACGACGTGATCCTGGCCGCGGTGGCCGAGCTGGACCTGCCGTTGCACCGGCTCGACCAGCGGCACCACCGTATTGCCGAACTGTTCGCCCGGCGGGAGCTCGCCGATGCCTGAACCCACCAGCGTCATCCATGACATCGGCTACCAGCGGTACGACGGCCCCCGGCTGGGCCGGCGCCACATCTTCGGCTCGCTCTACCTGCACGGCCTGCGTACCGCTTTCGGCCTGGGGCGCAGCGCCAAGGCGAAAATCTTCCCCTGGTTGATCGTCGGCATCATGACCCTGGTCGCCGTTGTGTTCATCGCGATCCGGGCATATACCGGCCAGGTCGCGGCGACGTACGCTCAGTTCGCCGGCGGGATGAGCTGGCTGGTGATCTTCTTCGTGGCGATCGTCGCGCCCGAACTGGTCTCCCGCGACCTGCACAGTGGCGTGCTACCGCTGTACTTCTCCCGACTGATGCGGCGGACGGATTACCCGCTGGCGAAGCTGGCCGCGCTCATCACCGCCGTCTGGCTGCTGCTCGGCGGCCCACAGCTGCTGATGTTCACCGGTGCCGCCTTCAGCGTCGACGACGGGATGGCGGGAGTCTGGCAGGAGCTGCTCGACCTGGTGCCCGGGCTGCTCTATGCCGGTGTCTGGGCGCTGGTCTTCGCCGCGGTCAGCCTGCTGGTGGCGTCACTGACCGGCAAACGGGCGTTCGCCGCCGGCGGGATCGTCGCGGTGTTCTTGATGACCATGCCGGTCGTCGGCGTGCTCTCCATTCTCCCCGTGCAGGCGGTCAACCAGCTGGCCGGGTTGGCCGCCCCGTCCAGCCTGGTGGAGGGTGTCGGCGTCTGGGTGTTCCGGCGATGGGTGGTGGACGAGGGCGGACCGGACATCGACATCGGCTCCTTCGGACCGCTCTACGGCGCGGTGGTCCTCGCCCTGGTCGCCGGTTGTCTCCTGCTGCTCTTCGCCCGCTACCGGAAGGTGTCGTCGTCTTGAGCGTGGTGGAACTGGATGGGGTGTCCCGCTGGTACGGCAACGTGGTCGCCGTCAACGACATCACCATGAGCCTCGGTGCGGGGGTGACCGGGTTGCTCGGTCCGAACGGGGCGGGGAAGACCACGCTGCTGCACATGATGGCCGGCTTTCTCGCCCCGTCGCGGGGCACGGTCACCATCGGTGGCACGACAACGTGGGGCAATCCCTCCATCTACCGCCACCTCGGCCTGGTCAGTGAGCGCGAGGCGGTGCACACCTTCCTGACCGGGTACGAGTTCGTTCTGGCCAGCGCCAAGCTGCACCGGTTGCCTGATACGGCGGTGGCCGCACGGCGGGCGTTGGAGCTGGTGGAGATGACTGAGGCGCAGGACCGGCAGATCGGCACCTACTCCAAGGGGATGCGCCAGCGGACCCGGGTCGCCGCCGCGTTGGTGCACGACCCGCAGGTGCTGCTCCTCGACGAGCCGTTCAACGGTATGGACCCGCGCCAGCGGCTGCACATGATGGAGCTGCTGCACCGGCTCGGTGAAGCCGGCCGTACCGTGCTCTTCAGCTCGCACATCCTCGAGGAGGTCGAGCAGGTCTCCGGCATCGTGCAGGTGGTGGTCGCCGGGCGGCTGGCCGCTTCCGGGGATTTCCGCACCATCCGGCGGCTGATGACCAACCGGCCGCATGTTTTTGCGGTGCAGTCCAGCGATGATCGGCGCCTGGCCGTGGCACTGATCGGCGAGCCGTCGGTCACCGGCGTGGAGATCGATAAGAACGGGCTGACCGTACGGACCGGTGACTACGGCAGCTTCACCCGGGCCCTACCCAGGATCGCGCTGGCGCAGGGCGTCCGGATCCACCGGCTGCTCCCCTCCGACGAGTCTCTGGAGAGTGTCTTCTCCTACCTGGTGGAGGCTTGATCATGACGACTGTCTCGTGGCTCACGGCCCGTGGCCTCTTCGGCCGCCGCCGGTTCCTACTGTTGTTTCCCCTGCCCCTGCTGCTGGTCGCGCTGGCCGTCGTGGCCAACTCGGCCGGGGTCGACCCCGGCCAGTGGGGCGGGCCGGTGCTGGCCAATCTCGGTCTGGCTGTCGTTCTGCCGGTGGTCGCGCTGGTTGTCGGCACCGGCGCGCTCGGCTCCGAGATCGACGACGGAACGGTGGTGCACCTGCTGACCAAGCCGTTGCCGCGTTGGCAGATCATCCTGCCCAAGCTCGCCGTGGCGTCCGGGGTCACCGCGCTGACGGCCGCCCTGCCGCTCTTTGTCGCCGGGGTGCTCGCCGACTCCGTCGGTCTGGGGCTGGCCCTGGCTGCGGCGGCTCTGCTCGGCGCCGTGGTCTACTCCGCGCTCTTTCTCGCATTGAGCCTGGTGACCCGTCGGCCGGTGCTGCTCGGCCTGGTCTACGTGCTGATCTGGGAGGGGCTGCTGAACAGCATGGTGGCCGGCACGCGGGTGCTGTCGGTCCAGCAGTACGTCGTCACTATCACGGACCGGCTGGCTCCGACATCGTTGCTGAAACCGACGGTGGGGGTGTCGACGGCGTTGGTGATGAGTCTGCTCATCGTGGTCGGCTTCACCACGTTGGCGGTCAGACGCCTCCGCTCCTTCAGCCTGGCCGGCGAAACCAGCTAGCCACCTTGAGTTGATCAGGGAGTTGGTGGGCGTGTCGTACGGCGTGTCCCTGCACCAACTCCCTGATCAACCGGCAAGAGGAGGGGCCCGTTGGTCAGCCGGTGTTGCGCATGCCGGCCGCGATGCCGTTGACGGTGGTGAGCAGGGCCCGCTCCAACGCGGCCGCCTCGCCGGGGGCGCGACGGGCACCCGGCGCCGTGGCGACGGCCCGATCCGCCGCGCCGGACTCCCGGTACTGCCGCAGCAACGCCACCTGCAGATGGTGCAGCGGCTCCAGGTAGGTGTCCCGGACAGCGAGGGTGCGCTGCAGCACCGGCAGATCCTCCAGCAGCGCCGGGGAACCGGTCACCGCCAACACCTCGCGTCGCGTCTGCTCATACTCCTGCTCGATCTTGTCGAAGATCGGTTGTAGCGGCGCCGGCACCAGCGTCTGGACATAGCGCCGGGCGATGCTCAGATCCGTCTTGGCGAGCATCATCTCCACGTTGGAGAGGAAGGTCCGAAAGAAGTGCCACCGGCGGTACATCTCGGTGAGCACGTCGGCCAGCCCCGCTTCCCGGGCGGCGGCCAGCCCCGACCCGACGCCGTACCAGCCGGGCACGATCTGCCGGGACTGGGTCCAGCCGAACACCCAGGGGATCGCCCGCAGGCCGGCCAGTCCGGCGCCGGTGTTGGGTCGCTTTGCCGGTCGGGAGCCGATGTTCAGCGCCCCCAACAACTCCGTCGGGGTGGAGGCCCAGAAGTAGGCCGGCAGGTCGGGGTCCTCGACCAGTTGGCGGTAGGAGCGGAAGGCCGCGTCGGAGACGACATCCATGGTGGCGTCCCAGCGCTGCAGCGCCTCGGCGGGCTGACGTGGAGCGCTGTGCAGCAGCGCGCTGCGCAGGACAGCGGCGAGGGTGAGCTCCAGGTTCTCCCGGGCCAGCGACGGCAGCGTGTACTTGTCGGAGATGACCTCCCCCTGCTCAGTCACCTTGATCGCGCCGTCCAGCGTCCCGTACGGCTGGGCCAGGATCGCCTCGTGGGTCGGCCCGCCGCCACGGCCGACGGTGCCGCCCCGACCGTGGAAAAGCCGCAGCCGTACGCCGTGCCGGGCGGCCACGTCCCGCAGTGCGCGCTGCGCCCGGTGGATCGACCACTGGGAGGTGGTGATGCCGGCCTCCTTGTTGGAGTCGGAGTAGCCGAGCATCACCTCCTGCACGTCGCCACGGGCGGTGACCAACGCCCGGTAGGCCGGCAGCGACAGAAGTTCGTCGAGCAGTTCGCCGCCGGAGCTCAACTCGGCCGGGGTCTCCAGTAGCGGCACGAAGCCGATCCGTGCCCGGCCGCTGTGCACATCGACCAGCCCGGCTTCGCGGGCCAGCACCACCGCCGCCAGCACGTCGTCAACGCCGAGAGTCATGGAGACGATGTACGACTCGATGACGTCGGCACCGAAACGCTCCTGCGCCTCACGGATGGTGCTGAACACATCAAAGGTTTTACGGGCCGACTCACTCAACGGGGTGTCCATGGTGGATAGCGGCCGGCGGCCGGCGAGCTCTTCGGCCAGCAGCTTGGTGCGCTCCGAACGGGTGAGGGTGGCGTAGTCGCTCACCTCGTCGAGGCGGCCGTAGAGCTGGGCGAGCACCTCGTGGTGCGCCTCGGC
Source organism: Micromonospora sp. (assembly GCA_036278255.1). GTDB lineage: Bacteria > Actinomycetota > Actinomycetes > Mycobacteriales > Micromonosporaceae > DASULK01. Next base: position 11,294 of record DASULK010000010.1, read on the forward strand.
ATGCTCGCGTACATCCATCGTGGCCAGATGCAGCCCGAAGGCCGACACGGTCCGGATCGCCGACGCCAGCCGGCCGAGTGCGGCGAGCTGCCCGGAGTTACGGGCCAGCGAGGCCCGCATCAACTCCAGATCGGAGAGCAGTTCCGCACTGCCCCGATAGTCCCGGCCCGGCACATGGGGGGTGCCGGTGGTGAGCCGGGCCCGGGTGTTGGTCAGCTTCGCCTTGATGCAGCGGGCCTTGAGCCGGTAGGGCTCCTCGGCGTTGATCCGCCGGTACCGAGGCGCCACCTCCGGCAGCGCCTCAAGGTCTTCGGCGAGGCTGGCCGACAGGTCGAGCGACACCCCACGCAGCCGCCGCGACACCGACAGTTCGGTGATCAGGGCATCCAACGCCGCCTCGGTGGCCTGGATGGCGTGCTCATGCTGGATGAGCAGCACCTCCCGGGTCACCTGGGGGGTGACGAACGGGTTGCCGTCGCGGTCGCCGCCGATCCAGGTGCCGAAAGTGAGCGGGCGGGTGGTCGGGGAGGTCTCGACGCCGAGGGTGCGCAGCGTGTCGGCGAGGTCTTCGAGCACCTGCGGCGCCGCTTCGGCGTAGAGGTCCCGCAGGTAGTAGATGGCGTTGCGGGCCTCATCGGTCGGGTCGGGTCGGTCCACCCGCAGCTCGTCGGTCTGCCAGAGCAGGTCGAGCAGCTCCGCCAGACGGCGGTCGGCTGGCGCGGTGTCGCTCGCCCCGTAGAGGGTCGCCGCGGTCATCTCGGCGTCGAGTTCGTCGGCGACGGCACGCAGCTTGGAGAGGATCGACCGGCGGGCCGCCTCGGTGGGGTGCGCGGTGAAGACGGGCCGGACGGCCAGCCGGCGTGCCGCCGCCGCGATCTCCTCGGCCGGCACTCCGCGTTCGGCGATCAGTTTGGCGGCTTGGTCCAGCCAGCCGCCCTGGCTGGCCCGGCGGCGGCGCAGGTCACGTCCGCGATGCGCCTGCTCGGTGATGTTGGCCAGGTGGAAGTAGGTGGAGAACGCCCGGGCCAGCTTCGTGCCGGTGGTGACATCCAGCCCGGCGAGCCGCTGTGCGGCGGCGTCGGCGTCGGAGCGGACCAGCGCCCGTACCTCCTCGACCAGGTCGAGTAGTGGCGGCCCTTCCTGCCGGGCGAGGGTCTGCCCGAGCAGGGTGCCGAGCCGGCGGATGTCCGCCCGCAGCGCGGCGTCGGGAACATCGGGGTCAGGGTAGGCCGGACGGTCGATCACCATGCGCTCCTCACATCAGGTACGAAGGACCGCGCTGTCCGACTCCGGCTCGATCGTATCGGCGTCGGGCCCGGTTTGGGGAAGGGCCCCGTGTTATCGCCCTAACAGGGGCCCGCGTCTACAAGCTGATTGGAGTGCGACCGGCGCTGAAATGGGCGACCGCCGCTACGATCTCCGCCTCCGGCTTGTCGGCGAAGTTCAGTGTCGCGACGAAGCCGGACCCGTAGAAGGCCTTCAGCAGGCCGCTGTCCAGGGACGTGAACGCGCCGAGGTTCTGTCCCGTGCGCGGGTCGCGGGCCTTGACCACCAGCATCTTCTCCAGGCTCCAACGGCGGCGGGAGATCTGCGCGATGCCCTCCCACGGCAGCCAGATCGCCTGGCCGCGGGTTGGCCGGGTCCTGATCCAGAGCCCGGCCGGGCCGGCCGCCAGCACCGGGCCGCCGGAGGCGATCAGCCACAGTTGAATCCCGAGGGGCAGGCCGAGCAGAAGCAGCAGGCAGCCGACCACCGCGACGAGGCCGAAAAGTGCCTCCCCGGCATCCGTGTCATCGGATCCCAGTATCCCGATGCCGAATAAACAGGAGAGCGGTACGACCAGGATCAGCGCGAACGCACCGAAGAACATCCCGCGTTTGCGGATGCTGGGGCGTACGACGAAGGGCTGGTCCTCGGGGATGCGCTTGGCGACCGGCGGTGGTGGTGGGAGCGGCGGGTAACCGGCGTACTGCTGCGGCGGGCGGGTGTACTGCGGTCCCGGCGGGGGAACGGGCGGGTGCTGAGCCGGGCCGTGCTGCCCCGCTGGGGTGCCGTGCGCTGGCTGCGGTGGGGTGGTCATCGGGTGTCTCCAAGGCGTTCGATCAGCTTCGGTGAATGCTGAGGATAAGGCGTACCGATATTGCGGTGCGGGCCACCGGCATCGATCGCTACGGTCCCGGGATGCGTGCACTGACCTACCCCCCGAAGCCGAAACCGGGTGACCGCGTCGCCGTCGTCTCGCCCTCCGCAGGGCTGCCGGCGATCTTTCCCGAGGTGTACGAGCTGGGGCTGCGCCGCCTCCGCGACGAGCTGGGCCTGGAGCCGGTGGAGTATCCGACCACCCGGGTTATGGGCGCCGACCCCCGTGATCGGGCCCGGGATCTGAACGCCGCTTTCGCCGACCCGTCGATCACCGCCGTGCTCGCCACCATCGGTGGCGAAGACCAGATCACCGTGATCCCGCATCTGGACGACGAGGTGCTGCGGGCCAGCCCGAAGCCGTTCTTCGGCTACTCGGACAACACCAACCTGCTGCACCACCTGTTCGGGCTGGGCATTGTCAGCTATCACGGCGGCTCGGTGATGGTGCACCTCGGCCGGCCCGGTGCGCTGCACCCGGTGTCGACCGATTCGCTGCACGCGGCCCTGTCCACACCCGGCTGGTACGAACTGGCCGCCTCACCCGACTATGGCGACGAGCCGAGCGACTGGGCCGACCCGTCGACGCTGTCCCAGCCGCCGCGGATGTTCCCCGCGTCGGGCTGGAGCTGGCACGGTTCTTCGGCTGTGGTCGAGGCGCCGGTCTGGGGCGGCAATCTAGAGATTCTGCACTTCCTGCTTGCCGCCGGGCGGGTCGGGCCGAACGAGGTGTATGCCGGCTCTGTCTTCCTGATGGAGACCTCCGAGGAGTTGCCATCCGACACCGAGGTCTATCGCATCCTGCGCAACCTGGGGGAGCGCGGGCTGCTTGCCGGCTTCCCGGCCGCGCTGGCCGCCCGCCCCAAGGCCTGGGACTTCGCGCGGCGGAACACCCCGGAGCAGAAGCGGGCGTACGTCGAGGCGCAGCGTGCCGCCGTGCTGCGCGCCTTCGCCGAGTACAACCCGGACGCGATCATCGTCTTCGATCTGGACGTCGGGCACACGGACCCGAACCAGATCATCCCGTACGGGGGCCTCGCCCGCGTCGATGCCATTGAACGGACCATCTCGGTCCGCTACTGACCTCCTCTTTCCAGTCGATCTAGGGCATATTTGCGCTAATTGATCCCTAGTCGGGCAAATATGCCCTAGATCAACAGAGTGTTGGGGCGGGGATCAACGAACGGCGAAGGCGCGTACCGGGAAGGTGCTCATGCCCTCGACCAGCGGCGGCGCGGCGGTGAACCGGAAGCCCTCCGGCGGCAGGGCAGCCAGCCTCCGCAGGTGCTCCACGATCGGGACGCCCGCCGCCAGCAGGGTGCTGTGTGCCGGGCGTTGTCCGCCCGCCGCCGGACCGGTGTCGTCGATGCTGATCGCGTCGATGCCGACCAGTGCCGCACCCGCATCCACCAGCCACCGTTGTGGCGACTCGCAAATCCAGGCACGGAGAGCGAAGGGGACACAAACCTCAGCGGCCCTGAGCCATAATCACCGCCGTGATTCGTCTCTACGGCCTACTGGTTCTTATCGACCTGGCCCTGATAGTTATCGCGTTGATTGACTGTCTCTCCGCCGAGGAACACGCGGTACGGAACCTGCCGAAGGTAGCCTGGGTCTTCATTATTCTGCTCTTCTCGCCCGTCGGACCCATCGCCTGGTTTATCGCCGGCCGCCCTCAGACGCACCCGGTGGGATCCGGTGGCGTGTGGCGGCCCGGTAAGGGCTTCCCCGAGTATGAGCGGCCACGTCCTCTCGCACCCGACGACGATCCGGCGTTCCTGTCGAACGTAGCCCGCAGTCGGCGTGACGACGAGGAGCTGCTGAGCAAGTGGGAGGCCGACCTGCGCCGGCGGGAGGAGGAGTTGCGCAGGGAGAAGGAGAGCGGAGCGTCCTGAGCCGGACCTGCCCAGCGGCAACGGCCGTTCGCGGGAGTTGCTCAGCGACGGCAGTTGTCCGGTCGGCGGGATAACCTGGAAAAGTTGACCCCCGCCCGGGCCGGGCGTGGGGTAATTCGCCCTGCCAGGAAGAGATCATGACCCAACTTGTCGGCCTGCTCACCGCCGCCCTCGGCGACCCCGCACTGGCCCGCGCCCGCGATCTGGCGCGGGCCGGGTTCGCGCAGGCCGACGGGCTCGACGTGACCGCGCCGCCGGCGCTGCGCCCGTTCGTGGTGGCCGCCGCCGCGGCATCCACGCAGCAGGGTGGGGCCGACCGGCCCGTACTCGCCATCACCGCCACCACCCGCGAAGCCGACGACCTTGCCGCCGCGCTGCGCAGCCTGCTGCCGCCGGAGCAGGTGGCGGTCTTCCCCGCCTGGGAGACGCTGCCGCACGAGCGGCTGTCGCCCCGCTCCGACACGGTCGGCCGTCGGCTCGCCGTGCTGCGCCGCCTCGCCCACCCGGATGCGCCCGGCCCCGAAGCGACCCGACCCGGAGCAGCCACAGCCGATGCCGCCACCGGCGTGGGTCCCCTGCGGGTGGTGGTCGCCCCGGTCCGGTCGGTGCTGCAGCCGCAGCTCAAGGGCCTGGGGGATCTGGAACCGGTGCAGCTGCGTGCCGGTGCTGAAGCGGGACTGGAGGAGACCGTCCGCCGCCTCAGCGACATGGCGTACGCCCGCGTCGACCTGGTGACCAAGCGGGGCGAGTTCGCGGTGCGCGGCGGGATCCTGGACGTCTTCCCACCCACCGACGAGTTCCCCTCCCGGGTGGAGTTCTGGGGCGACGAGGTGGAGGAGATCCGCACCTTCGCCGTCGCCGACCAGCGCACCATCGAAGCGGTCCCGGCACTCTGGGCGCCGCCGTGCCGCGAACTGCTCCTCACCCCGGCCGTCCGCGACCGCGCCCGGGCCCTGGCCGAGCAGCACCCCGAGCTGGCCGAGATCCTCGACAAGCTCGCCGAGGGCATCCCGGTCGAGGGGATGGAGTCGCTGGCCCCGGCGCTGCTCGGCCCCGACCGTCTCGAACTTCTGCCGGACTGCCTGCCGGAGGGCGCGCAGATCCTGCTCTGTGACCCGGAGCGGATCCGCACCCGGGCGCACGACCTGGTGCGTACCTCCGAGGAGTTTCTGGAGGCCAGTTGGGCGGCGGCCGCGGCCGGCGGTCAGGCCCCGATCGACCTCGGTGCCGCGGCCTTCAGGACCCTGGCCGACGTGCGGGCCGCCGCCGGCGCCCGGCAGCAGCCGTGGTGGTCGGTCTCCCCGTTCGGGCTGGCCGAAGCGGTCGGCGCACCCGCCGGCGAACCCTGGCTCGACCCGATCGATACGGACATCGCCCCCGACACCGGGGCGGCGATCGTACTGGCCGCGGCACCGACCCCCCGCTACCACGGCGAGACCGGGCAGTTGGTCGCCGACCTGAAACGCTGGACCGCTGAAGGCTGCGGCGTCGCCCTGGTCTTCGAAGCGCACGGCCCCGCCGAGCGGGCGATCGAGGTGCTGCGCGACGCCGGGCTCGGTGCGGCGCTGACCGAGACGATCGACACACCTCCCGCCCCGGGCGAACTGGTGGTTGCCTGCGGCGCACTGCAGCACGGGTTTTTCGACGAGACCTCCCGACTCGCCGTCGTCACCGGCTACGACATCACCGGCGGGCGGGGCGCCTCCACCCGGGACATGCGCCGGACGCCGAGCCGGCGGCGCAACACCATCGACCCACTGGAGCTGAAGACCGGCGACCACGTGGTGCACGAGCAGCACGGCATCGGCCGCTACGTCGAGCTGGTGCAGCGTACGGTCAACGGGGCGGAGCGGGAATACTTGGTCATCGAGTACGCCCCGGCCAAACGCGGCCAGCCGGGCGACCGCCTCTTCGTCCCCACCGACCAGCTTGACCAGCTCTCCCGCTACGTCGGCGGGGAACAGCCGACCCTGCACAAGATGGGCGGGTCGGAGTGGCAGAAGGCCAAGGCCCGCGCCCGAAAGGCGGTCAAGGAGATCGCCGCCCAGCTCATCCAGCTCTACGCCGCCCGCAAGGCCTCCAAGGGGCACCCTTTCGGTCCGGACACCCCCTGGCAGCGTGAGCTGGAGGACGCCTTCCCCCACGTTGAGACCCCCGATCAGCTCGCCGCGATCGAAGAGGTCAAGCACGACATGGAGCAGCCGACCCCGATGGATCGGCTGATCTGCGGCGATGTCGGGTACGGCAAGACCGAGATCGCGGTGCGGGCGGCCTTCAAGGCGGTGCAGGACGGCAGACAGGTGGCGGTGCTGGTGCCGACCACGCTGCTGGCGCAGCAGCACTACAACACCTTCACCGAGCGGATGGGGCAGTTCCCGATCGAGGTCCGGCAGCTGTCCCGGTTCCAGACGCCGAAGGAGGCCGAGCAGACCTTGACGATGGCCGCCGAGGGCAGCGCCGACATCGTGATCGGCACGCACCGGCTGCTGCAGTCTGCGACCCGGTTCAAGCAGCTCGGGTTGGTGGTTGTTGACGAGGAGCAGCGTTTCGGCGTCGAGCACAAGGAGCATTTGAAGAACCTGCGTACGTCGGTGGACGTGCTCGCCATGTCGGCCACGCCGATCCCGCGGACGCTGGAGATGGCGATCACCGGCATCCGGGAGATGTCCACCATCGCCACCCCGCCGGAGGAGCGCCACCCGGTGCTCACCTTCGTCGG
>DASULK010000011.1:0-6084 GCA_036278255.1 Micromonospora sp.
CTGGTCGGGCCGGTAACAACACCGCCGGCGAAAGCCAGACCAGCAAGAGTCAGCATGCCCTTACGCAGAATCTTGTTCATGAAAAAGCTCCATCCAGATCGGCACACCCCCTGGAAAGCTGGGGGAAAAGGGGGCGTGCGAGCACCACAAAAGGCGCCCTGGAAAGGAAAGAAAGCTCAGAAAGAAAAGAACCCGCTACCGTGCGGGTGGATCAGATGTAACGACCGGCCGCCCACCGGCATTCCGGGGCGCCCACCATCACCTTGAAAGGGATCGGTGCTGCGGTCGTACAAGGGGATACAACCCCGTCGGCCGCCCCGGCATTCCACCGGATCCCAACCCGCCGGCTACCGACAGGTCGCTACTGCGGCCAACCACCCGATACAACGATCCCGGCCCGCCCACCATTCCAGGACACCGGCCCCGCCACGCCCGATCATGACCGCACCCAACAGATTCGGCTGGAATGCGAACTACTGCCTGGTCGCGCAGTATGTCCGGTACGTCCCGTCGAGATCGGATACCGGCACGTGCCCTCGCTGAGCGAGCCCCGACAACCGGCCGTCGTCAGTGAGGAATTTGCGGGCAAGGGCCTCAGCGTCCGCGGCGTCCAGCGCCGGATTGGTTGCGGTCAACTCTCTATCCAGTCGTGGACGACGTCGTGGATACGGATTGGCTCGCGGTACTGTCCTCGTCGTCGTACATCTCCGCCTTGTCATCGGCCACCTCGACGACGGTCTGGTCGTACGCGTCCCGCGCCTGCGGGTCGGCGCCGGCCTCGAGCAGGGCGCGGACCATCTCCGGGCTGCCGCCGTCGCCGACGGCGACGTGCAGCGCGGTCCGGCCGTGCCGGTTCGTCGCGTTGACCGGCACTCCGGCGTCGGTCAGCCGCCGGACCAGGGTGACGTCGCCGACCGCCCGCAGGTGGTGCAGTAGGGTCCCGCCACGGCCGTCACCCATCCACGGGTCGAGTCCGGAGTCCAACAGTGAGGTCAGCGCCGCCGAACCGCTGTGCTGGATGCGGAGCAGCACCTCGCGGCGCAGCTCCCGCAGCCGCCGGGGCAGCCGGTCCCCGGATCCGCGCCACGCCTGCGCCACCGCGAAGCAGCCGGCCACCTGCCCGCCGAGCGTACGTAGCAGCTCCTCCCGGGTGACTTCGTCCGGGGTGTGCGAGGCCAGCTCCAACCTGCCGTCGCCGTGCACGACCCGGTGCCATTCGCCGCGGCACCGCACCGGCACACTGACCCGCAACTCGGGGCGGTCGACGGTTGTGGGTGCGGCGGATGCGGCCGGGAAGAGCGCCCGGCGGACGAGCGGATGCAGGTCGGCGGGGGCGAGCAGGCCGTGCCGGACAAGTTCCAGATCGGCAGGGCGGTCGTGCACGACGGGCGCGATCGGGCGGAGTTCGTCGTCTTTTATTTTATGAAATTCGATCAGTGACGCCGCCACGTTGCCGTCGTCCCGACGCCATAGGCCTATACATGCACGCCAATCATGAAAGATCACCGTCCGCGAGGAGCCGTAACGGTTCTGCAGGCGGGTCAGTTCGGCGTCGAATTGGATGGGGAGCAGAACGGCTGCTGCGGCAGGCCCGAGGTCGCTGTCGTAATACCAAGAGTCATGGGGCCTGGTCGGGTCGAGGTCGATCCCGGCTGCGGTCCAGGCAGCGACGAGGTCGCCGGCGGCCATGAGCCGGTCGAACACCTCGACCCGGCTCGCCGGATCGGCCGGGTCGACCGTCGTTGCGTACGCCTCGAACTGCCGTACGGTCCCGTCCGGTTCGAGGCCGGGCAGCCGGGCGGGGGATCCGCCGTAGGCGGCGGCCAGGCCGCCGACGTGCGCGGCGCTCCAGAACACCGGCGGCAGGTCATACCGCTCCGGCTCGCCGAACACTGGGCGGATGGTGAGGCGCAGCCGTTGCGAGCCATCGACCGTCTTCGGCATGTACAGCACCAGGGCGACGTCGTCCTCGCCGAACCGGCCCTCGCTCGTCGACAGCAGGAACTGCAGGTTGGTGGCGAGGCTGGTCCGGCCACCGAGCACCCGGGGCAGATGCCAGCGCAGCAGGTCCGGGGCGAGCACCACCAGATCCGCCTCGATCCGTTCAGCCTGCGCACGGCCATGTTCGCGGCCGACCTGCACCAGGTCGAACGCGACGTCGATCCGCGCCGCCGCGCAGGCGGCCCGCCAGTCGCCAGCCTCCCGTGCGGCCGTACACGCGGCAATCATCGCGGCCGGTACGGCGTAGCGTCGGATGCGCTGCCAGACCCGGATTTCGGGGAGGACGGGCGGGTTCACCAGGCTCACCGGTAGACGCTCGCGATGGCCCGGATGTCCGGGTGGGGTTCGGGGGCCGGCCGCTCGGCGAGGATCGCCGTGGCCCGGCGGCGCATCCGGCGCGGCACCCCGCCGTTGAGGCCGAGGTACGCCATGGTGGGGTGCCCGTCGAGGGCGTCAACCAGCAGCCGCGCCCCACGCCCCCCGATCTCCGTACGCCGCAGGTCCAGCCGCCGCAGCCGGGCGGCCGGCAACACCTCGGCCAGCACCGCCGCCCCCTCGTCGCCGATCACGTTGCCCCGCGCGCCGAGCGCCCGCTGCGAGGGCGGCCGGGCGAGGTCCAGGGCCTGCCACGCCGGCAGGTGCCGGGCCAGCGCCGCGACACCGACCGGTGTGATGCCGTTGCCGCCCAGCCCGAAGGTCATCTCGACCCCGTCAGCCAGCGCGGCAAGCTCTGCGACGCCTTCGTCACCGAGCCGGTTGGCGGCCACGTACAGCTCACGCACGCCGGCCTGCCGGATGAGAACGCCGAGCGCCGGCACCGCCTCCGGCCCGAAACCGTTGCCGCCCAGAAAGAGCCGCTGCAGCTTCTGCTTCCGCGCGGCGAGCGTCTCGGCGAGCACCGCCAGCCCACGGGCGCTCATGCCCACGTTGACCAGGTCGAGGGTACGGATGGTCGAGTTGCGGGCAAGGGCGGCCGCAAGCCGCTCGACCCCCTCGTCACCGACGGGGTTGCGTTTGAGCCAGAGCGCCCGCACCGTGCCGTCGTCTTCCAGCCGGCCGGCGAGCACGTCCACGCCGGACGGGTCGATCCGGTTGCAGCCCAGGTAGAGGGTGGCGACCTGGTGTCCGGGCTGCAGGGCGTCGGCGACCGCGCGGGCACCGTCGGCGCCGAGCCCGTTCGTGCCGAGCAGCAGATGCTGCACCAGGGGTGAGCCGGCCGCGGCGGCCGCGATCTGGGCGGCCAGCAGCGGACCGACGCACTGCTTGCACAGATCCAGCCGGCCGTCGGATTGGAGGGTGCCGCGCGGGAACACCTCCGGCGCCGAGAGGTCGTCGCGTACGGTGAGGCGGGCCAGCAGGGGATCAAAGTCGGCGGGATCGGCGAGCCCGGCGTCCGGGTCGGCGATGATCGGGCAGCGTACGGGGGTCGGGTCGGTCACCAGGGCACACTCCGGTAGTCCTTGAGGAACTGACCGATGACCGGCGCGCCACGCACACCACGCACGATCGGGTCGTAGGCCCGGGCGGCGCCGTCGATCACGTCGAGCGGTGGGCGGAAACCGAGGTCACGCTGGGCGGTCTTACTCGTATGCGGACGCTCGTCGGTGACCCAGCCGGTGTCCACACTGTTCATGTAGATGCCGCTGGCTGCGTAGTCGACGGCGACGGTGCGGACCAGCATGTTCAGCGACGCCTTCGCCATGTTGGTATGCGGGTGGCGGGCGGACTTGTAGGAGCGCGAGTAGCTGCCTTCCATGGCGGAGACCTGCACGACGTGCCGCTGCGGATGGACGCTGGACTCCATCAGCGGCCGCAACCGTGAGGTGAGCAGGAACGGCGCGAAGGCGTTCACCACCTGCACCTGCAGCCACTCGTGCGGGGTGACGTCCGCGTCGCGCAGCACCCACGAGTTGACCTCCCGCAGGTCCAGCGGCTGCCCGGTCTCGTCGACTTGGTCGGCCGGGAAGAAGGCGTCCAGCCGGGCGGGCAGGCCCGCCTGCGGTGCGGCAGCAGCCGGGGCGGCGCCGATCGCCACACGCGCCGCGGCTCCGTCGAGTGCCATCGACTCGGCGGCCCGAACCTCCCGGTAGTACGCCGGCGGCCGGTACAGCGTCTGCGCGGCGTTGTTGATGAGGATGTCGAGCCCGGCGACGCGTCGCCCGACGAGTGCGATGAAGTCGAGGATGGCGGGCAGGTCGAGCAGGTCGAGGCCATGCACGTAGAGCCGGTCGGCCCAGTCGTCGAAATTCGGCACGGACGCGTAACGGCGGGCCGCGTCGCGGGGGAACCGGGTCGTCACGATCACCTCGGCGCCGTCGCGCAGCAGCTTCAACGCCGCATGAAAGCCGGATTCGTGGGTGTGCCAGGTGCATCGATTGAGGACGTTGTTCTGCAGGAGGCTGAAGAATGATTCCATGGCGGCGTTGTCGCTAGCAGCGCCGACACGGCCACCGAGCCGACTATCTGATGGCGTGCGAGGGCGTGCTGCATCTTTCTGCTGCGGAATTGGGATCCGCGGTCGGTGTGCAGGATGCAGCCGGCGACGTCACCGCGCATGGCGGCGGCGTTGTTTAGCGCGGTGACCGCCAGGCGGGACTTCATCCGTGAGTCGATGCAGTAGCCGACGATCCGGTTGGAGAAGACGTCCTTGATCGCGCACAGGTAGAGCTTGCCCTCGCCGGTGTGATGCTCGGTGATGTCAGCCAACCACAGCTGGTTCGGCCGCTTGGCGGTGAAGTCCCGAAGCACAAGGTCGTCATGCACCGGCGGGCCGACCTTGCAGCCCTTGCCGTGACGCTTCTTCTTGCCGAACACGCTCCACCAGCCGTTACCGGAGCAGATCCGCCACGCGGTTCGATCGGCCATCGGCTGCCCAGCCGCACGCGCCTCATCCACCAAGAACCGGTAGCCGAACTCCGGATCATCACGGTGGGCGTCAAACAACGCGTTGGCCCGATACGCCGCCACCACCTCAGCGTCGGTGACTGGCCGGGCCAGCCACCGGTAGTAAGGCTGACGAGCAACCTTCAACACCCGGCACGTCACCGCCACGGGGATACCGTCGGCGGCCAGCTCGCTCACGAGCGGGTAGAGCCTTTTCCCGGCAGATGCGCCTGCGACAAATACGCGGCCGCCCGGCGCAGAACCTCGTTCTCCTGCTCCAACAACTTGATCCGCTTCCGCGCTTCCCGCAGCTCCGCGGATTCGCTGCTGGCCACCCCGGGCTTGGCCCCGGTGTCGATATCGGCCTGACGCAGCCACTTGAACAACGTCATCGGGTGCACCCCGAAATCCTTCGCGATCTGCTCGACCGTCACGCCCGCGTCGCGGCTACGAGCGACACGCACGACGTCATCGCGGAACTCTCGGGGGTAAGGCTTGGGCACAGCGACATCCTTCCAGCCCGCCACCAAGGCAAGCCATCTCAGATGTCACCTACCGATGCAGCAGACCCGGGTTCCCGTCGCGCATGGGCCAATTGGATTGTCGGTGGTGGTTCCTATCCTCCAGTTCATGAGCCTGACGTCGGTCATCGCTGATGGCGACCATCCGTTGACTCGCTGGTTGGGTACGCACCTTCGGCGCACGACCGCGGTTCGGGCGTCGTATGCCTCGACGTTTCCTGTCCGGCGGGTGCAGCGGCCGGTAGCGGCGGGTCGTACCGTCGTGCGGTGGGACCTGCTGGGCGTGGCCGTGGATTTCCGCCTTCGCTGCGCGTTCGTGCCGCAGGCGCCACCGTCGGCCGTCACGGGCGCGGCCTTGGCCGGTGTGCTCGGCGGGCCCGGGGCGCGGCGCGTCGGTGAGGTGCTCGTCAACGATTACGTGGAGCATCTGGACACTTTCGGGACCCATGTGCGAGGGCGCCGCTGGCTGCTGGAGCGAGAGGCTGAGGCGCGCCTGGACCGGATGTGTTTCGCCCTGGCCTGGTTCGATCGGGTCTTCCGGGATGGCGCGGTTGCCCCTGGGTCGCCTCTGGCTGGCATGGTAGAGGGCGGCGACTTGGACGCGTTGCTGACGTGCGTTCCGGACTACGCGGTGATGGACCTGCAGGTGCAGGTGCAGCTGGCCGAGCGTGCTCTCGGA
>DASULK010000012.1:0-18122 GCA_036278255.1 Micromonospora sp.
GACAACGCGCTGACCAGAATCGGTCTGCACGTCTTCGCCCACAACACCGGCGCCCGGGCCCTCTACGAGCAGCTGGGCTTCACCGAGACCGGCCGCAACATGGCCAAAGACCTGTGACCGCGATCCGCCCGACCGCCCGGCGTCTCGACCTCCTGCGACCCGTCAAAGGTGCTGATTCTCGGTAGTGGACTCGTGCAGCTCCGAGGTCGTCTCCGTCACGAAACGGCCGGTGCTGGCGCTGCGGTGCACCTCGCGGTCGCCCGCGCTCCCGTCAACGTGCTCGGTCGTGGTGTGCCGGGGTCGCGCTCGGCCGTGCTCTCCTTGACGAACTGCCCGCTGCGCGTGCTCCGGTTGACGTCGCGTTCCATCAGGACTTCCCTGTCTCGGCTGCGTCGTACTCCTTACCCCTGCGGACGGGCGTTGATCTGCTCGGCGGGTGGGAGCCGCCGAACAGGTTCGTCACCGATGGAGCAGACCTCCAGATAGGACAGATAGCCCTCAACATCGACGAGTAGCACGAGGCCGGCGTAGAACTCGCCGTCGCTGATGTCAGCCGATACTGGCGCGCCGGACAGCACCGGGGCCGGCGCCGCGGCGCGGTCCACCACAAGATTGACGGTCGCACAGCCGCAGCCGCACTGACCTCCAACAGTGGTGAACGGCAACTGCGCGCGCAGCTCGTCGCGCCCAGGGAACGGCACCGACAGCAGGCGCGTAATGACGCCTCGCTCGATATCGCTGAGCGGACGATGGCCTTGCCGGTGTTGGCGCCTTGCAGGACGCCGACGAGGGCCGCCGGAGCCTCGGCGAAGCCCTCGGTGACCGTCACGGGGTCGACGATCGCCCCGCTGCGCATCAGCGGCACCAGGAAGTCCTCCGCCTCCTCGCGCAGGTCCAGGTAGTCGCGCACCGCGTAGCCCCGCACGGTCAACGCCTTGAAGTGAATGTCCTCGAAGTTCTTCGGCGGAACCCATGGCTTGCCCGTGTCGTAATGGGAGATGCCGCCGACAAGCGCGATCCGCGCGTGCCGGGCGCTGGCGTCGATGGCGGCCTCCAACTGGCCCCCGCCCACACCGTCGAGCGTCGCGGACAAACCCTCGCCCGCGTACTCGGCTAGGAAGTCGCTGACCGCTGCCGTCTTCCAGTTGGCGGCCCTATCGGCGCCGAGCACATTGACGGCGAACCGGCACTTGGCGTCCGCACTCGTCGTCCCCAGGACCTTGGCCGAGCCGAGTTGTCGGGCGATCTGGGCGGCGGCGACCCCCACCCCACCGGCGATGGAGGTGAGGAAGACGACATCGCCCTTGGTGACACCGAACACCTTTGTCAGGCCGGCGTACGCGGTGAGTCCCGTGCCGCCCAGCATCGACAGGTAGGACTCCAGTGCCACACCCTCATGCGTCACCAGAGGACGGACACCGACGTCGTCGGCATCGAAAACGATGTGGGTCTGCAAGCCCCCGTTATGGACGACCAGCGCCCCTTCGGGTAGGCGGGGTGAACGGGACTGCTCGACCACCCCGATTGCTCGCCCCATACCCAGCGGCGCGTTCAGCGGCCACGCCTCGCTCATCAGCTGGCGCATGTACGGGTCGACCGAGAGCAGGAGGTTTCGAACGAGCGCCTGTCCGTCCTCCACGGGGGCCAGATCGAGCTCGGCGATCTCGAATTGGTCGGTCGTCGCGGCGCCGTTGGGCCGTCGGACCAGGTGGACGGCGTGTGCCTTCGCCATTGTTCGTGCTCCTTCTCTGGTATGGGAAAGCCGTGGTGACCGCTAGGCGGCGTGGGTGGTCAGGTTCTCGGCGCAACGAGTGTTCAACACCTCGCAGTGCTTGGGCATCGACAGCCGTACTGGTCGGGGTCATCCCGCCGTCCTGCGTTGTTCGAAACCTAGGAAGAGGGACTCACCGGATTCTCACCGCGCACCCACCGTCCACACCCACATGACAGCAATCGGGGAGCCATCCTGGGTGACATTCGTCGGGCATGTGGCACAGGAGCAGCACAGCGACCACAGCCAATAGACAAATCAGGCCGTGCCCGCGTTTTCCGCAGGTCAGCTTTGGGGTGATGACTGGGGCAGCCATGGACTATGGTCACTGCTGGCCGTCACCTGGCTGATGTGTTTCTTGCGTTGGCCGCCGCAGCTGCGACCGGCGATCTGGAAACGGGAGGCATCGATGATGCGGATGGTCGTCGCCCAGGTACGGCGCCGACTCGGTCGGGCGACGGCGTTGTTTGTGGCCGTCCTGGTGGCGACCACCGGGTTCACGGTTCTGACGGGAAGCACCGAGACATCACATCTGGTGGTGTCAGGTGTCGTGCAGGCCGACTTCCGGTCGGCCTACGACATCCTGGTCCGTCCGGCCGCCAGTCGTACTCCTCTGGAGGAGCAGCGCGGCCTTGTCCGCCCGAACTTCCTGTCGGGGCAGTTCGGCGGAATCAGCATGTCGCAATATGAGCGGATACGCGGGATCCCAGGGATCGAGGTCGCGGCGCCGATCGCGATGATCGGTTATGTCACCGTCAACGGCTCGGTCTCGGTGGACCTCACGGACGCGGTGGACCCAGGGCTCGACCGGCAGGTCCTACGAATCCGGTTGTCATGGACCGCGGCGCGGAGCCTGTCCGTACTGAGCACTGATGTTCCTCGCTACGTCTATGTCACCCGGCACACCATCGTATGGCCGGTGCTGACCGCGACGGAAATCAGCTGGTCCGACGGAAAGACCAGGCCGCCCACACCCTCGTGCGGCGGCCGCCCCTCCCCGATCGAGATCCTCGCGGACGGCAGCGAACGCCCGCTGTGCCAGGCTTCCGATGAGGGGGACATCGGACCGCTCGGCAATCAAGAGCATCGGTCGATCTTGGATGTCGCGGAGCTGCAGCCCGACGGATCGTTCGTCACCGGCATGGTGGGCGGGGCTCCGGCGGTGTCGGACCGGCTCTCTCGACGCATCGACTGGCCGTTGTCGCTCCTCCTGGCCGCGGTCGATCCCCGGGCCGAGGCCGACCTGGTCGGTCTGGATCATGCGGTCACCACGGGTCGCTATCTCGGCCCTGGCGACGGATCCGCGCCGCTGGAGGGTTCGCCGATGGTATCGGTTCCGGTTCTCGCCACCACCCGTCCCGCGCTCGACGAGGGACTGGTGGCGACGCCTGACCGGGTCACCGGTCCCGCCGTCGATAAGCTTCCTGGCCGGGACTGGTCCGACGCCAGGACGGACCTCGACGCGGCCACCGCCGTCCCAGCCGGCGAGCGGACCAGGGTTCGCGCTACCGATGCCTATGCGGCCATTGCGACCGCTCCCCCGGGCACCCAGATCGGCTCACTCGACCACATCATCCAGTCCGGCAATGTGACCTACATGGAGAATGACTCTGGGTTCACGCCCACAGTCATACCTCACGAACCAGACGTCTTCATCGACACCAAGCACGCCTCCGTCACGCCGTGGTTCTCCGCCGACCAGGGCTTTCGGCCCTTGCATAAGACACCGTCGGCGAGCGACCAGCTGCTGGTAGCCACCACGGTGGGCACCTTCGACCCGCACAGACTGTCGGGGTTCAGTGGTGTTTCCGCCGTGCCGCTGGAAACGTACTTCCCGCCAGCGGCGAATGGCGCCGACGAGCGGTCACAGCGCCTGCTGGGCGGGCAGCCCCTCGAGCCGGACAGCAACCCGGCCGGCTACCTGGCCACCCCGCCTCTGCTGCTGACGACATTGACCGGATACCCGGGCCTCGCGCGCTCGCCGGCTCCCCTGTCCGCAATCCGGATCCGCGTGGCCGGTGTCACCGGGCCCGACGAGCTGAGCCTGGAACGGGTTCGGTCCGTCGCGCAGATGGTGTCCACCAGAACCGGACTGGACGTCGACATCACGCTCGGCTCGTCGCCCGCCCCTCAGGCCGTGGCATTGCCGGCGGGGACGTTCGGGCGTCCCGAGCTGAGCCTAGAGGAGCAGTGGTCGAAAAAGGGCGTCGCCACGTCCATCCTGAAGGCGATCGATCATAAGAGCACCTTCCTGTTCGGGCTGATCCTCATCGTCTGCCTTCTGTTCCTGGCCAACGGTGTGTCGGCAGCGGTGCGTGACCGGCGAAGAGAGCTGGCCATCCTGGCAACTTTCGGCTGGCCCCGTCGGCGACTGGCCTTCCTGATCGTCACCGAGACGGGCCTCATCGCAGCCGCGGCGGGATGCCTCAGCGCCGTCATCGCCTGGCCTCTGGCCCAGCTGGTGGGGGTACAGCTGTCCGCTGAGCACGCGGCTCTGGCCGTGCCGCTGGCGATCGGGGTAGCCCTCGCAGCGGGCGCCGTACCCGCCTGGCTCGCCTCCCGGACCCGACCCGCTGCCTCGATCCGGCCTGCCGTGCGGTCGTCGCCTCAGCGCCAGGCGTGGACGGGACGGAGCGTCCTCACGATGGCTCTCACCAACGTGTCGAGGGTGGGCGGGCGAACGCTGCTCGCCGCGGCCGCCCTCGCCACCGGCGTCGCCGCCGCCACCATCATGGCCATCGTCACGGCAAGCTTTCATGGATCGATGACCGGCAGTCTTCTTGGTGAAGCGGTCTCTCTTCAGGTCCGAGGGGTGGACCTGGTGGCTGTGGTCGCCACCGTCGCCCTGGGCCTGGCCGCGATCGCCGACGTGCTGTATCTGAACATCAGAGAGCGGGCTAACGAGTTCGCGGTGCTCCGGTCATCCGGATGGCCGGTGGCGGCCCTGGCTCGCCTCGTCGTCTTCGAGGGCACCACCATCGGGCTCATCGGGGCGGTCCCAGGGGCCGCACTGGGCATCGCCAGTGCAGCGTTCTTCGCTCATGAGATCCCGCCCGACCTCGGTCCGCTGCTCCTCGTTGTTGTGCTCGCCGCCATGATCCTGTCGGCGGTTGCTGCCCTTATTCCCGCCCTCCTGCAGCTGCGGGTGCCCGTGTCCACCCTTCTAGCCGAGGAGTGAGCGATGCCGTGGGCTTGGGTGGTCGCGACAACGCCCTTCCGGGCGACGCTGGTGACGGATCCGGGTGGGGGAGCATCACGCGGTACTGCGGGTGGCCTCACCACCGCAGCAGCGCGCCGATGCCCGCCGCGTCGCCGAGCACTCCGCTGGCGGCCCCCTCGACCGGGCTGACCCGCGCTCCCGTGGCGAACGCCCGCTCAACCAGCCGCTCGGTCAGCCGCGGCTCCGGCGTGTAGGCCCGGCCGCCGACGCCGCCCTCGGCCTCGGCGTACAGCGCGCCGTCGTCGTCCACCGAGCCGGTGTAGCGCACCTCCGGGTCGTAGACCAGGTGGGCAACTCGGCCCTCGTTCAGCGCCCCGGCCACCTGGGACAGGCCGAGCGCGGCGGTGTGGCCGAGCCCGGCGTCCCGGATCCGCTCGAGCAGCCGCTGCTCGCGGGCGGTGTGGTCGGAGTGGAGCAGCTCGGTCACCGCGGCCAGCAGGCTCGAGTCGTCCAGGCCGGCGAGCACCCGCGGGTCGCGGATCACCAGATCCTGCAACGATTCCGGGAGATTCCCGGCCAGCGGCTCGGTCCACCGGTCCCCACCGCTGACCAGGATCCGCTCCCACCGCCGTTCCCCAGCCATGCCCGCCACCGCCTCGGCCACCCGGTCCAGGAACCGCTGCGCCCGGTCCCGCTGGCTGGCCCGCCGGTGCTCCAGCATCGGGGTGTTGAACTGGCCCGCCGGGCCACCGCCGATCTGACCGGCCCGCTCGTGCGGCGCCTCCACCTCCTCTTGCTCCAGCCCGCCCACCATCCGCATCCGCCCGAGCCGCCACTCCAGCAGCCGGGCGTCGTCGCCGGAGACCAGCACGACGCCGGCCGTCCGCCCCTCGTCGAGCAACTCCAGCAACGGATGGATGAACGGCCCGTCGTTGAGCACGACTCGATTCGGTACGGGCATCTGGCTGTCCAGGCGCACCAGCCAGTCACCGCCGAGCGCAGCGAACATGATTCGGCCGCGGCCCGGCTCGGCCGGCGTGGCGAGCCGCTCCACCTCCGAACCGAGCCGGTCCAGTACGGCGACCACCTCACGGCGGCGCTCCGCTGGCCCTTCCTCCGCGATCCGGCGCTGGAGCTCCCGGTACCGGTTCTTCAGGTCGATCGACGTGGCGTTCCAGTCGCCAGCCGGGTCGGCGTTCACGTACACCGACAGCACGCCTAGCGCGTCGGTACGCCGGGACAGGTCCAGCAGTGCCTTGTCATCGAGTTCGTCAATGGCCGCCAAGAATTCTCACCCTCTCCTGGTGAGCTGTGGGCTACCCGTTGTCACCGTACTCGTCCCGCAGCAGCGAAGGCGGCGGAACCGACGGCGCTCTGGCACCGGCGGAGGTATGCACTGGTTGACGCTCAGCAGGTAGATGTTGTTACCCACGAGGGTTCGATCTTGTGATGGTTTCGGGGACGTACCCAATCTGGACGTGAAACAAAAAAAAGCGCCTGACCGCTATTTTCGCAGGTCAGACGCCCTTTATCTTGCGCGCCCGAAGGGACTCGAACCCCTAACCTTCTGATCCGTAGTCAGATGCTCTATCCATTGAGCTACGGGCGCAGGTGCGTTGGCCAGTCTACATGCTGACCGAGTGCGCGGAGACTCCGGGATTCGAACCCGGGAGGGGCGGTAAGCCCCAACCGCATTAGCAGTGCGGCGCCATAGACCAGACTAGGCGAAGTCTCCTCGGTGGTCCCGTAGACCACCGCTGATCAAGGATACAGGGCAGTAGGCGTGCGGGGCAAAGGACTACCCCGGCGTTCATGCTGATCATGACGACCGGGACGGGGTGTCGCTGGACGGCGCTGAACGACATCCCCGGCTAGGCTCGCTTCACATGGACGAGCAGCCGCGCCCCGGCCTGCCCCACGATGGCCGCAAGCCGGCACGATCGACGCCGCGGTCACGTCTGGGCAGCCCCGTCTTCATCGCTCCAACAATGCCAGCGGAGAATCATATTCCCCTCCCCACTGCCCCTGTGACAAAGGCCGCACCCGCGCTGCTCTTTCAGCCGCCCACCGTCGAGGAGAAGACCGTGCCGCGCCAGCCCGATATCCCCGCCGCCCCGGAGGCCCCGGTCACCGGCGACATCCTGGCGGTAACCGGCCAACCGTTGGCTAAGGGCCCGGCAACGGCAGTAGCGGCCGAGGCGGCAGCAGAGCCGGGCAAGGCGGCGGAGAACGGAAACTCGGCGAAGAAGGCCACTACCGAGCCGGTACGCCGTCCCGCGGATCCAGAAGCACCACCGATGATCGCCGTCCGGCTGCTCGACCACCCCGGCTACGCCCCCGAACTGCTCGCGCTGGCGGCGGTCCAGACGTTCGGACCCGGCGCGCAGGACTGGGCGCAGAAGATGAAGGCCGCCTATCCGGCCGCCACCCGCGACGGGCTGGCCCGGCTCGCCGCCCACCGCTTCAGTCGCTTCGCGGTGGCATCCGGTGCGGCCTCGGCGACGGCGGGGCTCCTCGTACCGTTGGCCGGGCTCACCACGCTGACCTGGGCGCAGATTGGCCTGGTGCTCCACCTGGCCGCCGCCTACGGGCAGGACCCGACGGATCCGGAGCGGGCCGTCGACCTGCTGGTGCTGCTGCGCGTACACCCCGACGACAAGGCGGCACGGGCCGCCCTCGCCACCGCCCGTCAGATCTCGGCGGACGCCGACGAGGTGCTGTACCGGCTGGCGGAGGCGGGCGGACGGATCGCCACACCGGCCACCCGCCGGTACGGCCGGTGGGTGGCCCGACGCCTCGCCGCCCGGCTGCTGCCGGGTGTCGCGCTGGTCTCCGGTGCCGTCGGGGGCTCCAGCACTGTGCAGCGGCTCGCCGCCCGCGCGGTGGCCCGCTACCGCGCGGGTGCAGCCGACTGAGCGCCGATCAGAGCCAGTCGAACCACTCCCGCGGCAGCAGCGCGTACCCGACAAACGCGAAGACGTCCAGCAGCGTGTGGGCGATGACCAGCGGCAGCACCCGCCGGGTCCGGAGGAAGAAGAGCGCGAAGACGACACCCATCACCACGTTGCCGATGAAGGCGCCGAAGCCTTGATAGAGGTGGTACGAGCCGCGGAGCAGCGCACTCGCGGCGATCACGGCACCGATCCGCCACCCCATCTCTCGCAGCCGGGTCACCAGGTAGCCGACGGCGACCACCTCCTCCAGGATGGCGTTCTGCGCGGCGGCGAGGATCAGCACCGGCACCGCCCACCACAGGTCGGGCAGCGCCGCTGGCACCAGGCTGGCATTGATGCCAAGCTGCGCGGCGCCCCAGAAGAGGGCGATCCCGGGCAGGCCGATCGCCGCGGTGAGCGCCACCCCCCAGCCCGTATCAAAGCCGAACCGTCGGCCGTCCAGGCCGAGCGCCGCCCGGGCGCCGCCGCGGTCCCGGTTGAGCAGATGTACGGCGAGCAGCACCGGCACCAGCGCGAAGAAGATGTAGAGCAGCTGGTAGGTGAGGTCCAGCCAGGGCCGCGGTGACTGGGAGGCGTTGAGGGTGGCGGTCTGCTCGGCGAGCGGCCGGTCAGCGGTGAGCCGGGCGGCGAGCGCCACCATCGCGTAGACCGCGGACTTGCCGAGAGAGACGCCGAGGACCAGGAGCACCTCCGCCCGGCTGGACCGCCGGGCCGGCAGCAGGTCAGAAGTCACCCGCCCACCTCCATCCCGGGCGGCAGCACGGGCCGGGCCCGGAAACGCCACTCCAGCCGGTAGCGGGCGTTGAGTGCCGGCTCGGTGGTGGACCATTCGAAGACGGCCCGGCCGTGCTCGTGGCGCCGGCTGATCGGCGTACGTAGCGGCCCCTCCTCCGCCGACAGCGACATCTCCACCCCCCAGACCTGCGGTTTGAGGTCGGCGGGCAGGTCCAGCCGTACGGTGAGGTGCCGGGTCGGCAGCCGCACGGCCCGCTGGAACCACTGGCCCCACGCGTGGTGGCCCACCTGGTAGGCGTACTCGATGGTGGTGCGTTCACCCGGGTAGAGCGGGAACCGCCCCTCGTGGTTCTCCAGGAGCAGCCACACCTCTTTAAACGTGTCACGGTCCTGTTTGATCCGCCACGTCATCGGTTCCCGCCCGGCCGGCCCGTCGCAGTGGGACTGCAGGTCGAGTTCGGTGAAGGTCAGCGGAGTGTTGCGGTGGTACCGGTTGGAGCGTTCCCGGTCGTGCGGGTAACGGTCGACCGCGATCCGCACGAGGTAGCGGGTCACCGGTTCGGTGCCGGCGTTGTAGAGCACCCGCCGGACCACGCAGCGATAGGCGCTCTCCTGGTAGGAGAGGGTGGCGAGCTCCTGTTCCACGATCAGGCCGGTGCCCGGGGGCATCCACTGCCGGGGCAGCGGTGGATTCCGGTGGCTCGGTCCGGCGGGGCGGGCGCTGCGTGCCTGGTCGTACTCCTGGAAGCGCTGCCAGATCGCGCCGCCGGCGTCGAGGATGATCTCGGCGCGGCGGGCGAAGTCGGCGGTGGGGCGGTGTCGGCGCGCTTCAACGTGGCTGATGTACGACGGGTCGAAGTTCATCCGCCCTGCGAGGGACTTCTTGGTCAGGCCCCGGGTGACCCGCCACTGAGTGAGTTCGGCCGCGAAGTCGTCGACAGCTCGTTGGATGGACGATGTCATCACACGTGCTCCACAGCCGGTAATCTGAGTCTGCTCAACCGACCGGGTCGACCGGCGAGAACTGGCCTGTTCCCGACAGGTGCCTTGGCGGGCGGCGTCAACCAGCCCCATACTGTCCGGCTCCGGCGCGGCCCCCGATGCGGTTCGGCGACTACCGTAGAGCCCGGCCCGGACCGCTCGGCATCCGCCCCGGTCAGTCGACCAGGGGTCGGACGTCCCACACCCAGACCCCGCCGGTGAAGGTCGGCTCCACCCCGGTGAGTTCCGTCATCCCGCGCCGCAGCGCGGCGTCCCGCTTACCGGGCGCGAGGATCACCACCCCGGCCCGCCAGTAGCGCAGATCCTCGACCGTCTCGGCCCGCCGCTTGGCGGTGACTTTCGGTACCCGCCCGGTCCGCATGATGTCGTCGACAAAGGTCACGGTGGGCCGCCACGGCGGGGAGAAGCGTGCCGTACGGTTGCCGGGCTTTTTCGGGTCCTTCTCGGGGCCGAGGAAGTAGCCGTGCGGGATCCGCATTTCGTGCCGGGTCTGCGCCGACCAGCGGATCGGATCCGGGTAGGTGCCGCCGGGCAGCGGCAGGGTCACCACGCTCCGGTCCCCGGCGGCGTACTGCCGCCACGTCCCGGAGGTGATGAACTCCGGGGCCGGGGTGAGCGGCTTGGTGGGCAGAGGCGTCGGCGCGACCGGGATGAGCGCCATCGCCAGCACGGTGGCGGTGGCGAACCGGATCGGCCCGCGGGCCTGCGGGTGCCGCCGCGCCAGCTCGGCGGCCCGCTCGCAGCCGAAGGCGAGGAGCAACCCGACGACCGGGGCGATCGCCAGCGCCCACCGGGTGGGGACGACGGCGTTCAGCACCGGAACGTTGACCATGAGCCGCCACAGTGACGGGATGCCGGTGTCCTGGCCGTTGAACGAGATCGTCGGGCCGAGCGAGAAGAGGGCGAAGACCAGCCCGACGGCGGCCAGCCCGAGGACGGCGACACTACGCCGCAGCCACCACACCAGCGCCAGGACCAGGATGGCCAGCGGCCAGCCGAAGAAGGCGTTCTCCTCGGTCGGGTTCTGCGCCAGCCCTTTGGCGGTACGGGCACTGCCGCCGATCGACTCGCGGGCGAAGGCGACAAAGGAGCCGAGGTCGGCGCCGTAGGCCCGGATGTAGCCCGGGAGGCCGTGGTAGGCCTGCGGGCCGAAGAACTGTACGTAGAGCGGGTAAGCCAGGACTGCCAGGGCGACCACCCCGGCGACTCCCAGCCCTGCCGCATACGGCTTGACGTAGCGGCGGTATTCGGGGCGGACGATCGTCGCCACCGTGACGAAGATGCCGATGCCGACGGCGGTCAGGAGCAGGAGTTCGAGGTTGATGAAGGCCTGCCAGATGATCAGCAGCCCGAGGATCAGCCCGTTGCGTAGCCACCGGCCCGGCTCCCGCAGCCGCAGCACCCGCCAAATGATCAATGGCAGGACGAACTGGGAGACGATGTTGGGGTGGCCGTTGGCGTGCGAAATCATGCTCGGCGCAAACGCGCAGAAGGTCGCCCCGATCCAGGCGGCCAGCCGGGACGTGACCAGGTAGCGGGAGAGGAGGAAGTACCAGGAGACCGCGGTGGCGACCAGGGCGGCGGTGAGGAAGACGTTGAACGACACGTGCGGACCGAAGAGCAGCGTGATCGGCGACAGTGGGAGGGAGATGGCCAGCACCGAGGTGTTCGCCATCATGTTGACGCCGTCGGGGACGTTCATCTGGTACGAGACGAACGGGTAGACGAGTTTGGTGATGACCCGGGCGCCGTGGGCGAGCATCCACTCGAACTGGGCGTGGTCCATCTTGTTGGCCGAGAGCCCGTGGGACAGGTCGCGCCACAGCCGGAAGGTCACCCAGAATCCGAGGGCGACGAAGCTCGCCACCGCTGCGAGGTCCTGCGCTCGGGGGTTGCGCTGCCAGCGGGCCCGGAGGCTGCGCCACCGGCGGGCCAGGGGGCCCGGGGGCACGGGTTCGGGTGGTTCGTCGTCGCCGTTCGGAAGGCGGTCCGCCGCATCAGCGCCGGAAGCCCCGGTGACCGCCACAGTGGCCTGCGGTGGGGGCGGAGCCTCACCGGCACCGGTGACGGGTTCGGGCGACGGACCGACAACACCTTGATTCTCCGTAGCCATATCACTTCGGAGAGTAATGGAAGCGGGCGTGCCCGGGGCCGCCTTCGCCACCTCCTCCCCGCACTGAAGCATCACGGTTGAACCCTTCAGATCTGGGTACCCGCGACCTTGCCTACGGAGAGTGACGAATCGAAGATCGTGAGGAATCAGGGTGACGGCGGAAATCAGGGGGGATCAGGAAACTCAAACCGAGGTCCTGGAAGGCCTCGCTACCGCCGTCAACCATCGACGATGGTTCGCCAACCTCGCCCTCCCGTACCTCGGCGACAACCCGATCGAAATCGGCAGCGGCCTGGGCGACTACGCCCTGGAATGGGCACCGCACTTCAACCGGTTCACCGCCACCGAAGCCGACCACGACCGGCTCATCGCCCTCAAGGAACGACTCGCCACCTATCCCACGATCGAAGTCCGGCAACTGCTGCTACCAGCCTGCGAGCGGGGCGACCACAGCGCCGCCGTCTCCTACAACGTACTCGAACACATCGATGACCATGTCGAAGCGCTGCGCAGCATCCGTGATCTGGTCCGCCCCGGCGGCGCCATCGTTCTGATCGTCCCGGCGTTCGAGTTCGCCATGAGCCCGGCGGACATCGCCACCGGACACGTACGCCGCTACACCAGGAAGACGCTGCTTGCGGCGCTGACCGAGGCCGGCCTGCCGGTGGAGCGGCTGCACTACGCCAACGCCCTCGGGCTGATCGGCTACTACCTGGCCACCAGCGTGCTCCGACTGATGCCGAAGGAAGGGCCGATGGTCAAGCTCTACGACACGCTGGTGCTCCCCGCAACAAAGGCGGTCGAGCAGGTGGTCCGGCCGCCGTTCGGGCAGTCGGTCTTCGCCGTCGCCCGGGTACCCGCCTGAAGCCCGGCGGCAGGGCCGTGAGGCACCCACCGCCGGGCCTTGCTCACTCCTTGACCTGGTACGTGGGCCGGATGACCGCCCGCGCCAGCGTGTGGAAGGCCAGGTTGAAACCGACCACGGCCGGGGAGTGCTCCGGCACGAGGTCGAGCCGCTCCACGTCAACGGCGTGCACGGCGAAGAGGTACCGGTGCGGCCGGTCCCCGGCGGGCGGGGCGGAGCCACCGTAGTTCCGCTCGCCGTAGTCGTTGCGTACGCAGAACCCACCCGCAACCTCGGAGGCGGCGCCGGCGCCGCGCGCCAGTTCAGTGACGGTCACCGGCAGGTTGACCAGCGACCAGTGCCAGAAGCCGCTGCCGGTGGGGGCGTCCGGGTCGAGGCAGGTGACCACGAAGCTGCGAGTCGCCTCCGGGAAACCCGACCAGGAGAGCTGCGGGGAGATGTTCTCGCCGCCGACGCTGCCGTGGGCGAACATGAGGTCCATCGGCTCGCCGTCGCGTACATCCTCGCTGGTGAGGGTGAACGACGGGACGGCGGGCAGCAGGTCGTACGGGTCCGGTGCGATGGGTCGTTCAAGGCTCATGTCCGCCATCTTCTCCACTACGGCCCGAATCCGCACCCTTGTCGCCCGGCCCGGCGGGCCCCTTTCCCGAGGCCGATTTGATCGTCTGCACCTCAGCAGTACGGCACGCCGACAGTTTGACAGCTGAAGTGCAGACGATCATGGCATCAACGGGCAGAAGCGGCAGGTGAACAGGTTCGGCTGCATCGCCCACAGGCGCTGAGTCGTACTCGCGTGCAAGCATCACTGCATGGCGACATCGAAGCAGCCGGTGACGGTCCCGACCGACGCCAGCGTCAACGACTTCCTGGCTGGAGTTTCCGACGAGCGTCGGCGGGCCGACGCGGAGCTCCTCTGCACGATCATGCGCGAAGTAACCGGCGAGCCCCCGGTGATGTGGGGCCCGAGCATCGTCGGCTTCGGCAGCTACCGCTACACCTACGAGAGCGGACGTACGGGCGACTGGCCGCTAGCGGGCTTCTCACCCCGCAAGCAGCACCTCGTCTTGTATCTGGTGGGTGGGTTCGCGGAGCGGCATGCGTCGGTGCTCGCCCGACTCGGCCCGCACAAGACCGGGAAGGGATGCCTCTACCTGAAACGGCTCGACGACATCGACGAGAGCGCGCTGCGCGAGCTCATCGAGCGCACGGTGCGGATCCACAAAGGCGTCGACCGGGCCAGCAACCACTAACAACAGCGTCCTGCTCACACCCCTGCGCGCCAAGCCACGTCGGGGCCGAGTCGCCGTCGTGCCAGCTTGAGCATGCCGATGCTCTTGTCGATGCCGGTCACGATGGCACCTCGATCGCGCAGCATCGCGAACAGGGGGCCCGAGCCGCAGCCGGCGTCGAGAATCCGTCGTCCGGCCACGTCTCCGACGAGCTCCAGTATCGCGGACCGCTCGTAGTAGGCATTGGCAATGCCGGTTTCGTTCTCGGCCGTGTACGCCTCGGCGAATCTGTCGTAGTCGTTGGTCCCGGCCGGATCAGCGGGCAGCGCACGACTTTCTGGAACAGGAGTCATGCGCCCTATCGTGGCTTACCTGGGGCGGCGCAGGGCGGTTCACGTCTTGCAGCAACGGTTCCGGGTCTCGCAGCGTCGGGCCTGTCGTGTGGTGGGTCAGCATCGTTCGGCCCAGCGACGCGCGCCCATGGCAGCCCGTAAAGTCCGGGCTTCAGCTGGGGACCCACAAATGGCAGGAAGGCATCCCATGTCGAGACAGGAACAGGCAAGCCCCGAGATGCAGGCGCGCATCACGACCAGTTTCCAACGCCAAGGGCTGATGGCCCACCTCGGCGCGCAGCTAGCCCACATCGGACCAGGCTCCGTGCACATCGTGCTGCCCAGCCGGCCGGAAGTGACCCAGCAGCACGGCTACTTCCATGCCGGAGCCACCAGTGCCATCGCCGACAGCGCCGGCGGCTATGCGGCCCTCACCTTGTTCCCCGAAGGCACCGAGGTGCTCTCGGTGGAGTACAAAATCAACCTCCTGGCGCCAGCCGAAGGCGATCACCTCGAAGCCGTGGGAACCGTCCTGAAACACGGGCGGACACTGACCGTGTGCCGGCTGGACGTCTTCAGCATTCGCGGCAGTCAACGGAAACTCGTCGCGGCTGGCCAGCAGACATTGATCTGCGTGCCCGTAAAAACCGAAGGGTGAATCCTCTGCCGCTGGCATTGCTTAGGTGGGCTATACGCAAACCCAGCAGTACAAGCGGTGGCCTTGATCGCAGGCATCGCATGCGAGTCGGGACATCTCACGCAGAAAATGGGCCAGCACTTCTGGGTCACCACGGCCCCAAAACTCCTCCGTCTGCGACCACGGGACGGCGATTGCCTCTAACTGTTCGGGCGCTTGGTCGGCCAAAAGTTGCTGTAGTTCGTCAGTGAGCGACAGCACCAGCCTCTCGCCCTCATCTCGGACGGCTACGGCCATACCGGACCGTGGACGAGTGAAGATGACCTCGGTGCTGACGCCGGTGAGCAACCCTTCCAAGGTTCCGAGCTGCACAACCGGGTCGATGCCCTTGACGGATAACACCTGCAGACCGTGCTCCGACATCCGGACGCCTGGCATCATGAGACGCCGCATCGCCTCTCGATCACCCACCCGGATGGCAGCTTGCAGCTCGGGCGATACGGACTCGGCTCCTCCCGGGCCACCCTCGAGATCGATCGTCGCAGCAGCGTGTTCATCGGACACGGCTGCGAAGTAGTCGTAGAGAACTCCCATCATGTAACCGGCATCCGTTGAGCGAGGAACATCGCGCCGAGTTTCGGTAGCCGGCGTTGCCATTCGCCTTCGTCGACAAGATCCCAGCGGCCTCGTTCGGGCTCGGCACTGCCGGTCGCTGGGGCAACGCTCCGCTCGAGAGCTTCAGTTGCCTCCCAGAACGCCTCGGAGTCACCGGTCAGCCGTTCATACGCCCGATTCGCCGCATACAGCAGCTCCTCGTCGCCGATCCACAAACTGTGATCGGGCGACGTGCTGATTTCCTGGACCGCTGGATGGCCGGCAAGCGAATCGGGGTCGGCTATGGCCGCCTCAAACGTGCTTCGCCCCATACCGGCAAGTCCTGCACAGAAGTCAGAGAACCCATCGTCGGAGAGGAACCCGTACTCGATGATCCAGCAGGCTGCGCAGACATCCCAGCTGTCGGCCTCGGCACGCACCTCATCGAACACGAAGTCGAACTCGACGATCTCCCGAAGCGGAAGCCGCGTCAGCTCCGCCACCAACGCCTCCGTGACAGGACTCGGTTGACCGTCCCTCTGGGCTCGATCCGCCGCTGGCCCAGCCGTAGCTCGGGCCCGCTCCACAATCTGCCAAAACCCGTCCACATCCACGTCCGCAGTCTCCACGACGCCTGTGACAGCTAGCTGTTCCGTCAGGACTAATCGCGATCAGACTGAATCCCACCAGCGGGGTAGCTCGTCATCAGGCACGCCAGGGCTGGCGAAGTGAAACGGCACGCCGATGCTGTCCGCTACCGCCTGGCCTTTCTCCAAAGCCTCGGCGGCTTCCGGCCATGGCGGAACCTCACCATTGAATAAACGTAGATCGCTGCCATGGCGGAACCCCGCCAGCCACTGCTCATCGAAACATGGGTGGTGACGGCTTGTGCGTTGCACAATCGCGTGCAGTCTCACGAACCAGCCTTGGGTGTCTCCATCCCACAGCGCTTCCACCGCGACTACCGGGTCGGTTATCGTTTTGACCTTCTCGATCAGATGCGGAACCTCGGCCAGCGGATCCTCGGGTTCAACCAAGCCCGCTGCACGGAGCCAAGCCAAACGCTCGACCAGCATGTCCTGCGCTTCGTACAGCCCCGGCCGAGGATCAAGCCCTCCCTCTTCACGCAGCAGCACGACAGCATGTAACAGCCGCCGTCGGCGAAGTAGCTCGTCGATTCGTTCACGTAGATCCGAAGACAGCGACGTCCACCACAGATCTTGCTCCTGCATGCCCTCAGCCTCACCCGTCGAGATCATCCATGCAACGGCGATCTTCATAGTGAAAGACCGAGACTGGAGCGTAGGTCTTAGTACCGAGGAGCACCACCGAGTGCATGACCAAGCCACCTCTCCAAAAGACTTCGCTCGTGACCGCAACAGAGTGATGGCGGTAAGCAGTCGGATTACCTGCTTCGCGATCGTTCCTCAAGGATCTGGACGACGCCCGCGTGCCCGCCGGCCCTCGCCACCTCGACCATCGTTCGTTTCTCCTTAGGCGAGGTGGAGAGTGGAGCGCCGGCATCGAGCAGCATGGTGACCAGTTCGGTCGAGCCGAGATCCACTGCCCGATAGAGTGCGGTGAGGGAGGCGGTCGCGCCCGCCGCCAACAGGAGTGAGATGTGCTGCTCCCGGCCTTCGAGGGTCGCGGCGAACTCCAGTGCGCTACCGGCGCCGATGTCGTTACTGACCAGGGGATTGTTGGCCGGGTTCCGGCCGCTGTCGATGTTTTTTGCGTATGGGATCAACAGCCGCAGGATCTCCATCCTGCCGACACCCACCGCCTCGTGCAGCGGCGTCTCGACAGACTGCCCGCCGTCTCGGCTAGGGTCGGCGCCGCTGTCGAGCAGCATCCGCACCACCGTCACGTCCCCGGTGTTGACCGCCGCCAATAGTGGCGACCAGCCTCGCGGGGCGATCATCTCCGGGTCGGCACCCGCATCGAGCAGCAGCCGGACGATCGCCTCGCATCTGGCCTGGGCGGCGGCCGACAGAGCGGTGGTCGCCAGGTGACGGTCGAAAGCATCAGGGCCGGCACCGGCGGCAAGCTGGCGACGGATCCCATCAACATCACCGGAAAGGGTCGCGGCCACGATCTTGGGCGTCCCGGCGTGCGCGACGATGCCCACGGTCTTCTGCCAACCGCATTTCCGGTCCACCAGCGGCGCTTCCGGGAAAGGCGCGGCCTGGCTCGGCGGCGTCGGCCCGGCAGTGACGCTCACGCTCGCTGTCACATCCCCGACCGCCCCGGATGGCCCGGCTTCCTTCGCAGAGCAGCCAGCGAGGGTGAGCGCGGCCGGCAGGATCACAAGCACGAGCCGGGTCCTGAACGTTAGGGACACATCTACTCCGCGATGCGACAGTTTGGACACCTTGGTCACTGTAGTGATCGCGAGGGTTCTGACCGACCCTCGCCGATGCGGCTACGCGGCCTTCACCTTGTTCTTTGAGGGCACGGCGTAGCAGCGAAGGCCACGCGGAATCCTGGCAGGATGATCCGGTGAGCTTCACCCCTCGCCTCGTGACGTCCTTCCGCGTGCCGGCGAACGCTCCTCGCGTACCCGGTGTCGCCCACACCGCGGACACACCCACTGAGCCATTCCGCGTAACGGCGCGCTGACGGTAGGTACTTGACTGTTCGGACCGGCCCAGACGCGCCGGACGCAGCGCGGTGCCACGGAAAAGGCGCAGAACCCCGGTATGAAGGTGGTCCTCTCACAGATCAACTTCA
>DASULK010000013.1:0-20339 GCA_036278255.1 Micromonospora sp.
GTGCTGGCGATCCGGGTGCTGCACACCGAGGGCTGGTCATCGGAGGATCTGCTCCGCTCCCTCTCCAGCATCCTGCGCAAGGTACGGCGGCGACTGGCGCCGGTGCCGGGTCGCGTGCTGGGGGAGAGCGCGGCGTTGCGCGTCCTGGCAGAGGCCGCCGGCTTGCACGGCGCCGCACCGGTCCACGAGACATGGCCGATGGTGCGGATGGGCGGCCTGCTCCACGCGTCGTTCCGACTGTGGCGCTGGCCGGACCTGCGGGCGCGGACGGCGCAGCGACTGGTACCGCGACTCCTCGCGTTACCGGCTACCGGGACCACCGTCTCGCTTACTGCGGGGCATGGGGCCGACGCCCGGTCGGTGACGGCTGATCTGACGGTACGACTGACGGCGGACACCCCCGCCGTGCTCGCCGCCGCCGGTGCGGCGCTGCACCGGCTGCTTGCGGCTGAGCAGGCGGTGGCCCGCCGCCTGGACGGCGAGCAGCTCTCGGGTCTGGCGGCCACCCTGCCACTCGGCCTGAGAACAGCTGGGGAACGATCCGCCACGCCCGCCACGATGGACGGCTTCGACCTGCCGGTGGGTACGGCGGGGCTGATGATCGGAACCAACCGGCACGGGGAGGCGGTGTCGGTACGTCTCTTCCGGGCGAAAGCGACCCGCGCGGTGCTGATCGGCGGAGTCCGCGCCGCGCAAGTCGTTGCGCTGCGTGCCCTCGCGCTGGGGGCTCGGGTGGTGGTGCAGACCGCCCGTCCGGCGGGGTGGGAGCCCTTCGTCCGGGGTGCGACCGCCCCTGGTGAAGCGATCGTGGTCATCCCACCCGGCCGCGCCGTCGGCGGCCCACCGGCCACCCCACTGCGCCCGTTGCTGGTCATCGTCGATGTCGGACCGGTCGCGCCGGATCCGCAGCCCGGGCCTGGCTGGCAGGCTCACCTCGTTGTCCGTGACGAGTTGACCCATGCTGACCTCGATCTCCTCGCCCGGGCCGATCTGGCGCTGCTGCAGCCGTTGCGGCCCGAGGAGGCGACGCTGGCTGGTGCAGCCCTCGGTCTCGGTGCCTCCGCGCAATGGTTGACCCGGATCCGGCACGACATGCTCGCGGTGGTCAACCGGCGGGCGTTGCGCTGGGCGTTGCTGGGCGTCACGCCGATCGAGTCTCAACTCGTCGGCCCGCCGGTCCGTCCCTGATCCGCGCCTCCTCTCCCCACCTCCCCACCCCGTCGATCAAGGGCGTGTTGTCGTGCTGGATCTCGGATCCACGACCCTTCGCCCTTGATCGACGAAAAAGTCCTTGATCGATGCGGAGGCGCGCGGCCCCTGTTCCCATGGCACGATCTGCCGCATGGGATCTCTGCGAGGCATCATCATCCGGCTCGGCAGCACCGCCCTGGCGTTCTGGCTGGCGACGCTGCTCTTCTCCGGCATCACCTTGAACACTGAGTCCACCAGCGATGCGGTGCTGACCCTCGTACTAGTAGCGGCGATCTTCGGGGTGGTCAACGCCGTCCTTCAGCCGATCATCAAGATCGTCGGTTGCGGCCTCTATGTGCTGACGTTGGGCCTGATCGCACTCGTCGTCAACGGACTGCTCTTCCTCCTGACGAGCTGGATCGCCGGTCAACTGGACCTGCCTTTCCACGTCGCCAACTTCTGGCCGTCAGCGGTACTCGGCGCGCTCTTCGTCAGTCTCGTGACCTGGCTGCTCGGCCTGGTCCTCGACCGCGACTGACCAGGGCCAGCGCGACGACGGCCATCGGCTCGAGATTGGCCCGGGACCGCAAGGCCGGTCCCGGGCTACCGTCGGCTGGTGCTGACGATCAGCCTCCCCTTCTCCATCCGCCCTCGGCGTTCATATGCCGCTGCCACGGCGCCAGCGCTCGCCAGGCCACCGCGGACGAACCAGCCGCTACCTGCGGACACGCCGGCGACGACCGCACTCCGGTGCCCCGTGATAGCGGTCACCGGAACGGCTCCGGCGAGCGGACCACCCCGTACCCTCGACCCATGAGAAAGGGCCGCGAGGCGGGGGCGTGAGTGCACTCCGTCGGGGATACGTCTACGGCCTCAGCGCGTACCTGCTCTGGGGTTTCTTTCCCCTCTATTTCAAGCTGCTCCAGCCGGCCGGGTCGGTCGAGATCCTGGCCCACCGGGTGGTCTGGTCGGTGGTGTTCGTCGCGCTGCTGCTGGCCGCGATGCGCAACCGGGCCTTCCTCCGCGGCCTGTTTCAGCAACCCCGGGCGCTGGCCGGCATCACGCTGGCGGCGACGCTGATCGGAACCAACTGGTTCACCTACATCTACGGCGTCAACTCCGACCGGGTGGTGGAGACCGCCCTCGGGTACTTCATCAACCCGCTGGTCGTCGTCCTGCTCGGTGTCGGGGTCCTCGGTGAACGGCTACGGACCGGCCAATGGATCGCCGTCGGCATCGGTGGGGTGGCCGTGGTGGTGCTGACCGTCGCCTACGGCCGGCTGCCCTACATCGCCCTGATCCTGGCGCTGAGTTTCGCCGGGTACGGTCTGGTGAAGAAGCGGCTGGGGCTGCCCGCCGCGGAAGGCCTCCTCGTCGAGTCCGCGGTGCTGGCACCGGCGGCCCTCGGATACCTCGGCTGGCTGGTCTGGCGTGCCGAGTCGAGCTTCGGCCACATCTCGGCCACACACACGGCGCTGATGCTCTTCACGGGGGCGGCGACCGCGATCCCGCTGCTGCTCTTCGCCGGGGCTGCCAACCGGATTCCATTGACCCAACTGGGCATCCTGCAGTACATCACTCCCGTCTTTCAGCTCTGCATCGGCGTGCTGATCTTTCACGAGCCGATGCCGCCCGCCCGGTTGGCCGGGTTCATGCTGGTGTGGCTGGCTCTGATCGTCTTTACCGTCGAGGCGATGCGGCACGCCCGGCGCCAGTCCCGGGCAACAGGGCTCGCGGCCCCGCCCAAACCGGTGTCGACCAGCCCCCGGTGAACCCGGCACCCCCCCCCTTTTTTGCGGGACGTCGCGACCGCGGACTCCCCCGTCGATCAAGGACTTTCCCGTCGATCAAGAGCTCGTTGTCGTGATCGGAGATCAAACCACGACAATAAGTCCTTGATCGACGGGGACTTCACTGATCGACGGGGGCTTCACTGATCGGCGTGGGCTGCGGAGATGGATCGGGCGGCGGCCAACAGCTTGGTCCGCACCACCCGGGCGGAGGTCATCATCTCCGCGGCAGGCAGCACGCAGCCGAGCACGAGCCGGCGTTCGATGTCCTTGTCCGCGTTAACGACCACCGCGGCACCGGCCAGTCCCTTGCGGTACTGCCCCACCTCCAGATACATGCCGCGCCGCTCGGAAGCCGCCAGGTCAGCCTCGAACGCATCCACCGTGGCGACGGTGGCAGGGGTGAACTGCCGCATCCCGTACTCACGCAGATACCGGTACCGCTGCTCGGGGGTGAGGGTGGAGAGCAGCGCCTTGCCGATGGCGTTCGCGTGCGGTGCTTCCACATACCCGGGTACGAGATCCTCCGGGCCGGGTGACCGGGGTCCCTCCGCGACCGCGGTGATGGTCACCTGTCCGCTGACGAACCGGCCCAGGAAATGGCTGTACCCACTCTCCAGCGCCGCCCGCCGGAGCGCCTCGCCCACCGCCGCCGGGCCCCGGAACGCCGCAACCAGCTCCCGGTAACGGTCAGCCACCTGCAGCCCGACGATGTAGGTGCCGTCCTCCCGCCGGATCACGTAACCCTCATAGGCGAGCGTACGTACCAGGTGATAGGTGGTCGCCACGGTCAGTTCGCATCGTCGGGCGATCTGTTTCACGGTCAGGCCTTTCGGGGCCCGCCCGACCGCCTCCAGTACCCGCAGCGCCCGCGACACGCTCCGGATCAGGTCCGATGGTTCCGCCAAGGGGTCGCGCACAACCACCTCCGCCGCTCGAAGACTTACACCATATGAAATTGCCCATGAGTCGGAACTGCGTTACCTGATCGAGGGTGCCAGATTTTTGGCGACAATGCGTACCCCCACGCGCACGGCGGGTGGCACAGGAGGCATAACCGCTCCCGTAAGATCGACGAAATATGTCCGAAATCCACGTCAGTGCCGCGCTGCCCGCTGGCGGCGTCCACCCCGTACGCGCCACCGTCGGCGCCGTCACAACCACCATCGCCTGCGTCCTGCCGGTCTTCCTGCTCGGCGGACTCGCGGTACAGATGGGGGCCGAGCTCCGCTTCTCCCCGGCTGGCCTCGGCCTGGCGGTGTCGGTCTACTTCGGCGGCAGCGCAATCGCCTCCGTGCCCTCGGGGGCGCTGGTGGAACGGTACGGCCCGGCAGTGATCGCCCGGGGCGGCATCCTGCTCGCCGCGGCCACGCTCCTCGCCATCGGTGTCTTCGCCCGCTCCTTCGCCCTCCTCCTCGTTCTGTTGGCACTCAGCGCGGTGGCGAACGCGCTGGGGCAACTCGCCAGCAACAGCGTCCTCGCACGTCACGTCCCCGTGGGTCGCCAGGGCGTGTCGTTCGGGCTCAAGCAGGCCGCGATCCCACTCTCCACGCTGCTCGCGGGTATCGCGGTGCCCACGGTGGCGCTGACCGTAGGCTGGCGATGGGCCTTCGTGGCCGCGGCGGGTGCCGCGCTGACGGCGCTACCGCTGGTACCGAACGGCCACCATGGCGGTGGGCGGACCCAGGGCAGCGGTGGCGAACGCGCCACGGCCGCGTTGATCGTGATCGGGGGGGCCGCGCTGCTCGCCTCCGCCTCGGCCGGCAGCCTGGGCACATTCCTGGTCGACTCGGCGGTAGAGCGGGGTCTCGGTCCCGGCCTGGCGGGGCTGGCCCTGACTTTCGGCAGCACCGTCTGCGTCGCCGCCCGGGTGCTCGGCGGGCATCTGGCCGACCGGGGCATCGGTGGTCGAGTCTCCACCATCGGTGCCATGCTGGTCGTCGGCTCGGCCGGCCTGGCCCTGCTGGCCGTCGGCGGCACCGTGCCGCTGGTGGCGGGGGTCGTCCTCGGCTTCGGCCTGGGCTGGGCGTGGCCGGGCCTCATGAACTTCGCCGTGGTCCGGCTTCATCCGCAGGCCCCGGCCGCCGCCACCTCCATCACCCAGACGGGGGTGTACGCGGGGGGCTGCCTCGGCCCGCTCGGGCTGGGTCCCCTCGCCGCCTACGCCGACTATCCGGCGATGTGGAGGGTCGCTGCGGTGGCCATGCTGCTCGCCGCCGCCCTGATGTTCGCCGGCGGTCGTATGCTGCACCACCGCGCCGCCGCCTGACAAGAAACGGTTGGGCCGATAGGTGGTCTACGGAGCAGGAACCGAATTACCCGGTACGGTCGGCGATGAAGTCGCAGAGCGACTCGAGGGCCCGGCGGGCGGGACACACGGGCAGCGGGGCGAGGTGTGCGCGTGCCTCGTCGGCGTAGCGACGGGTGGTCTCCCGAGCACGCTTCAGGGCCGGTGATTCACGCAGCAGGCTGAGCGCCTCGGCGTGCAGTGTGTCGTCGACGACCGGACCGGCGGAGAGGATCTCCCGCAGCCGCAGCGACGCCCCGTCGGTGTCGCCCGTCCCGAGCGCGTAGAGCACCGGCAGGGTCGGGATGCCCTCACGCAGATCGGTGCCGGGTGTCTTGCCGGACTGAACGGATTCCGATGCGATGTCGAGCAGATCGTCGGAGAGTTGGAATGCGACACCGATCGTCTCGCCGTACCGCGCCAACGCCTCGACGTGGTCGGCCGCCGCCCCGCCGAACATGCCGCCGAAACGCGCGGACGTCGCGATGAGCGACCCGGTCTTCTCCGCGATGACGTGCAGGTAGTGCACGACCGGGTCGTCGCCCTCCCGCGGGCCCGCCGTCTCCGCGATCTGGCCGTGCACCAGCCGGGCGAAGGTGCGGGCCTGCAGCCGGACCGCCTCCAGGCCGAGGTCGACCGCGAGGTCGGCGGCGCGGGCGAAGAGAAAGTCACCAACGAGGATGGCGACCGAATTTCCCCATCGGGCGTTCGCGCTCGGCGCGCCCCGTCGCACGGCCGCGTCGTCCATCACGTCGTCGTGGTAGAGCGTCGCCAGGTGGGTCAGCTCCATCACCACGGCGGCCCGAGCGACCTTTGGCGCGGCCGGGTCGCCGAACTGCGCCCCGAGTGCCACCAGCAGCGGCCGGAACCGCTTGCCGCCGGCCTCGACCAGATGGCGGGCCGCTTCGGTGACGAAGGGATCCGCGCTCTCCACGCAGGACCGCAGCTCCGCCTCGACAAGCGCCAGTGAGGCCGTTACCGACGCCTCGACCGCGGGGTCGAGCAGGTCGACCCCGATTGAGCGCAGGTCCAGCTCATCAACGCCGGGGGCGGTCACCACCGCCTTCGCGCCAGCCGTCCTCACCACTCCTCCAACGATGCCACATGGTCCTGCACCACCCGGTGTGGGACGGGCGCGGGGCCGGTGGTGCGGGGATGGTAATGCACTAAGGCATCGCCGACCCTGATGAGCGGACGAACTCGGAGGCGCTGTCGGTGAGGTTGAGCAACGCCTCCGGCGCCACACCGAGCACCAGGGTAGCCACCGCGCCGATCAGCAGCGCCACCGCGGTCAGGCCTCCGGGTGCGGAGACCGACGGCGTGGAGTCGCCCGGCTCCGACAGCCACATCAGCACGACCACCCGCAGGTACGGGAACGCCAGGATCATGCTGCTCACCACACCCGCGATGACCAGCCAGGTCTGCCCCCCGGCCAGGGCCGCCCCGAACACCGCGAACTTGCTGGTGAAGCCGCTGGTCAGGGGGATACCGGCGAAGGCGAGCAGGATGAAGGTGAAGAGCCCGGCAAAGAGCGGCGATCGGCGGCCCAGGCCGGCCCACCGGGACAGGTGGGTCGCCTCGCCATCCCCGTCGCGCACCAGCGTGACCACACCGAACGCGGCGAGGACGGAGAAGCCGTACGCCACCAGGTAGAACATCGTGCTGGAGAGGCCGTCCTTGGAGAGGGCGAGCACCCCGACCAGCAGGTAGCCGGCGTTGGCCACGGACGAGTAGGCCAGCAGCCGCTTGATGTCGGTCTGGGTGACCGCAAGGATCGCGCCGACCAGCATGGTCAACACGGCGACCACACCGAGCACCGGGGTGTAGTCCCAGCCGGCCCCTTCGAAGGCCACGTACAGCACGCGCAGCAGCGCACCGAACGCCGCGACCTTGGTGCAGGCCGCCATGAAGGCGGTGATCGGGGTCGGTGCGCCCTGGTAGACGTCCGGCGCCCAGACGTGGAACGGAGCGGCGGCCACCTTGAACAGCAGGCCGATGGCGAGCATCGCGAGGCCGGCGAGGAGCAGCACCGGGCTGGCTGTGGACTCGAGGACACCGGTGTGGACGGCGGCGAAGTCGACCGCGCCGGCGAAGCCGTAGATGAGGGCCACGCCGAAGAGGAAGAACGCCGACGCGTACGCCCCGAGCAGGAAGTACTTCATGGCCGCTTCCTGGCTGAGCAGCCGGCGACGCCGCGCCAGGGCGCAGAGCAGGTAGAGCGGCAGCGAGAAGACCTCCAGGGCGATGAACATCGTCAGCAGGTCGTTGGCGGCTACGAAGACCAGCATGCCGGCGACGGCGAACATGGTCAGCGGATAGAACTCGGTCGAGGCGTCGCGCTGCGCCCGCTGGAAGCGGTCCGCCTCCGAACTGGCCGGGATCGACGCCTGGGCCACGAACGGTCCGCCGCGCTCCAGCCTCCGCTCACCGATGAGGAGGAGCGCCACCAGGGCGAGGACCAAGATCGTGCCCTGCAGGAAGAGCGTCGGACCGTCGACGGCAATGGCGGTGCCGGCGGTTACCGTCTGCTTCCCGGCCTGCTGCACCACCATGACGAAGGCCGCGACCAGGCCGGCCAGCCCGAGGATGAGTTGCACCGGGTGGCGCAGGCGCCGCGGGGCGAAGGCTTCCACAAGCACGCCCACGAACGCGACCCCGAAGAGGATCAGGATCGGCGCGAGGGCCGCGAAGTCGATCGGCGGGAGCCTGAGATCGGTCATTTTGCGGCCTCCGTGTTGCTACCGGCCGTCGGGGCGGGGTCGGTTTTGCCGACATCGGCCAAGGTGGCCTGGACGGCGGGGTTGATGACATCGGTGACCGGCTTCGGGTAGAAGCCGAACACCAGGATCAGTGCGATCAGTGGGGCGACCACGAACTTCTCCCGCAGGCTGAGGTCCCGGCGCATCGCGTCGATCTCGGAGAGCGTCGGGTTGAGGGTGCCCTGGGTGGTCCGCTGCACCATCCACAGCGCGTACGCCGCGGCGAGGATGATCCCGACGGTGGAGATCACCGCGACCGGCTTGTTCACCGTGAAGGTTCCGATCAGCACCAGGAATTCGGAGATGAACGGCGCCATGCCGGGGAGGGAGAGCGAGGCGAGCGCGGCGAAGAAGAGCACTCCGGCCAGGAGCGGCACCAGTTTGCCGGCGCCACCGAAGTCGCTGACCAGCGCCGAGCCACGCCGGGCGACGAACATGCCCACCACCAGGAAGAGCAGGCCGGTGGCGAGCCCGTGGTTGACCATGTAGAGGACCGCACCGGTGCCGGCCTGGGTGGTGAAGGCGAAGATTCCCACGCCGATGAAGCCGAAGTGTGCGATCGAGGTGTAAGAGACCAGGCGCTTGAGGTCGTTCTGCCCGATCGCCAGCAGCGCGGCGTAGATGATGCCGATGACGGCGAGTGCCAGCGCGTACGGCGCGAACCACTTCGACGCTGCGGGGAAGAGCGGCAGGCAGTAGCGCAGGATGCCGAAGGTGCCGACCTTGTCCATCACGCCGACGAGTAGCGCCGCAGCGCCGGCCGGTGCCGCCCCACCGGCATCCGGCAGCCAGGTGTGGAAGGGGAAGAAGGGCGCCTTGATCGCGAAGGCGATGAAGAAGCCGAGGAAGAGCCAGCGCTCGGTGCCCGTCGACAGGTCGAGCTGAAGGAGCGACTGCCAGTCGAAGGTCTTCCCACCGACGACCCAGAGGCCGATCACCGCGGCCAGCATGAAGAGGCCGCCGACCAGGGAGTAGAGGAAGAATTTCACCGCCGCGTACTGCCGCTGGTGGCCGCCGTAGCTGCCGATCAGGAAGTACATCGGCACGAGCATGATCTCGAAGAAGACGTAGAAGAGAAACACGTCCGCGGCGGCGAAGACGCCGATGAGCGTGAACTCGAGCAGGAGCAGCAGCGCGAAGTAGACCGGCACCGACCGGCGGGTCTTGTCGGCCTCATGCCACGAGGCCAGGATCACCACCGGCACCAGCAGGGCGATGAGCATCAACATCACCAGCGCGATGCCGTCGGCGGCGAAGGTGAAGTTGACCCCCCAACGCGGGATCCACGGGTACGACTCGCGCAGTTGCAGCCGTTCGCCGCCGACCTCGTAGGCGACCCACATGAAGACGGCCAGCAGCAGCACCGCGAGCGACCAGCCGAGCGCCACCCGCTTGGCCAGTTCCGGCTTGCGGCGGGGCAGCATCGCCACCACCACGGCGCCGACCAGCGGTGCGACGGTCAGCACCGAAAGGAACGGGAAGTCGGACATTATTCGGCCTGCTCCTCCTGTGTCGGGCCGCTGGACCGCAGGCTCAGCTGCACGTCCACGGGCGGCCCGTGTTTCCTTCCGTGGTCAGCGCCCGCCCCGCGTACCGCGGTCGAGCTCAGGTTCGTCACGCCAGCCACCCCATCTGCACGGCGAGGAACGCTCCCAGCACCAGCAGTGCTCCGGTGAGCATGGAGAGCGCGTAGGACCGTACGTAACCGGTCTGCAGCCGGCGCAGCCGGCCCGACCCGCCACCCACCGCGGCGGCCAGGCCGTTGACCATGCCGTCGATGCCGCGGTTGTCGAGGTAGACCAAGGCCCGGGCGAGGAAGACACCCGGCTTCTCGAAGACCACCTCGTTGAACGCATCGGTGTAGAGGTTGCGCCGGGCGGCGGTGACCAGCGGTCCGGCCGGCTGCTCCTGCAGCGCGGTGCCGTTGCGGAACAGCACCCAGGCGATCCCGACGCCGAGCAGGGTGACCACCGTGGAGAGCACCGTGATCGTCCAATGGGAGAGCACGGCCTCCGACTCCTTGTGCTCGCCGAGCACCGGGGTGAGCCAGTCCGGGACCGACGTGTACAGCAGGAAACCAGCCCCAACCGATCCGACGGCGAGCAGGATCAGCGGGATGGTCATCAGCGTCGGGGATTCCTTCGGCTCCTCGATCTCCTCGGTCCACCGCTTCGGGCCGTGGAAGGTGAGGACGAAGAGCCGGGTCATGTAGAAGGCAGTCAGACCCGCGCCGAGCAGGGCCGCCCCGCCGAAGAGCCAGGAGGTCCAGTCCCCGCGGGCGAACGCGGCCTCGATGATCGGTTCCTTGGAGAAGTAGCCGGAGAACGGGAACAGCCCGATGATCGCCAGCCAGCCCAGGCCGAAGGTGATCCAGGTGATCTTCATGTGCTTGCGCAGGCCACCGAAGCGCCGGATGTCGACCTGGTCCTTCATGGCGTACATGACCGACCCGGACCCGAGGAACATGTTGGCCTTGAAGAAGCCGTGCGCGAGCAGGTGGACGATGGCGAGCGCATACGCCGCACCGCCGAGCCCCACGCCGAGGAACATGTAACCGATCTGGCTGACCGTCGACCAGGCGAGCACCCGCTTGATGTCGTCCTTGGCCGCGCCGATGATCGCGCCGACCAGCAGGGTGAGCGCACCGACGCTGACCACGACGAGCTGCAGCGTCGAGTTGGTCGAGAAGATCGGGTTGGAGCGGGCGATCAGGTAGACGCCAGCGGTGACCATGGTCGCCGCGTGGATGAGCGCGGAGACCGGGGTCGGGCCCTCCATCGCATCGGGGAGCCAGGCCTGCAGCGGGAACTGACC
Organism: Micromonospora sp.; assembly: GCA_036278255.1. Lineage (GTDB taxonomy): Bacteria > Actinomycetota > Actinomycetes > Mycobacteriales > Micromonosporaceae > DASULK01. Next base: position 10,842 of record DASULK010000013.1, read on the forward strand.
GGACTTACCGGTCGCGCCGAGTAGCAGCAGCAGCCCCATCACCAGCACGGTGCCGCCGGCCAGTGCGCCGACGCCGTTGAACACCTCGTCGTACTGCGTGGTGCCGAGGGTGGCGAACATGGTGAAGATCGCGATAACCAGTGCGGCGTCGCCGACCCGGTTCATCAGGAAGGCCTTCTTACCGGCGGTCGCCGCCGACGGGCGCCCGTACCAGAAGGAGATCAGCAGGTACGAGGCGACACCGACGCCCTCCCAGCCGAGGTAGAGCATCACGTAGTTGTTGCCGAGCACCAGCAGGAGCATCGCGGCGATGAAGAGGTTGAAGTAGGCGAAGAACCGCCGCCTGCCCGGGTCGGCCGCCATGTACTCCACCGCGTACAGGTGGATCAGGGAGCCCACCCCGGTGATCAGCAGGACGAAGACGGCGGCCAGCGGGTCGAAGAGCAGGCCGAAGTCGACGTTGAGCTTGCCGACCGCGATGAACTCCCAGAGGCTGCGCTCAACGGACTGGTTCTCCAGGCCGCGCAGCTGGAAGAAGTAGGTCAGCCCGAGGACGAAGGCCGCTGCGACGCTGCCGACCCCCAGCCAGTGCCCCCACCGGTCGGCTCGCCGGCCGAGCAGCAGCAGGAGCGCCGCGCTGGCCAGGGGGATGGCGACCAGCAGCCACACGCTGCTGAGCAGCCCGGTCGCCGGGACGTGCTCGACCACGGCGAGGTCCTGGGCGCTCCACAAAGTCTGTTCCACTCCGGGGCCCCTCTTAGTACTTCAACAGGTTGGCGTCGTCGACGCTGGCAGAGCGCCGAGTCCGGAAGATCAACATGATGATGGCCAGTCCGACGACGACCTCGGCCGCCGCGACCACCATGACGAAGAACGCCATGACCTGGCCGTTGAGGTCGCCGTTGATGCGGCTGAAGGTGACCAGCGCGAGGTTCGCCGCGTTCAGCATCAACTCGATGCACATGAACAGGACGATCGCGTTGCGTCGGATGAGCACCCCGGTGGCGCCGATGGTGAAGAGCACCGCCGCGAGGATCAGGTAGTAGTCAGGCGTCACTTCTCTGTCCCCTTGGGAGCGGCCTCCGACGATGACATCTCCCGCATCGGCAGGATCTCGGAGACGGTGCTTCTGGTCAGGGTGCCGTCCGGGAGCCGGCCCGGGGTGGCGACCGAGGAGGAGGTGGCGTAGACGCCAGGGCCGGGCTTCGGCCCCGGGTAGGAGCCGGGGGCGAAGCGGGCCTTCATCTGCTCCACCTGGCTGGGGCGCTCGCTCCGGCGGCGCGTCACGTGCGCCAGGATCATCGCGCCGACCGCGGCGGTGATCAGCAGCGCCGAGGTCGCCTCGAAGGCGAAGACGTACTTGGTGAAGAGCAGCTTAGCCACGCCGACCACGTTGCCGTCGGCGTTGGCTTCCTCCAGCCCGACGGCGGTGGTCCCGCCGACGGACCGGTAGAGCCCGGTGCCGATGAGCGCGGCGAACGCGAGTCCCAGCACCGTCGCCGCCACCCGCTGACCGAGCAGTGTCTCGATGAGCGAGTCGGAGGCGTCCCGGCCGACCAGCATCAGCACGAAGAGGAACAGCATCATGATGGCGCCGGTGTAGACGATGATCTGCGCCATACCGATGAAGGGTGCCGACTGGATGACGTAGAAGGCACCGAGGCAGAGCATGGTGAGCACCAGCCAGAGCGCCGAGTGCACGGCGTTGCGGGCCAGCACCATGCCGAGGGCGCCGATCAGGGCCAGCGGAGCCAGCACCCAGAAGGCAACCTCTTCACCGGTGGTCACCCCACCGGCCGCGGCAAGCACGGTCGTCACGCCTGGTCCCCCTTGGCGCCCTGGGCCCGCTGGGCCTCCTGTTCGGCGCCCGGGAAGGTGACGCCAGGGTGTTCATCCACGTGGTACGCACCGCTGGCTGGCGAGCGCTCCGCGCCGGCAGAGGTGCCCGGGTTGGTCAGGGCGCCGACGTAGTAGTCCTTCTCCGAATCGCCGAGCCGCATCGGGTGCGGTGGCGGTTCCATGCCCGGTAGGAGCGGGGCGAGCAGCTGCTCCTTGGTGAAGATCAGATCCTGGCGGTCATCGCGCGCCAACTCGTACTCGTTGCTCATCGTCAACGAGCGGGTCGGGCACGCTTCGATGCAGAGCCCGCAGAAGATGCAGCGGGCGTAGTTGATCTGGTAGTCCTTCGCGTACCGCTCGCCGGGCGAGAAGCGTTGCTCCTCGGTGTTGTCTGCACCCTCGACGAAGATCGCGTCAGCAGGGCACGCCCACGCGCACAGCTCACAGCCGATGCACTTCTCCAGCCCGTCGGGGTGACGGTTGAGGATGTGCCGACCGTGGTAGCGCGGTGCGGTGACCGGCGGCTTGAACGGGTAGTCGGTGGTGACGACCTTCTTGAACATGTGCGAGAAGGTGACCCCGAAGCCCTTGAACATGCCCGTGATCGCGCCCATGTCACACCTCCTTCTCGTCGGAGCCGGCCTGCGTGGTGATCGGCTCCCGCTCGGCGACCGCGCGCTTCAGCCGCGGGCTCGGTGGCACCTGCAGGTCCATCGGCGGTAGCGGGAAGCTACCGACCGGACGCGCGTCCATCTGCTCCTGCAGGGTCTGGGCCGGCTCCGGTTTGCGGGTCGGCCAGAAGAGCGCGGCCAGCAGAACTACACCGACCGTGATGGTGATCACGGACCAGCGCTGGTTGTTCTCCCAGCCGTTGATGGTGCGTAGCCCGCCGAGCGCCAGGATCCAGACCAGGTTGATCGGCAGGAGCACCTTCCAGCCGAGCCGCATGAACTGGTCGTAGCGCAGCCGGGGCAGGGTCCCGCGCAGCCAGACGAAGACGAAGAGCAGCAAGATCACCTTGATGCTGAACCACAGCAGGGGCCACCAGCCGCTGTTGGCGCCGGCCCAGATGGTGGTGATCGGTGCCGGGGCCCGCCACCCGCCGAGGAAGAGCGTGGTGGTGGCCGCCGACATGCCGACCATCGCCACGTATTCGGAGAGCATGAAGAGCGCGAACTTCAGCGAGCTGTATTCGGTCATGAAGCCGCCGACCAGCTCCGACTCTGCCTCGGGCAGGTCGAACGGTGCCCGGTTGGTCTCCCCCACCGCGGAGATGAAGAAGATGATGAAGCTGGGGAAGAGCAGGAGCGCGTACCAGCTCGGTGGGGTGAACTGGATGCCGAATAGTTCAATCGGCGTGCTGCCCGCCTGCGCCGCCACGATGCCGCTGGTCGACATCGTGCCCGCGGTCATGAAGACGGCCACGATGGAGAGCCCGAGGGCGACCTCGTACGAGATCAGCTGCGCGGACGAGCGCAGACCGCCGAGCAGCGGGTAGACGGAGCCGGAGGCCCAGCCACCGAGAACGACGCCGTAGACGGCCATCGAGGAGGCGGCCAGCACCACCAGCACCCCCACGGACACGTCCGTGACCTGCAGCGGAGTCTGCGTGCCGAAGATGCTGACCATCGGGCCGAAGGGGACGACCGCCAGGGTCGTCACCGCACAGATCACCGAGATGGTCGGCGCGAAGAAATAGACGAACCGATCCGCGTTACGCGGCAGGATGTCCTCCTTGAAGGCCATCTTCAAGCCGTCGGCGAGGGTCTGCAGCAGACCGAGCGGGCCCACCTGGTTGGGGCCGGGGCGCTGCGCCATCCGAGCCACGACGCGCCGCTCGAACCAGACGCCGAGCAGGGTGCCGAGCAGCCCGAAGACGAACGCGAAGAGGATCTTACCGAGGAGCAGCCACCACGGATCCTTGCCGAAGTCCTGCAGGGTCGGATCCTGGGCCAGGTAGAGCAGGCTCACTGGACACCTCCAGCAGAGATCCGGACAACCGCGCCGGACGCAACGCCGAGGCTGCGCCGCACAGTCGAGCCGGGTGAGTTGGTCGGCAGCCAGACGACGCCGTCCGGCATGTCCGTGATCGCCGCCGGCAGGGTCACGGCGCCCCGGTCGGTACCGACCGTGACCGCCTCACCGTCGGCCACCCCGAGGGTTGCCGCGGTGCCCTTGCCGATCCGGACCACGGGCGGGCGGGCCGTGCCACCAAGGTATTCGTCACCCTCGATCAGGGTGCTCAGGTCGATCAACTGGTGCCAGGTGGCGAGCACGGCTTCGCCGTCGCCGAGCGCCGGCGGGACGTCCGCCGCCACGGTCGGCGGCTCCGGCCGCTGGGCGGCGGTCGCCGGTAGCGCCCCCAACTCCCGCCGCACGCTGCTGACATCGCTGGCGCCGAGGGAGACGCCCAGCTGGGCGGCGAGCGCGTCGAGGACGCGTCCGTCGTTCATCGCCGAGGAGCGCAGCACGGCGTCGAAGGTACGCAGACGGCCTTCCCAGTCGACGAAGCTGCCCGCCTTCTCCACCACCGGCGCGACCGGCAGCACAACGTCGGCGCGCCGGCTGACCGCACTGTTCAGGACCTCCAGACTCACCAGGAAGGGCACCTTCTCCAGCGCCTCCTCGGCCAACCGTGGGTCGGCCAGGTCGGCCGGGTCGACCCCGGCGACGACCAACGCACCGAGTTCCCCGGCGGCGGCGGCCGCGATGATCTGGTTGGTGTCCCGCCCCACCTGGCTCGGGATGATCCCCGGCTCCAGGTCCCACGCCCCGGCCAGTTCGGCCCGGGCGGCCGGATCGTTGACCAGCCGCCCGCCGGGCAGCAGGTTGGGCAGGCAGCCGGCGTCCACCGCACCCCGGTCCCCGGCGCGGCGCGGCACCCAGACCAGTTTCGCCCCGGTACGGCGGGCGACGGCAGCCGCCGCGGAGAACCCGCCCGGGACGGTGGCCAGCCGCTCACCAACGATAAGGATGGCCCCGTCTGCAGCCAGCGCCTCGGCGACGGTGGGGTTGTCGGCCAGGACGTTGGCCTCTTCACCGGGCACCACCTTGGCGACCTTCGCACCGAGCTTCTCCAGGCCGCGGCTGGCGAAGGGTGCCAGCGCGAAGACCTTGAGCCCGTGCTGCAGGTGCGCCTTGCGCAGCCGCAGGAAGAGAATCGGGCACTCCTCCTCCGGCTCCAGCCCGGCGATCACCACGTTCGGCGCCCGCTCGATGTCGGCGTAGGTCACGTCGGTGACGCCGACCACGCTGCTGGCCAGGAAGTCGGCTTCTTCCGGCGAGACCGGGCGGGCGCGGAAGTCGATGTCGTTGGTGCCGAGCGCCACCCGGGCGAACTTCGCGTAGGCGTAGGCGTCCTCGACGGTCAACCGGCCACCGGTCAGCACCCCGACGCCGGCCGAGTCGCGCGCCTTGCGCAGCCCTTCGGCGGCGACGGCGAACGCTTCGCTCCACGACGCTTCGCGCAGTTCACCCGTCTTGCTGTCCCGCACCAGCGGGTTGATCAGCCGGTCGAAGGCGGTGGCGTACTGGAAGCCCCAGCGGCCCTTGTCGCAGTTCCACTCCTCGTTGACCGCCGGGTCGTCGCCGGCGAGGCGGCGCAGGACCTTGTTGCGGCGGTGGTCGGTGCGCTGGGCGCAGCCGGCGGAGCAGTGTTCGCAGACGCTCGGCGAGGAGACCAGGTCGAACGGGCGGGCGCGGAAGCGGTACTGCGTTCCGGTCAACGCCCCGACCGGGCAGATCTGCACGGTGTTGCCGGAGAAGTAGGAGTTGAAGGGCTCGTCGCCCGCGTCGTCCTCTTCCCCGCCGTACACCTCGTCCCGGTAGACGTTGATCTCCTCTGCGGAGGAGCGGTTCATCAGGTCGATGAACTTGTCACCGGCGATCTCGTCGGAGAAGCGGGTGCACCGCTGACACAGCACGCACCGCTCGCGGTCGAGCAGCACCTGCGTCGAGATGTTGATGGGCTTGGGGTACTCCCGCTTGTGCTCGTGGAACCGCGTGTCGGTCCGTCCGGTCGACATCGCCTGGTTCTGCAGCGGGCACTCGCCACCCTTGTCACACATGGGGCAGTCGAGCGGGTGGTTGATCAGCAGCAGCTCCATGATGCCGGTCTGGGCCTTCTTGGCCACCGGCGAGGTGAGCTGCGTCTTCACCACCATGCCGTCCGCGACGGTCTGGGTACAGGAGGCCACCGGCTTACGCTGCCCCTCGACCTCCACCAGGCACTGGCGGCAGGCACCGGCCGGCGCGAGTAGCGGGTGGTCGCAGAACCGGGGGATCTCGATCCCCAGTTGCTCGGCGACGCGGATGAGCAGTGCCCCCTTGGGCGCGGTCACCTCGACACCATCGATGGTGAGGGTGACCGTATCCGTTGTCTTGGCTACGTCACTCATCAATGCGCTCCTACTGGCTGCTCGGCGGGGAGCTTGGGCGGGGTACGCCCCTCGATGTAGTCGAGGTAGTCCTGCTTGAAGTACTGGATCGAGGAGGTCACCGAACTGGTGGCCCCGTCACCCAGGCCGCAGAACGCCCGGCCGAGGATGTTGTCACAGGTATCCACCAGGGTGTCGAGGTCCTCGTGGGTGCCCTGGCCGGAGAGGATCCGCCGGTAGATCCGCACCATCCAGTAGTTGCCCTCCCGGCAGGGGGTGCACTTGCCGCACGACTCGTGGTGGTAGAACTCCATCCACCGGTAGGTCGCGTAGACCGGGCAGTCCTGGTCGGAGAAGATCTGCGTGGCGGTGGTGCCCAGGATCGACCCGGCCGCGGCCACGCTCTCGAAGTCGAGTGGCACGTCCAGGTGGTCGGCGGTCAGCAGCGGGGTCGACGAACCGCCCGGGGTCCAGAACTTCAGGTTGTGGCCGGGCTGCATGCCACCGGCCAGCTCGATCAGCTCACGCAGGGTGATGCCCATCGAGCACTCGTACTGGCCGGGGTTGACAACCCGCCCGGAGAGCGAGTAGATCATCGGGCCGGACGACTTCTCGGTGCCCATGCTCTTCCACCAGTCGGCGCCGCCGAGCACGATGTAGGGCACGCTGGCGATGGTGCCGACGTTGTTGACCACGGTCGGGCAGGAGTAGAGGCCGTGCGTGGCCGGGAAGGGGGGACGTAGCCGCGGCTGACCGCGGAACCCCTCCAGCGAGTCGAGCAGCGCCGTCTCCTCGCCGCAGATGTAGGCACCGGCACCGCTGTGCACCACGAGGTCGAGGTCGAAGCCTGTCCCCAGGATGTTGCTGCCCAGGTAGCCCGCCTTGTACGCCTCGTCGATGGCGTTGCGCAGCCGGCGGGCGGCATGCACCGCCTCGCCCCGGATGTAGATGTAGGCACGGTTGGCCCGGATCGCGTACGAGGCGATGATCACGCCTTCGATGAGCGAGTGCGGGTCGTACATCATCAGCGGCAGGTCCTTGCAGGTCCCCGGCTCGCCTTCATCGGCGTTGACCACCAGGTAGTGCGGCTTGCCGTCGTTCTGCGGGATGAAACCCCACTTCAAGCCAGTCGGGAACCCGGCGCCGCCGCGCCCGCGGAGCCCCGAGTCCTTCACCAGCTGGATCAGGTCGTCGGGGTGCACGGCAAGCGCCTTGCGCAGCGCAGCGTAGCCGTCCAGCTGCTCGTAGACCTCGATCCGCCAGGCGTCGGGGGACAGCCAGCGTTTGGTGAGGACCGGGGTCAGCTTCTCCAGCGTCTCCCGGCGAGGCGTGGTCACTGCTCGGCCCCCTTCAGGTTGCGCTCCAACGGCTCCTTGGCGTCACCGGCGGGTTTGGCGTCGCTGGCCGGTTTGTTGGCCGCGACGCCGGCCGCCTCGGCGGCCTTGGCATCGGCCGGCATCGGTTGATCGTCGCGGCTGATCGGGGTGGCGGGGTCGTAGCCGGGTACCGCGATGCCGTGCTGTTCGGCCAGGCGCAGGCCCCGCAGCGTCGACTCGCCGGCGGGTCCTTCGGCGACCGCGCCCTCGCGCGGATCGGCGTAGCCGGCGAGCTGCAGCGACATCTCCTTGAGCGTGCAGAGCCGGGCCCCCCGGCTGGGCATCGGCCGTTCCCCCGCCCGCAGTTTCTCCACCAGCGCGAGCGCCTGCTGCGGGTCGGTCTTGTCGAAGTATTCGTAGTTGACGGTCATGACCGGGCCGTAGTCGCAGGCGGCCAGGCACTCGGCATGCTCCAGCGTGATCTTGCCGTCGTCCGTGGTCTCCTCGTGCCCGACGCCGAGGTGCTCGACGAGGGCGTCGTAGACCTCCTGTCCGCCGAGCACGTTGCAGAGGGTGTTGGTGCAGACGCTGACCAGCCAGTCACCGGTGGGCCGCCGCTTGTACATGGTGTAGAAGGTGGCCACCGCGCCGACCTGCGCCTTGGTGATGCCGAGCATCTCGGCACAGAACGCCACGCCGGCCGGAGAGACGTACCCCTCCTCGGACTGCACCAGGTGCAGCAACGGCAGCAGCGCCGACCGGGACCGGTCCGCCGGATACCGGGCGATGATCTCCTGCGCCCGCTCGCGTATCTCCTGACTGAACTGCACGGTTGACCCTTCGTTAGCGGCCGGCGAGCTCATCGGTCACACCCACCCATCACCGGATCCAGCGACGCACCGCCGGCGATCACGTCGGCGAGCAGCGCTCCCTCGGACATCGCCGGGATGGCCTGCAGGTTGACGAAGCTCGGCTCGCGGTAGTGCACCCGGTAGGGGCGGGTGCCACCGTCGGAGACGGCGTGCACGCCGAGGACGCCACGCGGCGCCTCAAGTTCGACGAAGACCTGACCGGGCGGCACCCGGAAGCCTTCGGTGACCAGCTTGAAGTGGTGGATCAGCGATTCCATCGACTGGCCCATGATCTTGGCGACGTGCTCGAGCGAGTTACCCATGCCGTCGACCCCGATGGCCAACTGTGCCGGCCACGCGATTTTCTTGTCAGCGATCATGACCGGGCCGGGACGGAGCCGGTCGAGCGTCTGCTCGACGATCTTCATCGACTCGCGGATCTCCGCCATCCGGACCAGGTACCGGCCCCACACGTCACCGGTTTCCTCGGTCGGCACGTCGAAGTCGTAGGTCTCGTAGCCGCAGTAGGGCAGGGTCTTGCGCTGGTCCCAGGCGAGGCCGGCGGCGCGCAGGACCGGGCCGGTGGTGCCCAGCGCGAGGCATCCGGTCACGTCGAGCACCGCGACGTCCTGGGTGCGCTGCAGCCAGATCGGCTGCCCCGAGAGCAGGTCCTCGTACTCCTTGAGCCGCTTGGGCAGCATCGCGAGGAACTCACGGATCTTGACGATGGCTTCGTCCGGTACGTCCTGTGCGACACCGCCGGGACGTACGTAGGCCATGTTCATCCGCAGGCCGGTGATCATCTCAAAGATGTCGAGGACGTACTCCCGCTCACGGAACCCGTAGATCATCACGTTGACCGCGCCGAGCTCCATCGCGGTGGTCGCGACCCAGACCAGGTGCGAGGCGATCCGGTTGAGCTCCATCATCAGCACACGGATGGTGGTGGCCCGCTCGGTGATCTGGTCTTCGATTCCGAGCAGCTTCTCCACCGCCAGGCTGTAGCCCACCTCGCTGAAGATCGGCGCCAGGTAGTCCATCCGGGTGACGAAGGTGGTGCCCTGCACCCAGTTGCGGTATTCGAGGTTCTTCTCGATACCGGTGTGCAGGTAGCCC
>DASULK010000014.1:0-5700 GCA_036278255.1 Micromonospora sp.
CTAACGGAAGATGACTTCTAACCTGCCAGCTGCTTCTCGACGTACTGATCGCTTCCCGGATCTGCGATGCCTTCGACGCGCTGCCGCCCGGCTCGTCGGCGGTGGCCGATTTGGGGCTCTTCGCAGTTCCGGTGGGATGGACGCGACTCGCCGGTGAGGGCAGTTGCCCGGTGATGTAGGTCGAGGTCCTCAAGATCAGCGGCGACCAAGCTGCTGGATCTACGAGGACCTCGACGATGACTAACCGTACGGGGTGCGCCGTCGGCGTACTCAGCACCGACCCCTGCTCGCGGTGCGACGAGATGCTCGGCCTGGATGGGTTGCACGTGGTGGCGGTGCACCGCGAGGAGGGTCGCCTGCGGGTGGCGGTGGAGACGCCGTGGGAGTTGGTCGGGTGCCCGGACTGCGGGGTGGTCGCGGTGTCCCGGGGCCGGCGGACCCGGGTGTTGCACGACGTGCCCGGCGTGCTGCCGGTCGAATTGCACTGGCGGCAGCGGCGGTGGGCGTGTCCGGACCCGGACTGCCCGCGCGGGACGTTCTCTGAACTGTTGCCGCACCTGGTTCCGGCCCGCTCGAGGCTGACCGTGCGGGCGGCGCGCTGGGCGGTCGGGCAGCTGGCGACCGAGCACGCCACGGTCGCCGGGCTCGCCCGTCAGCTGGGCGTGGCCTGGTGGACGTTGTGGCGGGCGATCGCGCCGGTGCTGCGGCAGCTGGCCGCGGACGAGTCCCGGTTCGCCGGCGTGCAGGCCCTCGGCGTGGACGAGCACGTGTGGCACCACACCCCGCACAAGGCCGCGACCAAGGGCCCGACGATGCTGACCGGGATGGTCGACCTGACCCGCGACCAGGACGGGCGCGTCCGGGCCAGGCTGCTGGACTTGGTGCCCGGCCGCACCGGAAACGCCTACGCCACCTGGCTGGCCGCACGGACTCAGCAGTTCCGCGACGGGGTGCAGGTCGCCACCCTGGACCCGTTCCGCGGATACGCCAACGCCCTGCGCGACGAACTCGACGAGGCCGTTCCGGTCCTGGACGCTTTCCATGTCGTGAAGCTCGCGGCGCAGGCGATGGACGAGGTCCGCCGCCGGGTCCAGCAGGACACCCTCGGCCACCGCGGCCGCAAGCACGACCCGCTCTACCGGATCCGCAACGTCCTGCACCGCTCCGCAGAAGACCTGACCGACCGGCAGTGGCACCGCCTCGCCGCCGGGCTGGCCGCCGGCGACCGCGAGGACCAGGTGTTGCTCGCCTGGCAGTGCTACCAGCAGGTCCGCACCGCCTACGCCCACGCCGACCCGGCCGCCGGCCGGGCCGCCGCCGAGAACCTCGTGACCGGCCTGCCGGCCTGCCCGATTCCCGAGATCGCCCGCCTCGGACGCACCCTGCGGCAGTGGAAGACCCAGTTGCTGGGCTACTTCGCCACCGACCGGGCCTCCAACGGCGGCACCGAAGCCATCAACGGGATCATCGAACTACACCGACGCATCGCCCGCGGCTACCGCAACCGCCACAACTACCGGCTCCGCATGCTCCTCGTCGCCGGCGGACTACTCCTCCCACCGGAACTGCGATGAGCCCCTTATCCTCCGCGCTGACCTGCAGCGATGCGCCAGGCGTCCGCCCCGCCGTCGTTCTTCGCTCGCTCGCCGTCTCAGCTCGTCTCAATTGGTGGCTGTCCGCGCCGGTGCCTGTCGGCTCTGTGGACACCGGAGCGCCGTACCGACGTGGTACGGCCCGGGCGGCGGTCTGGCGTACCTGGTCGACCGCAGCTCCCCACCCGGGAAATCGGCGACAGGGCAACCACGCCCAGGCGCCTCGTGTAATCAGGCAATGAGAAAGTGTGCCGAGTTCCCTGCGCATCAATTAGTACGCTCGCGCTTCACAACCGGCGTGGCTCGGCCGACCGACGCCGACTCTCGGCCGCGAACGACCGAGTCTGCCGATCAGTGGTCTGGGCTCAGCCGGGTTGCGAGGACGCGCGCTTGCAGGACGAAGGCCTCTGGTCGCCAACGACCGTGTGCAACAACCTAGGAAGAGGGCCATCCGAAGGACCGGAGGAGGCATCGGCCATGAGGCACTCCGTGACCTGGATCGCCGTGCCCCTCATGCTCATCGGCGCGGCGATGCTCGTAGCCGACGTCGGCTCAGCCGGTCTCTGGATCGCTGTGATCACAATCGGAATCGCACTGGTGGCCATCGATGCCTACCGCCAGCGCCAGGGGCAACATCACGCTTGAGACGCCGGTGCTCGCGTCCCTGGTCGCGCCTGACGATGTGGTGCAGCCCCACCGGCAACGACGCGCATCTCGGACGGCCCGAGGAGATGAAGACTATGAAACGCGTAGTCGTCGACCACTTCGGCGGCCCAGAAGTCTTGAAGGTGGTCGAGGAGGACGATCCGCGACCGGGTCCGGGCGAGGTGCAGGTCAGGGTTCTGGCCGCGGGCGTGTCGTTCACCGATGCCCAGCTGCGCGCCGGCACGTATCTCCCGGGCGCCCCGAAGCCACCGTTCACGCCTGGCTATGAGCTCGTCGGCGTCGTCGAAGAGCTCGGCCCGGACTGCTCGAGGCTGCGCGTGGGCGATCGCATCGGCGCGCTGACGGTATGGGGCGCGGACGCGGACCGCGTCTGCGTGCCGGAGTCCGGCGCAGTCGACGTCCCCGAAGACCTCGACCCCGGGAAGATCCTGAGCCTCCTCTTTCCCTACATGACCGCCTACCAGGTGCTTCACCGCACGGCCAAGGCGAAGAGCGGGGAGTCGGTGCTCGTGCACGGCGCGGCCGGCAGGGTCGGCATCGCGGCTCTAGAGCTGGGAGGCTCGGCCGGGCTGCACCTCTACGGGACCGCATCAGCTCGCGATCGAGCCAAGGTCGAGGCGCTCGGCGCGGTGGCCATCGACTACCGCAACGAGGACTTCCTGGCACGCGTGCGCGAGGAGGCCGGCGGTGTGGACGTCGTTGTCGACAGCCTGGGTGGCCCGATCTCGCTACGTTCGTTCCGTGCGCTGCGGCCGGGCGGGAGGCTCGTCGTGTTCGGCCGCTACTCCACGCTCTCGCACGGGCGCAAGGACCGGCGAGCGGTGATCGAGTGGTACGCGGCGATCGCCGCTGTGTGGCTCTGGGACAAGCTGTCGCCCCGCCGGAAGGTGCTCGCCTACCACGTCCAGAAGTATCGCGACCGGGCCACACGGCGACCCGGAGCAGTGGGCGGGGAGCCCATGGACCCGGCCTGGTTCCGGGAGGACTTCGGCACGCTGGTCGAGCTGCTTCGTCGTGGCGAGATCCACCCGGTCGTTGCTGAGCGCCTGCCACTCGCCGAGGCGCGCCACGCCCACGAGCTGCTCGAAAGCTCGGCGGCGAAGGGGAAACTCGTGCTCGTGCCCTAAATCAGCGCCGCCTACAATCTGGACCGCCGGCTCGGCTGAGCCCATCTGCATCGCCCGTCTCAGTTGCCGTCTCGTTCCGCACGATCCGTCGGCGTTCGTTGCGTGTCGGTCTCGAGTTGGCTGGCACGTACAGGCCGGACACGTTTCGGTGATGTGTTGATGGCTCTTAGCCATACTGGTGTCGGCCCGGTCGATCAGAGCGATGACCACTCGGTCTGGCACGCCGAGCACGAGATGCACGGTAACGGCCGCCCGGTTGGGATGCTGGGGTATGCGCTTCGCGAGCCCGACCGCACTGGTCAACCGGGTCTTCGGCTGGGCGGACGGCGTGCAGCGCCGGCACGGGGTGCTGGGGTTTCCCTACGCGGTGGTCAAGAAGTACGGGGATGACGACGGCGGCCGCGAGGCCGCGCTCATCACCTACTACGGGTTCCTCAGCATCTTCCCGCTGCTGCTGCTCGGTGTGGCAATCCTCTCGCGGGTGCTGACCGCGAACCCCGAACTGCAGCAGCGCCTCTTCGACGAGATCGTGCCGCCTGTGCTGCGGTCCACGGTCGATCAGGCCGCGTCGAGCCTGCCGACGTCGACCGTTCCGTTCATCGCCGGCCTGATCGGCTTCCTGTTTGCGGGGACCGGCGTCGTGTTCTCCGCCTACCAAACGCTGAACAACGTCGCCGCCGTCCCGCGGCGGATCCGTGCCGGGTTCTTCCCGCGCTACCTCCGGGTGTTCGTGATGCTGACGACGCTGCTGGTGGGCGCGCTGGCGGTCGGCGCGCTGACGGTGGCGGTCACGGCGCTGCCCGGCCTCCCAGGAGCGGGACGCGTCCTTGCAGCGCTCGGATCGGCGCTGATCATCTTCGCCGTCCTGCTGCTCGGTGCCAGGCTGCTGCTGTCGCGACCCGCGCCGTTGCGTGCCCTCTGGCCGAGCGCCGCGCTGGGCGCTACGGCGGTAACCCTCGTACTCAGCGTCGGGCCACCGTTGCTGGCGAGGCTGATAAGCAACGCCGGGCCCGTCTACGGCAGCTTTGCCACGGTGGCGGGCATGTTCGCACTGCTCTACCTGGTCAGCCAGGCGCTGGTCTACTCGGCCGAGGTAGGCGCCGTACGCCATGCCGGCCTGTGGCCGCGGGCCCTGGACCAGAACCGGCCCACCGTCGCCGACGTCCGCGCCATCACCCTCCTTGCCCGCGGGCAAGAGCGCATCCCGGCCGCCCGCGTCGACCTCCGCCTTGTCTCGGAGGATCTGCCCCTCGCCGATGTCGGCCGGCCGGAACCACACCGCCCATAGCGGCCCTCTCACCGCACGTCGCGTAGGACGCGGACGGAGTCTGGAGTGACTCCGTGCCGTGTCAGCAGGGATGTGCTCATCGGACGGCGGACCGGCAGCCCCCTCGCCTGCCGGTCCGCCGCAACCGCCGCGGTATCCGATCAGGCGGTGGGCATGAGCACGGTGTCGATGAGGTACACGGTGGCGTTGCGGGTCTGGAGGTTGCCGCACAGGACGCGGGCGTCGTTCACGGTGTACGCGTCGCCGGTCTTCTCGATGGCGACATTGCCGCCCTCCAGCGTGGGCAGGGTGCCGGCGGTGAGGTCAATGGGAGCACGACGCTCTCCGACCACGTGGTAGGTCAGGATCCCCGACAGCGTCTTCTTGTCGGCGAGGACCTTCGCGAGGGTGGCCTTCGGAATCTTCGCGAATGCGTCGTTGGTCGGGGCGAACAGGGTGATTCCATCGGCACTGTTCAGCGTGTTGGCGAGCCCGGCGCTGGTCACCGCGGTGACCAGGGTGGACAGCGCCGGCGTCTGGGCGGCGGCGGTTGCGACCGGCTCGGAAGCCAGCGACGCCGCACTTCCCGGTCCGCTGGCAGGGAGCTTCGGGCAGCTGGGGCCGAAGGGACCGGCGGCCTCGGCAGCGCCGGCGGTCGCGCTCGGGCTTCCGCTCGGGCTGGCGCCGGTGGTGCCGCTGCCGGCTTGGCTGGCTGTGTCGCTGCCGGAGCAGCCGGCAACGAGAGTGACGCCGGCGATCACGGCGGCGGCGGCGGCGAAGCCGCGTAGCTTGTTCACCTGTCTTACCTCCGTCTAGGATTCGTCTAGCTCTTGGTGAGAGTAGAGGCGATCCGGCCAGGCTTGTCAAGAGTCTGTTGAAGAGTTGTAGAGTGTTGTCCGTGGGCACAGAGCCAGGGGACGGCCTGCTGCGGATCGGCGAACTCAGCCGTCGGGTGGGGGTAAGCGACCACGTCCTGCGTGCCTGGGAGCGCCGGTACGGCCTGCTGAAGCCGGTGCGATCAGCGGGCGGGTTCCGGCTCTACTCGGAG
>DASULK010000015.1:0-4123 GCA_036278255.1 Micromonospora sp.
TTGGGGCACGGTGGAGCAGATCACCAACCCTGAGTACTCGACCACCGCGTTCCTCAAGGGCCTGAAGAACGTGAAGGGCTGGAAGGACATGCCGCTGACCGAGGCCGCCCAGACGGTGCAGGTGTCGGCGCACCCGTTCCTGTATGCCCAGTGGGAGACCCAGGCCGCTGACCTGGTCGCCGAGCACTGGAACAACAGCTGAACCAACTGAACATCCAAGCCGCTGGCCGGAACCCCTTACCGGGGTCCCGGCCAGCGGCATTTTTGTATCCACCCGCGCACCCCGGCGTAGCCCCGGCCCGTCGAGGTTACCGCTCGGGCGCCCCGAACCGCCCGTCCCGCCGGTTCATCGCCGCCAGCAGTCCGACAATCGAGGCAGCGCCCACAATCTCGCCCCGGGCGATTCGCTCCGGCGCCGACGCCACCGCTCGGATCGCCAGCTCCCAGATCAAAGATGGTGCCCGCCTGGGCCTGGCGGCGTTCGAGCAGACCGCCCGAGCCTTCCATGAGGTGGTTCGCAGGCCGATGTCCAAGGGCGAGGTGAGCACGGCCGTGAGTGCCCGTATCGACCCATCGCTGACCTACGACTGCCGCTCGTGTCGGGCGCGGCACATCTCCGGAGGACTGTTTCAGGTGGAAGGATCGCTGGTCACTGTTCGTACCGTCGCAGCAGGGATCAGTGCCGGATCTTGGCGAAGGGGGTCCATCGGGCGTGCGGGTCGCCTTCGATGACTGATCGGAGGCGGGTGGTGAACTCGGCGGCGACGCCGGGGGAACTGGCCAACAGCGGTACGGCGGCGGCGACGGTGGCGTGTGCTCCTTTGCGGCCGAAGCGTGCCTCGCCGACCGCGACGGCCGCCAAATCGACCTGCCAGGGGCCGACGCAGGTTGAGGTCGGCGACCTGGGGGTCGAGCCGGTCGCACCAGTCGAGCAGGAAGTAGCGGTCGGCGTCGTTGAGCCCTTCGGCGTCGGTGATGCGGCGGCGAGCATCCCCGATCGGATCCCAGGTGGGTAGTGGGAACGGTGGCGTGCCGAGGGTGTGAAATTCGCGGAGTACGCGGCCGAGGTCGTCCACGGTTGGCGGCGGTGGGCTGGGCGGGAGATAGCGCCAGACCGTGGCCTGCAGATCGCCGGCCTGCACCGGCTGGGGGATGCTCGGTGCGAGCCGGATCGCCGGGCCGCGACCGACGCCAACACCTCGGTACCAGCCGCCGGCAGATGAGCTGCCAGGTTAGTTGCCACAACCTCTACTGGTTGTGGATCGGCCCGTCGGCAACACAGCGCGGCAGGCTCATTTCTTCAGCGTGGCCATGGCCTGTCGGACGGCTTCCTCGGCGGTGCTGAGGTACTGGATGCCGGGGACTGGTTGGCTGTTCGAGTCGACGATTCGCCAGCCGTTGAGGACGATGACGGGGACGTTGCCGCGTCGCATGGCGAGGGCGACTTCGCTGAGGGTTCCCCAGGAGCCGCCGATGGCGATGACTGCGTCGGCGCTCCAGACGATGATGGCGTTTCGGGCCTCGCCCATGTTGGTGACGATCGTGGCGGAGAGGTCTTCGCTGGCTCCTTCGCGGCTGTCGTTGGGGCGTACACCGATGACCAGGCCATCATGGGCGCGGACGCCGGCGGCGACGGCGGCCATGACCCCGGTGCCACCACCGCAAATCGTGATCGCGCCAGCCTGGGCCAGCAGTTCACCGACCCGGTACGCGTTGGCTTTGTCCTCGTCAGTGCAGGAGCGCGGGCCGCAGACCGCAACCTGAAACGTCACGAAGCCTCCTCGGTGCGCCCGGCTCAGCCGAGCCGTTGATCATCCAGCCGGTAGAAGACCTTGGTGGGTAGCGTAAATCGGTGACGCCGTAGGAAACCCTGCACGGTGGCCACGAAGGTGGCTGGATCGTCCACCCAGGGGAAGTGTCCGGCTCGCGGCAGCACCGCGAAATCGGCGTTGTTGAGCAGGGCAGCCAACTCGCGCACGGCCCTGCACGTTGGCCAGATGTCATACTCGCCGGCCACCAGCAGCACCGGCACCGTCAATGCCGCAAGCCGCTTCGGCAGCCCGGGATCCGGGTCGAAGCCGGCGTAGAACCCGTCCGTGGCCGCCTGGGCGAACTGAGCGGGCTCTGCAGCCGCCTGCGCCTGGGCCGCAGCGTTCCACCGCCCGTACAGCAGCGGCGCCGACAGCCAGCGATACCGCTCCAGCTCCTGCGGCGATGCGGCCTCGGCGTGCAGCGCGGCGACCGCGTCGGCGTACCAGGGCTCGTGCACCCGCCGGGCCAGCACCTCGTCAACGCCAAGGTCGGACTGGATACCGACGACCCGAAGGGACGGATCAACCAGCACAAGGCGATCGAGCCGGTGCGGATACTCGACCGCGTACAGCAGGCAGATCCCGCCGCTGGCTGAGTGCCCAAACAGGTCCATTCGGTCCAGCCCAAGGTGGCCGCGCAGCGCCTCGACGTCCTGGACGAGCCGGTCAACCCGATACGTCGCGGGATCCCGCGGTGCCTGCGACGCGCCCGTGCCACGGTTGTCCAGCAAGACCAACGTCCGATGATCGCTAAGACCGCCCAACTCGCCGAAGTACTCCACGGCCTGGCCAGGACCACCGGGGACGCACACCAGCGGCGGCCCGGAGCCAACCATCCGATACGCCAGTTCCGTACCGTCCCAAGAGCGAAAACGCCGCATGCGACCCGAGTCTGCCACGGACCTCGCGTTCCTCGACGCGGTGGCAGTGGCTAACCGCAACGCGGGCAGCAGACTATGCCTTCAAGCCCGGCTTCCACTCGTGGACGAGGAGCCCAAGCAGCACCTCGTCCAGGAACTCGCCCATCACCCAGGCCGAGGAGCGCAGCACGCCCTCGCGGACGAAGCCGTTGCGCTCGGCGGAGCGCAGCATCGCGGCGTTGTCCGACAGCGCCTCGATCTGCAGCCGCTGCAGGCCGCGCACGACGAAACCGTAGTGGCACAGCACCGCGACCACGTCGGTGCCGTAGCCCTTGCCGCGGGAGGACGGCAGCAGCCCCAGCCCGATGTGCGCGGACCGGTGGTGGTTGTCGATGCCCTACAGCGTCGCGGTACCGATCAGCGTGTCGTCGGCAAGCTCCACTACGGAGAACGGGACGTTCCCCTGCTCCTGGTCATCCACCACGAGCCGCGGATCCTTCGAGCCAGGCGTCATCGGCCGCCACGGCCCGCCTTCGGCCCGCGAGGCGTTGACCACGTCGTTGTAGAGCTCGGCCCGCAGGGTCGGGATGTCTTCCTCGTGCCGGGCCCTGAGCCCGACCTTGCTGCCCCTTAGCATGCAAGCTTCCTATCCGACCGGGCTGGCCAGCGGCAAACCAATATCGACGGCCAGCCAAAGAGGCAGCGTCGGGCGATTCGGTTTCGCTGTGATGCGCTGCTGCCAGAGCTCTGTTGTGCCTGGCCGCTAGCCTTGCCCGCATGACGTCAACCGCTGCTCGGCCCTGGGCGCCGGCCGCCGTGGCGCTACTGACCATGGTCTGGGTGGCGGGCCTGCTGGCACTCCTGTGGTGGCTGTTCGGGATCGGAATGGAAAGGTGGGCGAACAGCTACGACAACGACCGCGCCCAAGCGGCGGAGCTGGCCCGCCAGTCGTCACAGGCACTGCTGATCCTGGCGGCTGTGGCCGTGGGCGGACCGATCCTCATCGCCATCGTCGCCCGCGCCGGTGAGCTGGCCCGGACCGGCGTGGTCTACATCGTGCTGGCGATCGTGCTCGGCCTGCTTGCCCTACCCGTCGCGGCCCAGGCGTATCGCACGGTGACTCCGCCGTCTCCACCGCCGGCTGCCCCCGATGTCTGCCAGGAACGCAGCGGTGACGACACCCGCTGCCCGGGCGGCTAGCTTCGGGTTGACCGCCCGCCCGCGACGCGCTCACCGGCCCGCGTCGACTCAGACGTTCGCGATCAGCAGCGCTGGCTGTTCGACGCAGTCCGCCACGTGCCGCAGGAAGCCACCGGCCACCTTGCCGTCACAGACACGGTGATCGAAGGTGAGGCTCAGCTGCGTAACCTTGCGGACCGCGAGCTGCCCGTCAACGACCCATGGCTTGTCCACGATCCGTCCGACACCCAGCAGCGCCGCCTCGGGGTGATT
>DASULK010000016.1:0-4064 GCA_036278255.1 Micromonospora sp.
TCCGAACGTGCGCTCGGATTCGCTGCGGTCAGCCGATGAACCGGTGCGGCGGGAGCGGGCCAGAGCCAGCCCGCCGAGGAACGTGGCGATCAGTCCAACCACCAGGTCCAGGAAGCCTCCTACTATTCCGTAGCCGGTGCCGGGACCACCGTCGGCGGCGGCCACAACCAACCCGCCGATGATCGCGCTGGCCAGCCCCGCCACCAGGGCCACGATGGCCCCCCTTCTCCCGGTTCCGGTACGAGGGGAGCGGGCCAGAGTCACCCCGCCGATGACCACGCCGGCCAGCCCTAGCAGTGCGGCGACCAAGGACCAGAGACGCCCGGCCGTCATGGTGTAAGCACTGACGGCGGCCGGCTGGACCAAGACGTGCGCGGCCGCCGGTGTGGCAAGCCCGAGAACTCCGGGCAGGGCGGCTGTGGCGGCGGCAAGTAGGCGACGGACGGACATGAGGTGCTCCTTCTTTTCTTACGGCTGGACTTCGCCTGAATCATGTCCGCTGGATCCGCCGCCAGTCGTCCAGCGGGCGCAGGCACTTTGCGTTGCCACCGGTGGCGTACCCGGCTGCTGTGGATGCCGCAGGCACCGCCCAAATACTGCGGGCGCGGTAGAAAGCCGATCATCCGTGAGCGTGACTCGCCCGTAGCGACATTTGGCTAGGGTGCGCGCATGGACAAAGGACGGTTCGATATCCCGGCCGGTGTCAGAGACTGGGCGATCGCCGTCGGCGTGGCGGCGGCGCTGCTGGCCACCGGACTGTCCAAGCAGCACTTCGCTGGAAACCTCGATCTACTCGGCTACGCGCTGCTGGCGGCCAGCGGCCTGGCGCTGGCCGCGCGCCGCCGCGCTCCGGTTGCCGTCCTGGCCGTCACCGGGCTGTGCGCGGTGGGTTACCAGGCGGTCGGTTTTGATGTGCCTGCCGTCGCCTACCTGTTCGCGGTGTACGCCGCCATGCGGGCGGGACACCGCGCCATCACGGTGGCGGTGAGCGTGACCATGCTGGCCGCTCTCCTGCTCGCGGCTTTGGCCTCCCTGCACGACCCAGGGGAGGCGTTCGCTCACGCCCGCGGTGCCCTCGAGCTGGCCTGGCTGATCGCCGCCGGCGCCGCGGGTGAAGCGCTGCGGCAGGCCGAGCGGCGGGCGGACGAAGCTGAGCGCACCCGGGAGGAGACCGCGTGGCATCGGGCCAACGAGGAGCGGCTGCACATCGCGCGGGAGCTGCACGATACGCTCACCCACCAGATCTCAATCATCAAGGTGCAGGCCGAAGTCGCTGTCCACCTGGCCCGCAAGCGTGGAGAGCAGGTGCCAGAGGCCCTGCTGGCGATCCGGGAGGCCGGTCGTGAAGCGACCCGGGAACTGCGAGCGACCCTGGGGGCGCTGCGCGACGACGGCCAGACCCCGTCGCATGGGCTCGACCATCTCCCGGAACTGGTGGAACGGGCCCGTGCGACCGGCCTGGACGCGACGCTGATGGTCGAAGGACAACGATATGTTGTGCCGGCCCCGGTGGGCCGGACCGCATACCGGATCGTTCAGGAGTCGCTCACCAACATCGCCCGTCACGCTGCCGCCGCTACGGCGTCGGTCCGGATTGACTACCGTCCGGACGTCCTTGCGATCCGAGTCGATGATGACGGGAAGGCCACGCCGGACACCGTCGCGATGCCCGGCGTCGGGCTGCTCGGGATGCGCGAACGAGTGACCGCCCTCGGCGGCCGCTTGCGCGCGGAACCGCGCGGCGAGGGCGGCTTCACCGTCCAAGCTGAACTCCCTGTGGGTCGAACGTCATGATCCGTGTCCTGCTGGTCGACGACCAGCCGCTCCTTCGCAGCGGCTTCCGCGCGCTCCTCGACGGCGAAGATGACATCGAGGTGGTGGCCGAGGCCGCCGACGGGAAGGAGGGCCTGGCGCTCGCCAAGGAACACCTGCCGGACGTCGCGCTCATCGACATTCAGATGCCGGTCATGGACGGCATCGAGGCGACCCGGCGCATCGCCGCAGACCCGACCCTGGCCCGGGTGCACGTCGTCATCCTGACCAACTACGGCTTAGATGAATACGTCTTTAACGCGCTGCGCGCCGGTGCCGCCGGGTTTCTCGTCAAAGACATCGTGCCGGAAGACTTCCTACATGCCGTTCGCGTCGCCGCGCGCGGCGACGCCCTGCTCGCACCGTCGATCACGCGCAAGCTGATCAGTCGGTACGTCACCGAGCCGCTCCACACAAGCGCCGACACGGGGTTGAAAGGGCTGACCAACCGCGAACGCGAGACCGTCGCCCTGGTCGCGCAGGGCCTGTCCAACGACCAGATCGCCGAACGCCTGGTGATCAGCCCACTGACCGCCAAAACCCACATCAACCGGGCCATGGCCAAGCTCCATGTCCGTGACCGTGCCCAACTCGTGGTCCTCGCCTACGAATCCGGCCTGGTAACCCCACGCAACCGCTGACATCGATACGGCGGCCGCGGCCGGATCCAAGATCAGGTGCGCTTTTCTGGCAGCCCTTCGTGTCAAGAGACGGCGAGGAGTGGGGGGCTGTTGCGTTGCCAGCCGAGTTCGTAGTGTCCGCGTCGTAGTTCTGCAGGACGCGCGATGCAACGGGGCCGCCAGAAGCGGTCACCGATCATCAGGCAGCACCAACAGGCGGCGGTTTCCCACCTGGCATGGTGATCCCCCACGGCGGGTTAACGCAGATGTGACTCGATGGCCTCGATGATGCGCGGACGGAGTTCGGCCGCGCGGATGACGGCGTCAACGGAGCCGACCTCGACAGCACGCTGGATGTTGTGCACGCGGTCGAACTCCGTGGCCACCTCGCCGAGCTTCTCCGCGCGGACCGACGCGTGGAGCTCGTCGATTGCTGCGGTCAGCGCGGCGCGGTCGGCGCCGGAGGCGGCTGCGGCGCGGGCCTCCAGGTCCCGCAGGCGCGGGTCGGCCGCGGTGCGGGCGTTGACGTCGCCGGAGAAGACCACCGCAGCGGCGGGAGCGCCGCCGAGCACCGAAGCGAACGAGCCTTCCAGCGCCAGCACGGTCATGTTGGGGTTCAGCGCCTTCGAGAACACCACGAACGCGCCGCCGTGGTATCGCGAGATCACGCAGAACACGATGGGCCCGCGGAAGTTCACGATCGCGCGGCCGATCTCGGCGCCGTACTCCAGTTGCAGCTTTCGCATCGACTCGGGCGAGCCGTCGAAGCCCGACAGGTTAGCCAGCACCACCAGCGGTCGGTTGCCGCTGGCCGCATTGATCGCCCGCGCGGCCTTCTTCGACGACCGCGGGAACAGCGTGCCCGCGGTGTAGGTATCCGGGCCGTCGGTGGGCGGGAAACCACGCCGTGGCACCGCCCGTGACTCGATACCGAGCAGGCACACCGGAATGCCGCCGAGGTGGGCATCCTGCACCACCGCGGTCTCCGCGTCGACCATGCCTGCCCAGCGTTCCAGCACCGGGTGGTCCTGGTCGGAAAGCGCCCGCATCACGGTCCGGATGTCGAACGGCTTCTTGCGGTCCGGGTTGGCTGCGGCGGAGAAGATCTCACCGACGGTGGTGAAGTCGCTGCCGGCCACGGCATGCGGGAAGTTGGAGATGTCCCGGTCGGTGGGGTCGGTCGTGTTCGCTCGCCGCGGCGCGTCCTCACCGGGTGCGACGTACGTATGGTCGTAGTGCGCCATCAGCACGTCCCGCGCGGCTGGAAGGTCCGGAGCCCAGTACTGCGCCTGCCCGTTGGGGCCCATCACCCGGTCGTAACCGCCGATGCCGAAGTTGTCCTCAGCGGACACGCCACCGGAGAAGTCGAGCGACTGCTTGCCGGTGAGCACCATCGCCGAGTCCGGCGTCATCACCAGGACGCCCTTGGTGTGCATGAGCATCGTCGCTTCGGCGTTCCAGTACGGCTGCGCGCCGACGTTGATGCCCGCGACCACGATGTTGATCTCACCGCCGTCCTGGGTGAACTCGACGATCCGCTTGAGCGCCGCGGCCACCCAGTCCATGTTCTCCGTGCCCGACTCCATCGAGATCCGGGCGCCGGCGGACAGCGCGTACCACTCCAGCGGCACC
>DASULK010000017.1:0-3046 GCA_036278255.1 Micromonospora sp.
GTGCACCGCGGGACGGTCTACTACCGCATCCACAAGGTGGAGACCGTGTCCGGCCTCAACCTGCGCGACGGCCTCGACCGGCTGGCGCTGCACCTGAGCATCAAGCTCGGACGCCTCGCCGGCCTCATCCCCCACCGCAACTCCGGGCAACCACCTCGCCGGTGAGGCGCAGCGATCGCCGGCGCAGCAGCGGCGGCGGCGCGTTGATCAGATGAGATCGCGGTAGTAGTAGAACATCGGCTCGGCCGCTCCGGGCTCGATGTTGGTGAAGCCGTGCGCCTCGTAGAAACGGCGGGCGTCGGTGTCCTCGCCGTCGACGTTGATTTCCAGCGTCTCCGCGCCATGTTGCCGCGCTAACCGGCACGCGGCTTCCAGCAGGGCGTGCCCGAATCGCTGCCCGCGCAGGTCAGGCCGCACATAGAGCTCGTCGAGCGTCGCGACCGGGCCTTCGTACCAGACGTTCGACCGAAACGAGATTACCGCGACGCCCACAGCCGGTTCGCCGCTGAGAAGGGCGACGAAATCATTCCCGGTAATCAGTCGCCGCAGGCGTACGGCGAGCACCGCCACCCCCGGAGACGGCGTGTCGAATTCTCGGTTGAAGGCGTCAAGCAATTCGGCGACAACAATGGCATCGGCCACCGTCGCCTTCCGTACCGGGTGCTCATACTGAGCCTCAGCCATCCGTCAATCCTCCTGCCGTCGGGCGGCCGACAGACATTGGTATCGCGGTCACACACCGTGGAGATGTGTACCGAAGCCTGTGCCAAATGGTGCCGTAGCTACGCCACTACCGGGCGGGTGTTGTCGGTGGCGAGCTTGACGGCCAGGAAGCCGAGGACGGTCCCCATCAGATACCGCTGGACGTTCAGCCACACGGGCCGGTTCGACAGGAACACCGCGATCGTGCCGGCAGCCAGGACGATCAGGAGATTCACGGTCAGCGCGACCACGATCTGCACCGAACCCAAGGCGAAGCCTTGAAGCAGAAGGTTTCCGTTGTCCGGGCTTACGAACTGCGGGATGAGGGAGAGGTACATGATCGCGATCTTGGGGTTGAGTAGGTTGGTGACCAACCCCATCGTGAAGAGACGTCGGGCTGAATCGGGCTTCAGTTCGGCGGGTTTGAATACCGAGACGCCTCCGGGCCGGAGCGCCTGGAACGCCAGCCAGCCCAGGTATACCGCACCAGCCAACTTGACCGTGGTGTACAGCTGCGGAACCGAAACGAAGAGCGCGGACATCCCCAGGTTCGTGGCGGCCAGGTAGACGAGGAATCCGACCGCCACCCCGAGCAGAGAGATCACGCCCGCGCGTCGTCCCTGCGTGATGCTGCGGGAGACCAGATACATCATGTTCGGCCCGGGCGTCAGCACCATGGCCAACGCAACGACAAAGACTCCGAAGACCGCAGAGGAATCGATCACCGACTAATGGTGGCACAGCCCGATGGCCAGCAGCGTTCCGGTGCCGCAGAGTGGGCAAAGCGGCAAACATCGATTAGAATGGGTGTACTAATCCTACCTCTGAACAGGGAGGATGCTGTGACCGCACCCGTTTCCTCCGCCCCACTGCCCTACACCACGCTGCTCGGCTTCACCCGCTATGTCGACCGCACCGGCCCGGCCAAGGTGACCTTTGTCGGCGGGCTACGCAAACAGCGGGCGAGCCGGTCCGGTTTCAACCCGCATGGCCAACTCGTCAAGGCGCTCAAGGCCGACATCGCCTTCCACACGGACGGTCGACACCTGACCGAGATTGCGGAGACCGTCAACCCCCGCTGGCGGGCGCTCTACCGGGCCGTGGTGCCGGGCGCGACGGCGTATCTGCGTTCACTGGGTGATCCGGCATCGGTGCAACTGGTCCGTACCCGCGACGTGCTCGGTCTGGTCGGAGAACTACCCGTCAAGATCAACCCTCATTTCGGGCTCCGCTACGCCGACGGCCGGGCCGAGACGGTCCGGCTGCACTTCGACGACCAGCCGCCGAGCGACGAGGCGGTGCTGGCGACGTTGCACCTGATGGCCCGGCACATGGACCAGATGCTGCCCGGCGCCGAGCCGGTACTTGTCGACGTACGCCGAGGGGTGGCTCACCGCCGCGACCCGGGCGGGAAGGCCGACCAGGTCGAGCGCTGGCTGACCGGGGAGGCTGCCGCGTTCACCGCCCTGTGGTCCACCGCGAGCTGACCCTGACCGGTTGCGCTAACCGGCGGGCTGGCGGGGGATCCTGGTCTCCCCGCTAACCTGCTGGTCCGACCAGGCGTATGTCTCCGGGAGCAGTTCCCGGATCGGGACCACCCGCAGGGTGTCCATCGGCCCGACGACGACCCGCAGATCCGGGAAGTAGTCGAGCAGCACCTGACGGCAGCGACCGCAGGGCGCCAGTACGCCCCGCCCCCGGTCGCCGACTGCGACGATGGTCTCCAATTCCGTGACGCCCTGGGTGGCTGCCGCCCCGACCACCACCACCTCGGCGCAGGGGCCTCCGGTGAAGTGGTAGACGTTGACTGCGGTGAACAGCCGTCCATCCACAGTCCGCGCCGCGGCGGCCACCGTGTGGTTCTCGCTGCGGCAACGCAGCCGGGCCACCGCGGTGGCCGCCTGGACCAGCGCCCGGTCGGTGTCCCGCATCTGTCCTGCCGATCCCATCCCGCCGCCGATCCCATCCCACTGCCGAGCCGGTCGCGGCACCGGCCGTCCGGGCACCGCATCGAACCCCCGCGTAACTGTAGACCGCATGGGGGGCGACACCGGGGCCCGCGTCGGCCAGCGCCGGTCCGATAACCCGGGGCGCCCAAGAGCCCGGGGTGCCTATCCTTGGCGACGACATGCAGACACCACCACCCGCTCCCGCCGTACCCGAAGCCGAGGTACGCGGCCGCCTCACTGATTTGACCTACCGTGACCAGCGCCGGATCCAGCGACGGCTGGAGGGCGTACGCAAGATCCGGGACGCCGGCAAGCGGGACGCGGCGCTGGCGGAGATTGCGACGGAGGTGGCGACGGCCGAGCAGCGACTGGCCGCCCGACGCGCTGCGGTGCCG
>DASULK010000018.1:0-80812 GCA_036278255.1 Micromonospora sp.
TGCTTCGACCTGCTGCACGCCGGGCATGTGGCGACGCTGCAGGCCGCCCGGCGGCTCGGCGACTGCCTGGTCGTCTGCCTCAACTCCGACACCAGCGTGACCGGATTGAAGGGGCCCGACCGACCGCTGGTGCCGCAGGCCGACCGCTGCCGACTGCTGGCCGCGCTCGGCTGCGTCGATGCGGTGGTGATCTTCGATGAGTCGACGCCCCAGGCGGTCCTCTCCTGGCTGCGCCCGGACATCTGGGTCAAGGGTGGTGACTACGGCACCGGCGGCGGGGACGAGCCGGACCTGCCGGAGGCCCGCGTCGTCCGCAGGTGGGGTGGACACACGGCGGTGGTGCCGTACCTGGACGGCCGCTCCACCACCCACATGATCGCCGCCGCGCGTTCGGGCAGCGGATCATCCCCACGATGAGGAGGACGATGACTGACGTTGACTCCGGGCCGGCGGTGCTGGTCACCGGAGGCGCCAGCGGACTGGGTGCGGCGGTGGTTGACGTGATCGCCAAGACCGGTGGCCGTCCTTTAGTGCTGGACCGTCAGCCGGTAGGCACCGAGGTGCCGTACGTGGAGTGCGACCTGGCTGACACACGGGCCGCCGAGGCTGCGACCCGGCAGATCGCAGAGCAGGCCGGTGGCCTGGACGGGGTGGTGACCGCGGCCGGTGTCGATGTGCCGGGCCGGTTGTCCGACCTCCCCGGCGAAACCTGGGAGCGGATCGTCGCGGTGGATCTGCTCGCCACCGCCGCGGTGATCCGGGCGGCGCTGCCCTACCTCGAACGTTCCCGCGGCACCATCGTGACCGTCGCCTCCACACTGGGCTTCAAGGCGGTCAGTGACGCGACCGCATACTGTGCTGCGAAGTTCGGGGTGGTCGGCTTCACCCGGGCGCTCGCTGCTGAACTCGCCGGATCGGTCGGCGTCACGCTGCTCGTGCCGGGAGGTATGCGCACCGCTTTCTTCGCGGACCGAGACCCGCAGTACCGGCCGGGGCCCGAAGCGGTGCTCAACGATCCGGCTGCCGTCGCGGCCGCTGTACAGTTCGCTCTGCAGCAGCCGCCCGGCTGCGCGATCCGGGAACTGGTCGTCTGCGCCGAACGGGAGTCGTCGTACCCTTGATCCTGGCCTTGCGTGCCCTCGGGGTCGGTGACCTCGCCACCGCGGTGCCGGCACTGCGTGGGCTGCGCGCCGCATTCCCGGACCGGACCCTGGCGCTGGCCGGACCGGCCTGGCTGGCACCGTTGGTCGACCTGATCGGCGGTGTCGACCAGCTCATCCCGGTGGACGGGCTCCGCCCGTACGACTGGCCGGAGTCACCTGCGCGGATCGCGGTCAATCTGCACGGGCGTGGCCCGCAGTCGCACCGGCTGCTGCGCTCCGCCGCACCGGAGCGGCTGCTCGCCTTCGCCTGTCCCGCTGCCGGGCACCACGATGGCCCGCTCTGGGGCGACGACGAGCACGAGGTGCAGCGCTGGTGCCGGCTGCTGCGCTGGTACGGCATCGTGGCGGACGCAGCCGACCTGCGGCTGCGCCGACCGCAACCGCACCGGGTCCCGGCCGGCGCGACCATCGTCCACCCTGGCGGCAAGGCGGCAGCGCGGCGATGGGCTCCGGACCGGTTCGCCGCGGTGGCCCGCGAGTTGACCCGGCTCGGGCACCACGTCGTGATCACCGGCTCGGCGGTCGAGCGGGGACTGGCCCGACAGGTCGCGGCCCGGGCCGCCCTGCCGGAGGCGGCGGTTCTCGCCGACCGACTCGACCTGGCCGATCTGGCGGCGCTGGTCGGCCACGGCCGCCTGCTGGTCAGCGCTGACACGGGCATCGGGCACCTGGCCACCGCCTACGGCACCCCCTCCGTACTGCTTTTCGGCCCGGTATCGCCGCGACGGTGGGGCCCGCCACCGGACCGCCCCTGGCACCGGGTGCTGTGGCACGAACAGCTTGCGGAACTGCCGGTGGCGGCACCGGTCGCTGCGGCATCCGTGCACCCGTCGTTGGCGGAGATCAGCGTTGACGACGTACTCGATGCGGTCGCCGAGGCCGAGCGGCACGGGCGGATGACCCGGGGGCGGAACGTTGCAGGGTCCGGGGACCGCACGATGGTGCCCGGCGGCCGTGTCGTGGGCACCTCGCGCTGACCGCCATGCGGCTGCGTCGCAGCGACCCCGGTCAGCCCGGCTACACCCGGCGCCGCTGCGGTCGGGGCATGATCTACGTCGACCCCACCGGTCGGCGCATCACCGAACCCGAAGAGTTGGACCGCCTGCGCAGCCTGGCGATCCCGCCCGCCTGGCAGGACGTCTGGATCTCCCCCCACCCGGGAGGCCATATCCAGGCCATCGGGATCGATGCGGCCGGCCGGAAACAATACCTGTACCACCCGCGGTGGCGGGCTAAGCGGGATGCGGCGAAGTTTGACCATGTCCTGGCGGTCGCGCGCAGCCTGCCGGCACTGCGCGGCCGGGTCGAGACCGACCTCGCCGGGCGGGGCCTCGGGCGGGGACGGGTGCTGGCCGCCGTCACGAAGTTGCTGGACATGGGGGCGTTCCGCATCGGCGGCGACCAGTACGCCGTGGGTGAGGATCCGACCTTCGGCGTGGCCACCCTGCGGCCGGAGCACGCCCGTGCCCGCAACGGCGCGGTGGTGTTGGAGTTTCCGGCCAAAGGGGGGATCCGCCTGGTGCGCCGGGTCGAGGACCCGGCGGCCTGCGCGGTGCTGCGGGCGCTGCGCCGCCGCCGCCGCGGCGAGGAGCGATTGTTCGGCTACTGGGACGGCCGGTGCTGGCGGGATGTGCGCAGCGACGAGATCAACGGCTACCTGCGCGAGGCGAGCGGTGTCGAGATGACGGCCAAGGATTTCCGCACCTGGCACGCGACGGTGCTGGCTGCCCGGCAGTTCGCCGTGCTGGGCCCGCAGCCGTCCCCGACCCGCTGCAAGCGGGCGGTGGCCGCCGTGATGCGCGAAGTGGCCGGGATGCTGGGCAACACCGCGACCGTGGCCCGAGCCTCCTACGTGGATCCTCGGGTGGTGGACCTGTACCATGACGGGGTGATCGCCCGCATCCCCGCCGACGCGGTGCGTGAGGAGGCGGAGGCGGCGGTCCTCGCGCTGCTTCGCGAGGGCTGAAGACCGCCGGACGGGCGGAAGTCGGATGGCTACACCGAAATCGGCGACTCAACTGCCGCCCAGGGCACGGGCAAGCTCGACGCAGAAGTGGCGTTCGGCGGTACTGACCAGTTCGCCGCCGATGCCGAAGGTGCCGCCGCTAAGGGCGGCACCCACCACCTGCTCGGCGATGGTCACCAGCCAGCGCCGGTAGGCCTCCGTCTCCTCGTCCTCCACCGTGTTGCCGAGCAGGATCGCGACGATCCGGGCCCGGTCGAGTACGTCGGCGATCATCTCCGGCGGGTCGACCGGCTCGATCAGCGACAACTCTTCGCCCAGGTCGGGGTCACCGACGCGTACCACCAGCTCCTCGGCAACGGCGGCCACCAGGGGGCTTGCCGCGTCGTAGCCGGTGGCGATGGCGTCCAACGCGGCGGCGGCCTCCGCCCGGGTCCGGTGGGTGCCGTCCCGCTCCGCGGCGCTGGCCGCGGTCACCACCGCCTGCGGCAGGCCGACCAGCAACCCCCACTCCTCGTCGGAGAAGCCGAGTCGGGCGTACACCGGCAGCTGCGTCACGCCCCTTCCCTTCCATGAGCCGCGCCTGGCCCACCGTTCACAGCGGGCGGAGGCCAGCGGGTACCCGGGGCGTACCTCGGCAAACCATGGGGCCCGGTCGGCCGGGGCGGCGCGGTTGCATCAGGTGGAGCCGAGCAGCTCGGTGTACTCCGGATGCCGGTCAATGAAGGCGGAGATGAAGGGGCAGCGGGCGATGACGCGTTCCCCCCTCGCGCGCACCTGGTCGAGCGCCCCGCGAGCCAGGGCGCTACCGACGCCTGCGTCCCGGTAGCCGGCGTCGATCTCGGTATGGGTGAAGACGATGCTGTCCTGTTGCGGCTCATAAGCGGTGAAACCGGCGAGTCGATCATCGACCAGGATTTCAAAGCGTCGGCGTGCGGGGTTGTCTTCGACCAGGACACTCACTCCGTCGCCTCCTCTCCGCGACGACCAGCCTAGTTGCGCGGGCGCGGTGGCGCAGGCGGTCGATGAGGCGGCGACCGCTACGCTGGGCGACGTGCTGACGCGACGTTCCACCCCTTCGGCCTGCCCGCGCCGCAACTAACTTCTGCCCGTCATGCCCAACTTCCTCGTGACACTCGCCGCGGTGCTGGGCGCCGCGGTGGCTGCGCTGGTCATCGTGATGGTGATCCATCGAGCTGTCCGCAGGCTCGGCAGCCGGTCGCTTCTGCTGGCCGAGCTGGCCGACCACGCGTACCGTCCGTTCCAGGTCGCAGCAGTCCTCGTCGCGGTTCAGCTCGCCGTCTGGCTCACCACCGGATACGCGGTGGGGGCGTCGTGGCGCAGCTCCCTTCTGCATTTCCTTCTACTCGCCGTCGTCGCCGCCACCGCGTGGCTGGTCGCGTCGCTGCTGCTGGTCACCGAGGACACCGCCCTGGCCCGGTTCCACGCCGCCAACTCGGACAACCGGCAGGCCCGTCGCGTCAAGACGCAGGTCATCATGTTGCGCCGGATCACCGTCGCGGTCATCGTGCTGCTCACGGCCGGTGCGATGTTGCTGACCTTCCCCAGCGTGCGTGGCGTCGGTGCGAGCCTGCTCGCCTCTGCGGGCCTGGCCGGAATCCTGGCGGGACTTGCCGCGCAGAGTCTGCTGAGCAACGTCTTCGCCGGCCTGCAACTGGCCTTCAGCGACGCGCTCCGCCTCGACGACGTGGTGGTGGTCGAGGGGGAGTGGGGCCGCATCGAGGAGCTGACCCTGAGCCACGCCGTGGTGCGGATCTGGGACGACCGGCGGCTGATCCTGCCCACCTCCTACTTCACCACCACGCCCTTCCAGAACTGGACCCGGACCGGGGCCGCGATCCTGGGCACCGTGGAGTTCGACGTGGACTGGGTGGTGCCGGTGCAGGAGATGCGGGAGGAGTTGCTCCGGTTGGTCGAGAGCAGCGACCTGTGGGACGGACGCGCGTGCCGGCTGCAGGTGACCGACGCTACCGGCGGCCTGGTCCGGGTGCGGGCGTTGGTCAGTGCCGTGGATTCATCGCAGCTGTGGGACCTGCGCTGCCTGGTCCGTGAGCAGTTGGTCGGGTGGATCCGCGACCGGTGGCCGACCGCGCTGCCGAAGATGCGGGCCGAGCTCGGTGCTGCGACCGAACTCTCCTGGCAGCCGGTGCGTCCGCGTCGTTCGCAGGATTCGGGCGAAAAGCCCTCGGCTTCCCGCTGAGTGGGGCTGGCCGGTGCTGCGAGCCGCTGGGCGGCGCAGAGATTCACCGGTATCGGGATTGGCGCTCGCCGCATCGGGCATACAGCTCCGACGTAGGAGCAGTGAATGAGGAGGAGAACATGGCCGACGTGCTGAGCGGTCGGCAGACCGCGGACAGGTCCACGGCTGAGCTGGTGCAGCACACGGCGGAACAGGTCAGCAAGCTCGTCCGCGATGAACTGGCGCTCGCCCGGGCCGAACTGACCCAGAAGGGCAAACGCGCCGGCATCGGGGTGGGGCTCTTCGGCGGGGGCGGGGTGTCGGCGTTCTTCGGTAGCGGCGCACTCGTCGCGGCGGTGGTGCTGCTGCTGGCGTTGGCGATGCCGGCCTGGGTGGCCGCGTTCCTCGTCGCCGTCGCGCTCTTCGCCGTCGCCGCCGTCTTTGCGTTGATGGGGCGGAAGCAGGTGAAGCAGGCGGCCCCGCCGGTGCCCAAGGCAACAGTGGAGAGCGTACGGGCGGACATGAACGCGGTGGCCTCGGCAGCTAAGAACAGGGGGCGGTCATGACCGGCGGTAACGGGATGCGGGACCCTGACGCCCTGCGGGAAGATATCCAGCAGACCCGGGCCGAGCTGGGGCAGACCGTCCAGGCCCTGGCGGCCAAGGCGGACGTGAAGTCCCGGATCAAGGAGTCCGCCGCGCGGAAGCGGGACCAGCTGCGCGGTCAGGCGGTGGATAAGCGGGACCAGCTGCGCGGCCAGGCGGTGCATAAGCGGGACCAGCTGCGCGGTCAGGCGGTGGATAAGCGGGACCAGCTGCGTGACCAGGCGGAGCATAAGCGCGACCAGCTGCGTGACCAGGCGGAGCATAAGCGCGACCAGCTGCGTGACCAGGCGGTGCATAAGCGGGACCAGGCGATGCAGAAGCGCGACCAACTGCGCGGCCAGGCGATGCAGGGCCGGGATCGGATGCAGGGCCATCTGTGGCACGGGTTCTACGGAATCCGGGGTTCAGCCCGGGAGATCGGTACGCTGATTCGGCGTCATCCGGTGCCGGTGGCCGTGGGAGCCGGAGTCGGCGCAGCGGTAGTCACGTTCCTGGCGGCCCGGCGGAGGCATGGGTGAGTAAGACCAAGACGATCAGCAAGATGGCGTACAAGCCGATGGGGATTCTGCTGGGCCTCTCCGCCGGCATGTTGGCCGGTGTCGTGTTCAAGCAGGTCTGGAAGCTGACCTCCGGCGACACCGAGGCCCCGCACGCCACTGATGAGCACCGCGGCTGGGGCGAGATCCTCGCCGCAGCGGCGTTACAGGGGGCGATTTTCGCGGTGGTGAAGGCCGCGGTTGACCGCAGCGGTGCGGTGGGGATGCGGAAGATCACCGGGCGCTGGCCCGACTGAGATTGATCGCCTGCCAGGGCAGGTGCGGAAGAGATTTGTCGGGTAAGCTGTGCGAAGTTTTTGCGTACGTGGTTTGCTGTCCCACGCCATTGATCGAAATGGTGTGGGGTTGAGAAGGGCTCCTTCTTATGGGGGGCTGCCTCAAGCGCCGCTGCTCGAAAACGGCCAACCGGCCGCACGGCGTGCTCGGCCGCCAGTTTTGAGAAGGAGATACACAATGGCGCAGGGAACTGTCAAGTGGTTCAACGCGGACAAGGGCTTCGGCTTCATCACGGTCGACGGCGGGGGTGCTGACGTTTTCGTCCACTTCTCGGCCATCGAGTCCGCTGGTTACCGCACCCTTGAGGAGAACCAGCGGGTGGAGTTCGAGATCGCCCAGGGGCAGAAGGGCCCGCAGGCTGAGCACGTCCGCCCCATCTGACATAGCCCCGATCCGGGCCGACCCGGCCCGGCACCAGGCCTGATTCGAGCCCCGCCGCCCGTCCCGGGCTGCGGGGCTCGATGCCGTGCGGAACTTGTAGTCCGCCAGCTCGCCGCCATGCCGTACTCTGGCCAAGACGTACGTACGGTTTGGAGGTTGGCGATGTGGGATCCCGGCACTTACCTGCGATACCAGGACGAGCGGTCCCGCCCGTTCTATGACCTGCTCGCCCGGGTGGCCGCCGATCAGCCCCGCGCCGTCGTCGACCTCGGCTGCGGGCCGGGCAACCTCACCCTGGCCCTGGCCCGGCGCTGGCCGGACGCCGCGATCACCGGGATCGACTCCTCCGCGGAGATGATCACCACGGCTGCTGCGCTCGACGGCGATGTCACCTTCGTCGCGGCAGATCTGCGGGACTGGCTCCCCGACGCCCGGACCGACGTGGTCGTCTGCAACGCCGTCCTGCAGTGGGTAGCCGACCACACGCCGCTGCTGGTCCGCTGGGCGCGGGCGCTACCCCGCAGCGCCTGGCTCGCTATCCAGGTACCCGGCAACTTCGACGCGCCGTCCCACCGCGCCCTCCGGACGGTCGCCGCGGATCCGCGCTGGCGTGACCGGCTGGCCCTGCGCTCCGATCCCGTCCTCGACGCCTGCGGCTACGCCACCCTGCTCTCCGACGCCGGATGCGCGGTGGATGCCTGGGAGACTTCCTACGTGCACCAATTGCCGACCGGCGAGGACACCGGCCATCCGGTCCTGGGGTGGATGGAAGGCACCGCGCTGCGCCCGGTGCGCGCCGCGCTCGACGATGCCGAGTGGGCAGACTTCCATACCGCACTGACCGAGCGGCTTACCGAGGCCTACCCGGTCCGGCACGGGCAGGTCTACTTCCCGTTCCGCCGCATCTTCGTCGTCGCCCGTACCGATGTCTACGGATAGAGGAGCACACGTGACCGATCTGTCGTCCTTCATCGACGCCCTGCCTAAAGTGGAGCTCCACGTGCACCACGTCGGTTCCGCCTCCCCCCGCATCGTGGCGGAACTGGCGGCCCGGCACGAGGGACACACCCCGGTGCCGGCCGACCCGGCGGAACTGGCCAGCTACTTCGAGTTCCGCGACTTCGCCCACTTCATCGAGGTCTACCTGAGCGTGGTCGACCTGATCCGGGACCCCACCGACGTGTGGATCCTTACCCACGAGATCGCCCGGGACCTGGCCGGGCAGCGGGTCCGCTACGCGGAGTTGACCGTCACCCCCTACTCCCACGTGCGGCGGGGCATCCCCGCGCCGGCATTCTGTGAGGCTCTTGAAGACGCGCGGCGGCGGGCCGAGTCTGACTTCGGCGTGGTGCTGCGGTGGTGCTTCGATATCCCCGGCGAAGCGGGTCTGCCCGCGGCGGAGCAGACCCTGCGGATCGCACTGGACGAACGGCCCGATGGGCTGATCAGCTTCGGCCTCGGCGGCCCGGAGATCGGCGTGCCGCGACGGATATTCAAGCCGTACTTCGACCAGGCCCGTGCGGCCGGACTCCGGTCGGTGCCGCACGCCGGCGAGACCGCCGGCCCGGAGAGCATCTGGGAGGCGCTACGCGAACTCGGGGCGGAGCGGATCGGGCACGGCATCTCCGCGGTCCGTGACCCGCAGCTGCTGGCCTATCTGGCCGAGCAGCGGATCGCCATGGAGGTGTGCCCCACCTCCAATGTGCGTACCCGAGCGGTACCGGTCATCGAGGAGCATCCGCTGCGGGCCATGGTCGACGCCGGTCTTTTCGTCACCATCAACTCCGACGACCCGCCCATGTTCGGCACCACGCTCAACAACGAGTACGCCGTCGCGGCCCGCCTCCTCGACTACGGCCCGGAAGGGGTGGCCGCACTCGCCCGCAACGCCGTCACCGCATCGTTTCTCTCCGAGCCCGAGAAGACGCGGCTCGTCGCCGAGATCGACGCCTATGCCGTACGGCCGACGGAGCAGGACAACCAGGCGCATCCCTGACACCTACCGAGGGTGTGCCTCCCGTTCACTCTTCCGTGCTGCGCTGGCGGGGCCACCGGCGGCCGGCCCCGTCCCGTTCGCGGGCCAGCCGGCCGACCAGCCCGAAGCGGCTGGCATGCCGAGGCTCGGCTTCCGCATCGGCCAGCACCATCACCACGCTGGCGCCGCCGAGCTGGGCGCGGCCGATGCTCACCGAGCCGTTGGCCTGTTGGGCCACCCGCCGGGCGATGTCGAGCCCGAGTCCGGTGGAGCCCTGGTCGCTGGCGCCGCGGCGCAGCGCCCGGCTGGGGTCGGCGATGCCCGGACCGGCGTCGTCCACCCGGATGGTGACGCAACCATCCCACCGCGACACGGCCACCTCGAAGGCCGTGCCCTGCGGGGTGTAACGGAAGACGTTCCCGAGCACGGCGTCCAGCGCGGCGGCGAGTTCGGCCCGCGGGACCGGTACCGGAATCCGCAGTTGCGCGCCACTGACCCGGTGCGCCCGGTGCTGGTCATCGGCGAGCGCTGACCAGAAGACCATCCGGTCGCGGACCACTTCACTGACGTCGCAGAGACTGGGGCCGGTCTCCTGCGACACCGTCTTCCGGGTGGTGTTGATCAGGACATCGACCTCGCCCTCCAGCGTGACGATCGCCTGACGAATCCGCCGGATGGTGCGTCGGCGGTCCAACTCGGCCGCGCTGAACGACCCGGCGCTGGTGTCGTCCGAATCGAGGCCATCGGCGTCGAGCCGCAGCGCGGTCAGTGGAGTGCGCAGCCGGTGGGACAGATCGGCGACGAGTTCGCGTTCGTTGGTATGCGAGGTGACCAGGCGGTCCGCCATCCGGTTGAAAGCCGCCCCTGCCTCGGCCAGCTCACGCGGCCCGCTGGGCTCGATCCGTACGTCCAGATCACCGTCGCCGATCGCCAGCGCCGCCTCGACCAGGCGGCGGGCCGAGCCGACGGTGTGTGCGGCGAGACGGTCGGCCACGATCACCGCCGCGACCACCAGCGCCACCCCGATCACGGCCAGCAGGAGCCAGGTGCCGGCCGTCAGGTCGCGCTGGATCAGCACGCTGAGAATGAGAAGAAAGGTCAGCGCCACGAGCGAGGTCATGCCAGCCACGAGCGCGGCCAGCGCGAGCCTCAGTCCGGGACCACCAACCGGAACCCGACGCCCCGCACGGTGCGCAGGTAGCGCGGCTTCGCCGCGGTCTCGCCGAGCTTGCGGCGCAGCCAGTAGAGATGTACGTCGATTGTCTGATTCTCGCCCACCGATGGCTGACGCCATACTTCCTCCAGCAGCTCCCGGCGCGAGACTACCCGCCCGGGGCGGGCTGCGAGGTAGGCCAGCACGTCGAATTCCTTGCGCGTCAGGGCGAGGGGTACGCCATCCAACTCGGCACTGCGCTCACCGACGTCGATCCGCAGCCCCCCCACCTCATGAACGACCGGGGTGCTCCGGCGGCTGGCCCGACCGGTCCGACGCAGTACGGTCGTGATCCGGGCGTCGAGGTGGACGCCGGTGAAAGGCTTGACCATGTAGTCGTCGGCCCCGGCCTGCAGCAGCCGGACGATGGACTGTTCATCGTCGCGGGCCGTCGCGATGATGATCGGCACATCGGTGATGCCGCGCAGCATCCGGAGCGCCTCGGCGCCGTCAAGATCCGGCAGCCCGAGGTCGAGCACGACTAGGTCCGGTGTTTCGGCGGCCACCCGCCGCAGGGCCTCCAGCGCGGTGCCCACCGCATGCACGACGTGACCGCGATCGGTCAGCGATCG
The DNA here is from genome assembly GCA_036278255.1 of Micromonospora sp. GTDB lineage: Bacteria > Actinomycetota > Actinomycetes > Mycobacteriales > Micromonosporaceae > DASULK01. The sequence goes on from DASULK010000018.1 coordinate 10,906, forward strand.
CAGCATCGCGCCGCGTACGACATGGTCGTCCTCGACCAGGAGCACCGTGGCCACGCAGAGAACCGTACAACCTTCATGGCAGATGCAGTATCCAGCGGTAGTCCTGCACCAGACCGGTCTCGAAGCCGGACGCCGAGCCCCAGAGGAAGAGCCGGAAACGCCGGTAGAGGGACTCCTCCCAGCGGGCCACGATCTCCTCCCGGGCCGCGTCGAGCCGTCGGGCCCATTCCCGGCAGGTCAGGAAGTAGTTGTGCCGGTCGTTGACAATGCTGAGCAGCTCAAACGGGGAGCGCGCCACCTGCCGTAGCTATTGGTGCAGCAGCAGGGGTGCCGAATTGCCCGGGTCGCTGCCGCCGAAGGTGTGTGCCGCCCCACCGGGGGCGGCTACCGCTAACGGCACCCCCGGGCGCATGGCGAAGAACCGGTCGTACCGGCGCTGCAACCTGCTGATCAGATCTGTCGGGGCCACGACCGTCAATTTACCCCCGACCTGGCCGGAACGGGAGGACTCGCCTGATAGGCAGGAGGGGAACGACCGATAGCATGGCGGCAGCCCGCGTGTGGGCCGCACCGGCCCGCCCCGATCGAAGGAGTTATCGTGCCCGCACCGCAGCGCCACCCCGGCCCGTCCGTCGCGGTTGACGACCTTGTCGTCCCGGCGGGCACGACGGCCGCCGACGTGGTGGCCGCGGCGGGGCTGCCCACCACCGGGCCGAAGGCGATCGTGGTGGTCTGTGACGCCGAGGGCGAGCTGCGTGACCTGGACTGGGTTCCCGAAGCGGACGCCCCGGTAACCCCGGTCGCCATCGACTCCCCGGACGGGCTGGCCGTGCTGCGTCACTCGACCGCGCACGTGCTCGCCCAGGCGGTGCAGGATCTCTTCCCCGAGGCCAAGCTCGGGATCGGGCCGCCCATCGACAACGGCTTCTACTACGACTTCGATGTGGCCCGGCCGTTCCAGCCCGACGACCTCAAGCGGCTCGAGAAACGGATGCAGGAGATCATCAGGTCGGGGCAGCGGTTCCGCCGGCGGCGGTTCGACAGCGTCGAGGAGGCCCGGGCCGAGTTGGCCGACGAGCCGTACAAGCTGGAGCTGGTCGAGGTCAAGGGGGAAGGCTTCGACTCATCCGAGGTCATGGAGGTGGGCGGGGGAGAGCTCACCATCTACGACAACTTCGACGCCACCTCCGACAAGATCTGCTGGTCCGATCTCTGCCGTGGCCCCCACCTGCCCAGCACCCGCCTGATCGGGGCGTTCAAACTGATGCGCACCGCCGCCGCCTACTGGCGCGGCAGCGAGAAGAACCCGCAGCTGCAGCGGGTGTACGGCACCGCGTGGCCGACCCGCGACGCGCTCAAGGCGTACCTGAAGCTCCTGGAGGAGGCTGCCCGGCGCGACCACCGCAAGCTGGGCGTGGAGCTGGATCTGTTCAGCTTCCCCGATGAGATCGGTTCCGGGCTGGCGGTCTTCCACCCCAAGGGCGGCATTATCCGGCGGGAGATGGAGAACTACTCCCGGCGCCGGCACGAGGAGGCGGGGTACGAGTTCGTCAACACCCCGCACATCACCAAGGGCCAGCTTTTTGAAACCTCTGGGCATCTCCAGTGGTACGCCGACGGCATGTACCCGCCGATGGAGATGGAGGGGACGCAGTACTACCTCAAGCCGATGAACTGCCCCTTCCACAACCTGATCTTCCGGTCCCGGGGGCGCTCCTACCGGGAGCTGCCGCTGCGGATGTTCGAGTTCGGCACCGTCTACCGCTTCGAAAAGTCGGGGGTGGTGCACGGGCTGACCCGGGTGCGGGGCATGACCCAGGACGATGCCCACATCTACTGCACACGGGAGCAGATGCCCGGCGAACTCAAATCGCTGCTGCGGTTCGTGCTCGACCTGCTGCGCGACTACGGGTTGGACGACTTCTACCTGGAGCTCTCCACCCGTGACCCGGAGAAGTCGGTCGGCTCGGACGAGGACTGGGCGGAGGCGACGGCAGCCCTGCAGTCCGCCGCCGAGGAATCCGGGCTGGACCTGGTACCGGATCCGGGCGGCGCGGCCTTCTACGGGCCGAAGATCTCGGTGCAGGCCAAGGACGCGATCGGCCGCACCTGGCAGATGTCCACCATCCAGCTCGACTTCAACCTGCCGCAGCTGTTCAATCTGGAATACCAGGCCAGTGACGGGACCCGCCAGCGGCCGGTCATGATCCACCGGGCACTCTTCGGGTCGATCGAGCGGTTCTTCGGCGTGCTGACCGAGCACTATGCGGGCGCGTTCCCCGCCTGGCTGGCCCCGGTGCAGGTGGTCGGCATCCCGATCCGCGACGACCACGTCGGATATCTGCAGTCGTTCGTCGACGCCCTGCGCGCTGAAGGGATTCGGGCCGAGGTTGACGCCTCCGACGAGCGGATGCAGAAGAAGATCCGCACCGCCCAGCAGCAGAAGGTCCCCTTCATGGCGATCGTGGGCGACGCCGACGTCGAGGCCGGCTCGGTCTCCTTCCGCTACCGTGACGGGTCGCAACGCAACGGTGTGCCGTTGGCCGACGCGGTGGCATACGTCGCCGATGTCGTACGGTCCCGGACCAATGCCGGGCCGAGCGCTCCGTGAACATCCCAGACGGGCTGGAGCGGCTCTGGACTCCGCACCGGATGACCTACATCTCCGGCCAGGAGAAACCGCCCGCCGACCGCGACGTTGTCACCGGCTGCCCGTTCTGCCTCGCCCCCGACCGGGGGTTGGACGAGAGCCTCGTGGTGGCCCGAGGTGAGCGGGTCTATGCCGTGCTCAACCTCTACCCGTACAACGCCGGGCACCTGCTCATCTGCCCGTACCGCCACGTCGCCGACTACACCGACCTCGATGCCGCTGAGACGGCTGAGCTGGGCGCGTTCACCCAGACCGCGATGCGGGTGATCCGGAAGGTCAGCCGGGCGCACGGGTTCAATCTCGGGATGAACCAGGGGGCGGTGGCCGGGGCCGGCATCGCCGCCCACCTGCACCAGCACGTCGTGCCCCGCTGGGGTGGCGACGCCAACTTCATGCCGATCATCGGCCGGACCAAGGTTCTTCCGCAGCTGCTCGCCGACACCCGCGACCTGCTGGCGAGCTCCTGGCCCGCCGGGCTCGACTGAGAGCGCATCAGGGCCGTGTGGCCTGGCTGCGTACCTGGTCGGCCAGCGGGGCCGGCATCGGCGCGTAGCGGACGAAGGAGCGGTGGAAGGTGCCCGCCCCCGAGGTCATCGAAGGCAGCTCGACCGCGTAGCGGAGCAGTTCGGTGGCCGGCACCTCGGCCCGCACCACCGTTCCGCCGTCGGTGTCCGCCTCGGTGCCGAGCACTCGGCCGCGCCGGCCGGACAGATCGCTGAGCACCGCCCTGACGAAGAAGCTGGGCACCCGGATCACCACCGCGTCGATCGGCTCCAGTAGGTCTATCAGCGCCTTGTCGGCCGCGTCCCGCAGTGCCAGAGCGCCGGCGGTCTGGAACGCCGCATCCGAGGAGTCGACGCTGTGGGCCTTCCCGTCGCAGAGGGTGACGCGGATGTCCACCACCGGATATCCGGCGACCACGCCCCGCTCCATCTGGGCGCGTACCCCCTTCTCCACCGACGGAATGTAGTTGTGCGGCACCACCCCGCCGACCACCTTGTCGACAAACTCGAAACCGGCGCCGCGCGGCAGTGGCTCCACCTCGATCTCGCAGACCGCGTACTGCTCGTGGCCGCCGGATTGCTTGATATGCCGGCCGTGCCCGTGCGCGCTGGTCGCGAAGGTCTCGCGTAACGCCACCCGCACCGGTTCGGTCTCCAGGTCGACCCCGCTGGCGCGCAACCGGTCGAGCAGCAGCTCGGCGTGCGCCTCGCCCATGCACCAGAGCACCAGCTGATGGGTCTCCGGGTTGCGTTCCACCCGCAGGGCCGGGTCACCGACGAGTAGCCGGGAAAGGTTCCGGGCCAGTGCGTCCTCATCGGCGCGGCTCTTCGCCACGACCGCGACCGGCAGCAGCGGCTCCGGCATCTCCCACGCCTCGAGCAGCAGCGGATCGTCCTTGCCCGACAGGGTGTCGCCGGTCTCGGCGTTGCTCGACTTGGTGATCGCGCAGATGTCGCCGGCGATGCAGAACGGCACCTCGCGTAGCGTGGCGCCCAACGGCGAGTAGAGGTGCCCGATGCGCTCGTCGGCGTCGTGATCAGAACGTCCCCGGCCGCCTCCGCCGTGCCCGGAGACGTGGAGCGCCTGGTCGGGGCGCAGGGTACCGGAGAAGACGCGGACCAGTGACACCCGACCTATGTGTCGATCGATGCTCGTCTTGACCACCTCGGCGAGCAGCGGACCGTTCGGGTCGCAGGCCATGGGGGGGCGGGGCGAGCCGTCGACCCCGGTGACCACCGGCAGTTCCCGTTCCAGCGGCGACGGGAACGCCGCGGTCAGCACCTCCAGCAGGAGATCGAGCCCTACCCCGGCCCCGGCGCAGACCGGTATCACGGGGTAGAAGTGGCCGCCGGCGACCGCCTTCTCCAGATCGTCGATGAGCAGGTCGGTCTCGATCGATTCACCGCCGAGATAGCGCTCCATGAGGCCCTCGTCCTCGCTCTCCGCGATGACACCCTCGATCAGTTCGTTGCGGGAGTCCTCGATGGCCGGCAGGTGTTCGGGGTCGGCTTGGCGGACCACCGGGGAGGTACCGGCGGAGTAGTCGAAGATCCGCTGGGTGATCAGACTGACCAGCCCCGCCACCGTGACGCCGTCGTCGCCGAGCATCGGTAGGTAGAGCGGGAGGACGTTCTCGCCGAAGATCCGCTGGCACAGCGCCACCGTCTCGTCGAAGTCGGCCCGCGGATGGTCGAGCCGGGAGACGGCGACGGCCCGCGGCATCCCGACGGCGACGCACTCCTCCCATAGCGCGATGGTTGCGGCATCGATGCTGGTCACCGCGGGCACCACGAAGAGGGCGGCGTCCGCGGCGCGCAGGCCGGCGCGTAACTCGCCGAGGAAATCCGCGTACCCGGGGGTGTCGAGCAGATTGACCTTCACCCCGTTGTGCCGTAGCGGGGCACAGGAGAGGCCCACCGACCGCTGCTGCCGTACGGCGGCGGGATCATGATCGCAGATGGTGGTGCCCTCGGCGATGGTGCCGGCCCGACTGACCGTGCCGGTAGCGGCCAGTAGCGCCTCGACCAGGGTCGTCTTGCCGGCACCGGAAGGCCCGACGAGCACCACGTTCCGTATCCCCGCGGGGGAATCCAGAACCGGCGAGCCGGTGCCGGTTTTCTCCGGATTCTTCTGCCTCATGGGACGCACCTCCCTGAGCCCGTAGATGGAAACGATCACCTCGGTCCGACCGGCGATGTTGCCGCCGGTGACGGACCGATATCGTGGGACCGCAATGGCGAAGATCTTCAGAGTATCGGCCCGGGCGGGGATGACCCGCATCGTCGAGCCGATCGCGCGCGGCCTGCTGCGCATCGGGGTGTCCCCGAACGCGGTCACGGTAACCGGTACCGTCGGTGTGCTGGTCGGAGCCCTCGCGTTCGGCGCGCGCGGGCACCTCGTCTCCGGAGCCGTGATCGTCACGGTCTTCGCGTTGACCGACCTGCTCGACGGCACGATGGCGCGCCTACGCGGCGGTTCCAGTCGGTTCGGGGCATTCCTGGACTCCAGTATGGATCGGGTCGCTGACGGCGCTATCTTCGGCGTGGTCACCTACTGGCTGGCCGTAGAGGGCGACCGGTGGGGCGCGGCGGCCGGACTACTCTGTCTGGTCGCCGGTCAGGTCGTCTCCTACGTGAAGGCGCGCGCCGAGGGGCTGGGGATGACCTGCAACGTCGGCATCGCCGAACGCCCCGAGCGCCTGATCACCGTCGGGGTCGGCGGCCTGCTCACCGGCGGCTTCGGGGTCACCTGGGGGCTCACCGCGGCACTGTGGGTGCTGGCCCTGCTGTCGATAGTGACCGTTGCGCAGCGCATCGGCCATGTCCACCGCCAGGCGCAGGCGGCCGAGCAGCAGGCGGTCCGGGCCGGCCAGAGGACCGACGGGTGAACGTCGCCGAGTTCGGGTACATCGCGGGTTGGCGCCTGGTGCGGGCGCTGCCGCAGCCGGTCGCGGCAGCGGCCTTCCGGGCCGGGGCCGACTACGCCCACCGCCGCTGTGGACGGGGGGCAACGAGACTCGCCACCAACCTGCGCCGTATCGTCGGCGACAACCTGCCCCCGGACAAGTTTGACGCCCTGGTGCGTGCCGGCTTGCGCTCCTACGCCCGGTACTGGCTGGAGGCGTTCCGGCTGCCGTCGTTGACGCGTGCAGAGCTACTCAGCGGATTCCGCCTGCAACGTCAGGAGCTCCTGCACGAGGCGATGGACGCGGGTCGGGGCGTGGTGGTGGCCCTGCCACACGCTGGCAACTGGGACGCGGCCGGTGCCTGGGTGGCGGCGATGGGCTGGCCGTTGACCACGGTGGCCGAGCGGCTCAAACCGGAGAGCATCTATCGGCGCTTCGTGGCGTTCCGGCAACAGCTCGGCATGGAGATCATTCCGTTGACCGGGGGGCAGCAGCCACCGTTGGACGTGCTTGCCGACCGTATCGGCAAGGGGCATGTGGTCCCACTACTGGCCGATCGGGACCTCTCCGCGCGCGGGGTCGAAGTGAAGTTCTTCGGCGCCCGTACCCGGATGCCTCCCGGGCCGGCTCTGCTTGCTCTGCGCACCGGCGCCCCCCTCTACGTGGCGTCGATGTGGTACGAACGGGATGCGGCCTGCGGCCGGCTGCACGGGCCGCTGCGGGTGCCGGGGCCGGAACAGGGGCCGCTCGACCAGCGGGTGCGGTGGTTGACCCAACAGATCGCTGACCAACTCGCGACCGGCATCGCGGCTCATCCGCAAGACTGGCACATGCTGCAACGGATGTGGCTGGATGCGCCGAACCAGGCCGGGCGGGTGACGCCGCTCGATGCCGACGCACCACCGACCGCCGCAGAGCCAGGCTGACCGGAGGGAGGGTTATGCGCATCGGGATCGTGTGCCCGTACTCCCTCGACGTCCCCGGCGGGGTGCAGAACCACGTCATCGATCTTGCCGAGGCATTGATCAGTCTCGGCCATGAGGTGAGCGTGCTGGCCCCCGCCGACGAGGACTCGCCGTTGCCGCCGTACGTCGTCCCCGCCGGGCGTTCAGTCCCTTTCCGGTATAACGGGTCCGTCGCGCGGATCACCTTCGGCCCGGTCTCCACCGCCCGGGTGCGGCGCTGGCTGGCCCGCGGAGACTTCGATGTTCTGCACGTCCACGAGCCGTTCGTCCTCAGCCTCTCCCTGCTGGCCGTCCTCTCCGCCCGCGGCCCGGTCGTGGCGACCTTCCACACCGCGATGACCCGATCGCGGGCGATGGCCGCCGCCCAGGGGATCCTGCAACTCGTCCTGGAGCGGATCACGGCGCGGATCGCGGTGAGCGCTCTGGCGCGCAAGGTGCACGTCGAGCACCTGGACGGGGGAGCAGTCGAGATTCCCAACGGGGTCGCGGTGACCAAGTTCGCCCAGGCGCAGCCGCTGCCCGGCTGGCCCGGCCGGTGCGTGCCCGGCGAGGGCGGAACGCTGGGGTTCCTCGGCCGCTTCACCGAGGCGCGTAAGGGCTTCCCGGTACTGCGTGAGGCTTTCGTGGACCTGGCCACCGAGCGGCCGGGGCTACGGTTGCTGGTTGCCGGCCCCGGCGACGTGGCCGACCTGTACGAGGGGATGCCACCCTGGCTGCGGGAGCGGATCACCTTCCTCGGTCTGGTGCCCGAGGAGGAGAAAGCCCGGATGCTGCGCAGCGTCGACCTCTACGTGGCTCCCAATCTGGGCGGGGAGTCCTTCGGCATGATCCTCACCGAGGCGATGGCTGCCGGGGCGCCGGTCGTGGCCAGTGATCTTGACGCTTTCCGCCGGGTGCTCGACGGTGGCCGGGCGGGCGAGCTCTTCCGTACCGGGGACGCCGACGACCTGCGGAGGGCCGTCACCCGGCTGCTCGACGACCCGGACCAGCGGGCCGAGCTGGCGGCCCGCGGAGGGCGGGTGGTCGCCGCCTTCGACTGGCCGGTGGTGGCGCGTCGGGTCCTTGAGGTCTACGCCACCGCGATCGAGGCCACCGACGGCCGGGTGATTGACGAGGAGTGGGTCGAGCCGCGGTGAGGTTCGGCGGATCCCCGGTGCTGCCTGCGGCGTCGGAACCGATTGGGGCGCCTGGTTCACTACGATGCCGACATGTGGTGGGTGGTGGGCGTCGTCGTCGTGGTCCTCCTAGTGTCGGCGTACCTGTTCTGGACGGCCGCCCGGGTCGACCGGCTGCATCTGCGCGTCGCTGCGGCGGCCCGTGCGCTTGAGGCGCACCTGCTGCGGCGCGCGGCTGCGGCCGCGGTGCTGGCGGAGGAGCGCTACACCACGGCACCGTACGCGGCTGAGCTGTACGCCGCCGCCCGCCAGGCCATCGACGCCGGCCCGGAGGAGCGGGAAGCCGCAGAAAACGATCTGACCCGCCAGTTGCGCCAGGCCCACCTGACCGGAGATGATCCGGCTGCCGACGCAGTCATCGCGGCCAGCCGCCGACTCGCGTTGGCCCGCCAGGTGCATACTGATCTTGTCCGTGATGCCCTCTCGGTCCGGCGACGGTCGGTCGTCCGCTTGCTGCGCATGTCGCGCAAGCACGACCTCCCCCGCTACTTCGACGTTGACGACCCGACCCTGCAGTCCGACCCCACCGTGCCCGATCCGACCATGCCAGCCGCGTGACCAGCGCCACCGGGCAGGCCACCGGTGGGTTGATTGGCTGTGGGTTTCCGGATCTGGGCGGGCGTAGCATCGAATAGACATCCCAATCTTCTGGTCCACCCTGAGAGGCGAGAACAACGTGTCCGAATCCAGCGCCCAACCCGTCACCCCCACCCCGGCCGCCGGCGGCCGTGTTAAGCGCGGCGTGGCCGACAAGCTCAAGGGTGGCGTGATCATGGACGTGGTCACCCCCGAGCAGGCGAAGCTCGCCGAGGACGCCGGCGCGGTCGCGGTGATGGCGCTCGAGCGGGTGCCCGCCGATATCCGCGCGCAGGGCGGGGTGGTCCGCATGAGCGACCCGGACATGATCGAAGGAATCATCAACGCCGTCTCCATCCCGGTGATGGCCAAGGCCCGCATCGGCCACTTCGTCGAGGCGCAGGTGCTGCAGGCGCTCGGTGTCGACTTCATCGACGAGTCGGAGGTGCTCACCCCCGCCGACTACGCCCACCACATCGACAAGTCGGCCTTCACCGTGCCGTTCGTCTGCGGCGCCACCAACCTGGGCGAGGCGCTGCGTCGGATCGCCGAGGGGGCCGCCATGATCCGCTCCAAGGGCGAGGCTGGCACTGGTGACGTCTCCAACGCCACCACCCACATGCGGAAGATCCTCGGGGAGATCCGTCAGCTGGCGTCGCTGGCTCCGGATGAGCTCTACGTCGCCGCCAAGGAGCTGCAGGCGCCGTACGAGCTGGTCAAGGAGGTCGCGGAGACCGGCAAGCTGCCGGTGGTGCTCTTCACCGCCGGTGGCATCGCCACCCCGGCCGACGCGGCGATGATGATGCAGCTCGGCGCGGAGGGGGTCTTCGTCGGCTCGGGCATCTTCAAGTCGGGCAATCCGGCCAAACGGGCCGCGGCGATCGTGCAGGCCACCACTCACTACGACGACCCGGACGTGCTGGCCAAGGTGTCGCGGGGGCTGGGCGAGGCGATGGTCGGGATCAACGTCGACGACATCCCGGTCCCGCACCGGTTGGCCGAACGCGGGTGGTGAGAACCACCCGCCATCGGCCAGGTGATGCCGGTCGGCGAGCGCCGACCGGCCGCCCGCTGAATTAGCCGCGGTTGCTGCTGTGCGGAGGTCCCCTCAACCGGGGTGTGACAGCAACCCGTCCCACCTCGGTAAGATTGTCGCGGTTCGGCGCCGCCTCAGGGATCGTCAAGTGACCGAAGCCTGACGAGAAGACAGCCCATGTGTAACGGTTCGCCGCGGAAATGACATGGCGTGCGGGGCGACCTAGCAGCCGCCGGGGCAGTAACGGGAGGAACAGTTGGCCGGGCACTCAAAGTGGGCGACGACCAAGCGCAAGAAGGCGGTCATCGACGCCAAGCGCGGCAAGATGTTCGCCAAGCTCATCAAGAACATCGAGGTGGCCGCACGCATGGGCGGCGGCGACCCGACCGGCAACCCGACCCTCTTCGACGCCATCCAGAAGGCCAAGAAGAGTTCCGTCCCGAACGACAACATCGACCGGGCGGTCAAGCGTGGATCCGGTCTGGAGGCCGGCGGCGCGGACTGGCAGACGGTGATTTACGAGGGCTACGGCCCCAACGGTGTCGCGATGCTGATCGAGTGCCTGACCGACAACCGCAACCGCGCCGCCACGGAGGTACGCACCGCCCTGACCCGTAACGGCGGGTCCTTCGCCGACGCCGGCTCGGTCTCCTACCTCTTTTCCCGCAAGGGCGTGGTGATCGTGCCCAAGAACGACCTCACCGAGGATGACGTGCTGCTGGCGGTCCTCGACGCCGGCGCCGAGGAGGTCAACGACCTGGACGAGGCCTACGAGGTGGTCTCCGAGCCGGGGGACCTGGTCGCGGTACGCACGGCCCTGCAGCAGGCGGGCATCGACTACGACTCGGCGGAGACCTCGCTGCTCCCCAGCGTCACCGTGCCGCTCGATGAGGAGGGTGCCCGCAAGGTCTTCCACCTGATCGATGTCTTGGAAGACTGCGACGATGTGCAGGACGTCTACGCCAACTTCGATGTCTCCGACGAGATCATGTCCGCGGTCGGCTGATCCCACCGACCTGCCTGCTTGGATACCAACGCTAGGCGGCATCCGCGGATGCCGAACCGCCCTGTCGGTGCTGCGTCCCGGCACTGCATCAGAGTTGGTGTTGCCAGGTGAGGACGCGGAGCGCGATGAATCCGGGCGGGACGGTCAGCCAGAAGCTCGCCAGCCGGTAGATCAAAACGCCGGCGACCGCCGTTTCGATGGGGACCGCATAGAACACCAGCCCGGAGACGAGGGCGGCTTCTGTCGCACCGAGCCCGCCCGGGGTTGGCACGGCGGACGCCAGGCCCTCACCGAGGATGGAGACCAGCACCACCTTGGGCAGCAGGGACGGATCGAACGGGAGACCAACGGCCAGCAGCGCGAAATACAGGCAGGCGCCGTAGGTCAGGGTCAGTCCCAGGCTCGCGGAGACCAACCGGAGCCGGCGGCCGCTCTGCATGACCGAACGGAGGCCGTTGGCTGCCTGCCGGAGCGCGGTGCGGCTGCGTTCGCGGAGCTTCGGTACCGCCAGGGCGGCGGCGAGGAGGAGCAGGGCACCGAGCACCACCAGCAGCACGGTCAGGCTCTTCGCCGCTGCCAGCAGGTTCCGCGCCGGCCCGCGGGCGAAGGGCAGCAGGATCGGTAGCAGCAGGATGACCGAGATCGCGCCGGCTGCCCGGGCCGTTACTGCCGCCGCCGCCGCGACCGGCACGGACAGCCCCTGCTTCTGCAGGTACCTGACGCTCAGGGCTAGGCCGCCGACGCTGGCAGGGGTGATCCCGTTGGCGAAGGATGCGGCGAGCTGGGCGGCGACGGTGGAGCGCAGCGGCATCGGTTTTCCGGCGGCAATGCGCAGGGTGATCGCGCTCAGTACATAGGTGGCAGCCGATGCCAGCAGGCTGCCGAGCAGTCCGATGGGATGGGCGTGGAACAGCTGCCGTACTGCCATGCGCACCTCGCCGAGCTGCGGCAGGAGGAAGTGCACGAGCAGGCCGAGCAGGATGAGCAGGATGAGGTTGCGGCGGGTGACCCGAACGACCTTGGCGGGCTCGGCGGAGGTGCCCGGCACCCGGTCGACAACCTCCCGCCGTACGCTGTCCAGCAGGTCCGGGTTCTGAACCAACATCGCCCGCGTGGCCCGGGAGAAGAAGGGTTTCTGCAGGTACGGCACGCTCGCGGCGACCGCGTCACCGCCCAACGCCGTGATCGCCGCCTGCACGGTCCGGGGCGCACCGACCAGGTGTGCCGAGGTGACCAGCAACTCCACGATGTCTCGGGCCCGCTGGACCGCCGATGCGTTCTCCTCAGCAAAGCTGAGGTCGATGAGGTAGGCCGACGAATCCTTCACAATCACGTTGGCCCCCCGCAGATCGCGGTGGGCTATCCCCGCCTGGTGCAGGAGCGCGACTTGGTGCCAGGTGTCGGCGAGAGTGACCTTGTCTAACTTCGTCGCGTCCAGCTCATCCAGGGTGGGCCCGTCGACGAACTCCTGCACCAGGAGAGCTTCCCCCTCCGAGCCTGTGGCGGTGGTGATGAGGTGGGGGATCCGTACCCCTGCCTCTTCGGCGAGCAACGACAGGTAGGCCTCGTGCTCGTTCTTCTGTTTGGCGGTGACGAAGGGCGGCTCGTCTTCGATGTTGCGGTACCGCACGCGCCGGTAGAGCTTGTAGAGCCAGTCGGCGTCACGCTGCTCGCCGCTGGTTACCTTGACGAACAGTTGCTTTCCCTCCGAGGTGGTGGCCTTGAAGGGGATCGAGCCGCGGGCATCGCTGGCGATGGGGGTCAACCGCCTGATGGTGTAGCCGTGCCGGTTGAGGGTGTCGCGGGTCCGGTTCAACGTCTGAGCCGGGCCGGGGCTACCGACGATGATCCGGGTCAGGCAGACGGCCAGCCAGCCGACCAGCAGGCCGCCGGCGACATCGATGGGAAAATGGGCCCCGACGTACACCCGGGCGACCCCGACCGTGGCGATCGCTGCCCAGACGTAGCGGCGGTACCGCTGCGGCAGGTGGTGCGACAGGACCAGGCCCAGGGCCGACGCGACCGCCACGTGCCCCGAGGGATAGCCCAGTGACCCGCCGATCGTCTCGTAGAGGCGGACGTCTGCCAGCAGTTGTGCGGGGCGCTCGCGAGCGACCAGCGCTTTGGCCAGAACGGCCAGCCAGTAGGCGAGGTTGCCGGCGACCAGGAATTCCAGGGCCGGCCAGTATCGCCGAAGGATGAGGGCGGCCAGTGCGGCCCCGAAGACCGCTGGATAGGACCCGAGCTGCATCACCGTGACCAGCAGCGGCGCCAGAGCAGGCGGTAGATGGTTGATGGCATGGAAGAGGTCGCGTTCCCACCAGCTGAGGGCATGGGCGCGGACCCGGGCGCTGAGGGAAGCCAGCAGCACGGTGGCGACCACCAGACTGAACGCGAGCGCCGGTGCCGGCTTGTGGCGTCTCCCCATCGTCCGGGCCGGCTCGTGCCGGCGGTCGTCACGGCGGCCCACGCTTACTGCCTATCGGGAGGGAAGAGCCGTTTGACGGCTTCGTTGACGAGGACGTACGCGATGGTCAGGACGGCGAGGGCAGCCAGAATCGCGCCGTTGAGCGGGGCGAGTCCGAGCGGTCCGGCGAGCGGGGTGTACGGCACCGCGACGGTCACCGCCGCCAAGGCGCTGCTGGTGATCAGCAACGGGCGGGCCGGCCGGCTGCGGAAGAACGGCCGGTTGGTGCGCAACACCATGAGCACGGCGATCTCCGTGACGGTGAATTCGATGAACCAGCCGGTGCGGAAGACCGCGGCGTTGGCGTTGAAGACCATCCGCAAGACCAGGTACGTGCCGAGGTCGAAGAGCACGCTGATGGTGCCGAACACCAGCATGAAGTTGCGGATTCCCTTCACCGTCGAGCGGCGGGGCCGCTGGATCTGCTCCGCGTCGATGCGATCGGTGGGGAGGGTGGCGTACGGGATGTCGGAGAGGAAGTTCAGTAGCAGGATCTGCCGGGGGAGCAGCGGCAGGAACGGCAGGAACGCCGCCGCCACGCTCATGCTGACCACGTTGCCGAACGCCGCGCTGGTGTTGACCCGCACATACTTGAACGTGTTTGTGAAGGTCTGACGGCCCAGCCGGACCCCCTCGATGACGACGTTGAGATCCTTTTCCAACAGTACGATCGCCGCGGCCTGCTTCGCCACGTCCACCGCCGTGTCAACGGAGATACCCACGTCGGCGGCATGCAGCCCCGGGGCGTCGTTGATGCCGTCGCCGAGAAAGCCGACCACCGCCCCCGTCCGGTTCAGGGCCGCTACGACCCGTTCCTTGTGCAGCGGCTCCACCTCGGCGAAGACGGCCGCCTTGGCGGCCCGTTCGGTCAGCTCCTGATCCGAGAGGCGGTCGATGTCCCCGCCGACCAGCACCTCGCCGACCAGGCCGACCTGCTGGGCGACGTGGCTGGCGGCGAATCGGTTGTCCCCGGTGATAAGCCGGGTCGAGACGCCGAGCTCGGCCAGGTTGCGCAGGGCCGTACCGGCATCGGACTTGGGCGGGTCCTGAAAGGTGAGGAGCCCGACCAGCATCATCTCCGCCTCGTCGGCTTCGCTGACGCTGTCCCAGGCGGCCAGTTGCCGGATGGCCAGGCCGAGCACGCGGAATCCGTTCGACGACAGCTCTTCGAAGCGGTGCTGGAGCGCGTCGCGTACCCGGTCCAGCGGCACCACCCCGTCGCTGGTGCGTGCCGTTGTGCAGGCCGCCAGGACCGAGCTCAGCGCGCCCTTGGTGATCAGGGTGGGGGTGCCCTTCTCGTCGACCAGCATCGACAGCCGCTTGCGTTTGAAGTCGTAGGGCACTTCGCCGCGGCGTAACGTCGCGTCCACCGGCGGCGCCCCGGCCATGATGGCCTGGTCCAGCGGGTTGCCGTAGCCCTGCTGCAGCCCGGCGTTGAGGCGCGCCAGCCGGCGTATCTCGTCGCTCTCCTCTCCGTCTACGTCGAGGGCGGCGTCCAACCGCACCACCCCGGCGGTGATGGTCCCGGTCTTGTCGGTCAGCAGCACCGTCATGGCGCCGAAGTCTTCGATCACCTCCAACCGCTTGACGATCACCTTGTGCTCGGCCATCCGGCGGGCGCCGACGGAGAGGCTCACGGAGACGATCGCGGGCAGCATCTGTGGGGTGAGCCCCACCGCGAGTGCCAGGGAGAAGAGCAGCGACTGCACGAGTGGCCGACCGAGCAGCAGGTTCACCACGAAGATCGCGCCGAGCAGGACCACCATCACGGCGGCCAGCAGCAGCCCGTAGCCGGTCAGCGCCCGCTGGAAGCCGGTGCGGGCCTTCCGGCCGGAGATCCGGGACGAGACGCCGGCCAGTTCGGTGGAGCCGCCGGTCCGCACCACCACGGCCGTCCCGTCCCCGCTGACCAGATGGGTGCCCATGAACAGGGTGCTGGCCCGGTCGGCCAGTGGCGTGTCGGCGGGGACCGGTTCCGGTTTCTTCTCCACCGGGAACGGCTCACCGGTCAGCGCCGCCTGGTCCACCTGCATGTCATGCGACTCAATGACCCGGCAGTCGGCGGGCACCACGTCACCGGGGCGGAGCAGCACCAGGTCACCCACGACGATCTCGCTGGTGGGCACCGCCACTTCGCGCCCGTCCCGGCAGACCTCGGTCCGCACCTGTACCCGGGCCTGCAACGCGTCCACCGCACGGCCCGCTGCGCGTTCCTGCCAGAAACCGAGCAGCCCGCTCGCCGCGATGATCAACAGGATGATGACGCCGTCGGTGAGATCGCCGACCAGGATTGACAGCACGGTGGCGCCGCTGAGGATCAGGATGATCGGGCTGGTGAACTGTTTGAGTAGCAGCCGTAGGCCGCGTCGTCGATGCACCTGGTCGATCTGGTTCGGGCCGTCGCGGGCCAACCGTTGCCGGGCCTCTTGGTCCGATAGGCCACGCGCGCCAGCGCCGGTGTCCCGCAGGACCTGCGCCAGGTCCGCCGCCCAGAACGCTCCCGGTTGCCCGGGCGATGAGCTCTGCCCCTGCGCCACCCCATTCTCCTCCTCAGGCTGCGGCGCGTGGTCCGGTGGCCGCTCGACGGTGCCGGGCGGGTCGAGGTGCGGGCGTGGTCGACATGTGCTCAGGTTGCCGCATCACGGCCGGGTCCGATGGTGATTTCTCCTGTCCGGCCCGAGTTTGGTCCTCCGACCGGAGGGAATCGCGACGGGGCGCGGAGAAGGAGGAGAGGTGGGGGAGGAGGACCGCTCGACGGTGGATCCGCACTGTCAGCTGTGCACGGGGGAACTGCCCGATGCCGGGGTCCTTGAATACCGCAACGGTGGCCCGGACACCGAGGGGGTCCGGGAAGCCCTGTTGACCGTGGGCAACGGATATCTGGCCACGCGGGGAGCCGCCCCCGAGGCCGTCGCCGATGCCACCCACTACCCCGGCACCTATGTGGCAGGGTTCTACAACCGCCTCATCTCCAACGTTGCGGGACAGCGTCGCGAGGACGAGAGTGTGGTGAATCTCCCCAACTGGCTTCCGATGACCTTCCGCCCGGCCGGGGCCGACTGGTTCATCCCCGGCAACAGCGTGCGGCTGCTGCACGAGCACCAGGTGCTGGATCTCCGTAGCGGGGTGTACCGCCGCGAATGCGTCGTGGCCGACCGGCAGCAGCGCCAGACGCGGGTGCGGCAGCGGCGACTGGTCTCCATGGCGTCTCCGCACCTGGCCGCGCTGGAATCCACCGTGATCCCCGAGAACTGGTCCGGCCGTTTGGAGATCCGTTCGGCCCTGGATGGCGGTGTGATCAACGCGAACGCCGCGGCATTCGACGAGATGGCGGGCCGGCACCTCGCGGATTTCGATGTGGGCACCGATGGTGCGGAGATCATCTGGATGGCGGCGGAGACCACGGGGTCGCGGCTACGGGTGGCGCTGGCGTGCCGGAACCGGCTCGTAACCCGCGATCGGCGCCGAGGGGCGGTCCGGCACACCACCAGCGACGCGGTGACCATCGGCCAAGAGTTGCACCTCGATGTCGTCCTCGGCGACGAGGTGACGCTGGAGAAGACGGTGGCCATCTTTACCTCGCGGGACCGGGCCATCTCCGAACCGCTCACCGCCGCCCGGCAGGAGATCGTCGGAGCCGGCCCCTTCCGCCTGCTGATGCAGAAGCACATCGCGGCGTGGCACCGGTTGCACGGCCGGTTCCGACTCGACGTCACCGCGGAGCAGAATCTTCAGCTACCGATCAACTTCCAGGTGTTCCATCTGCTGCAGAGTCTGTCGCCGTACACCGCTGACCTCGACGCTGGCGTGCCTGCCCGTGGCCTGCACGGTGAGGGCTACCACGGCCATGTCTTCTGGGACGAGCTGTTTGTCCTTCCGTTCCTGAACCTGCGGCTGCCGGAGCTGACCCGCGCCCTGCTCATATACCGCTACCGACGGCTGCCGCTTGCCCGTCGGCAGGCCGCCGCCCTCGGCGGCGCGGGGGCCGTCTTCCCCTGGCAGAGCGGCAGTAGTGGCCGGGACGAGACCCCCGAGTGCTGGCGCAACCCGCTCACCGGCAGGTGGCTACCCGACTACACCCGCCACCAGCATCACGTCAACCTCGCCGTCGCCTACAACGTCTGGCGCTACTGGGAAGCCACCGCCGACCTGCCCTTCCTGGCCCAGTACGGCGCCGAGTTGCTGATCGAGACCGCTCGCTTCTGGGCCGGGCTGGCCACCTACGACCCGACGGCGGACCGTTACGACATCCGGGGTGTCATGGGTCCGGATGAATTCCACGACGGCTACCCCGACCAGCCGGGGCAGGGCCTGGACAACTGCGCCTACATCAACGTGATGGTCACCTGGGTGCTGGCCCGGGCCGCGGACACCCACCGGATCCTCGACCAGCACCATGGCGCAGAGCTCTGGCAGCACCTGCAACTGACGGATGCGGAGCTGAGCCGCTGGACCCACATCGGGCGGCGGCTGCGCCTGTCGTTCTTCGATAACGGGATGCTCGAACAGTTCGAAGGCTACGACCAGTTGGCCGAGCTGGACTGGGACGGCTACCGCGCCCGGTACGGCGACATCAGCCAGTTGGGCGCGATCCTGCAGGCTGAGGGGAAGAGTAGCAACCGGTACAAGGCCTCGAAGCAGGCCGACGTGTTGATGCTGCTCTACCTGTTCACCGCGGAGGAGTTGACCGCCCTGGTGCGGCATCTCGGCTACGACTTCGACCCGGAGAAGATTCCGGAGACGGTCGACTACTACCTGGCCCGTACCTCGCACGGCTCCACGCTCAGCCGGGTGGCGCACTCCTGGGTGCTGGCCCGGACCGACCGCCGCAGGTCGTGGCACATGCTGACCGAAGCGCTCAGCACGGACCTGGCCGACCTGAATCGGGGCACCACGCGGGAGGGGATCCACCTCGGCGCCGTCGGGGGGACCCTGGATATCCTGCAACGCTGCTACACCGGCCTGGATCTGCGCCATGACACGCTCTGGCTGAACCCGGTGCTGCCTGAGGAGTTGGAGCGGCTCGATTTCAATATTCGCTACCGGGAGCAGTTGCTCATCCTCCGGGTGGACCGGGACCGAGCGACCGTGCACGCGTTGCCCAGCGCGGCGGCACCCATCTCCCTGGCGATCGAAGACAAGGTTCATGAGCTGAAGCCGGGGACCACGATGAGCGTGCTGCTCGGGGCTGATCGGTCCGCCGCAGCGCATACTTCTGCGCACTGATCACCGCCGAGGTGATGGCAGGGCTGCCGCCCGCGGTGTCGAAGCTTTCGGGGCCGCAATCCTCTACCAACTTGATGGCCTCCATGGGGTGTCAGGCCATTCCGTCGCCTTGAAGTGTGTGGCAAGTCGACATGGCAGCACATCGATTGAGAGCCGTAGTTTTCCCGGAGGTGTATGACGGCACCGTGACGCCCATCACTTCGGTGTTGCTGAGTCGTCGCGGGGAGCCACTGGCGGAGGATGATCATGGCGGGGCAGGCGCAGGCGATTCTATCGGCCCAGGGACTGACCCGCGACTTCCGAGGCTTCCGGGCGGTGGACGGCGTCGACCTCGACGTCGCGTCGGGCAGCGTGCACGCCCTCGTCGGCCCCAACGGGGCGGGCAAGACCACCCTGTTCAATCTCCTGACCGGCTTCCTACGCCCCACCGCCGGCAGGATCGAATTCGACGGGCACGACGTGACCGGGCTGCCGCCGGAACGGGTGGCCCGCCTGGGGGTCGCGCGGTCGTTCCAGATCACTAGCCTGTTTCCGGCGCTCTCCGCTCAGGAGCATGTCGAGCTTGCGCTGCAGAGCGCGAGTGGGTTGGGGTGGCGATTCTGGCGGTCCACCGCGGTGATGGGCCGGTACCGGGCACGGGCCCGCGAGTTGCTCGATCTGGTCGGTCTTGTGGAGTTCGCCGGAACACCGGCCGACGCCCTCGCATATGGCCGGAAGCGGGCCCTCGAACTGGCGATCGCCCTGGCGTTGCAGCCGAAGGTGCTGCTGCTCGACGAGCCGACCGCCGGTATGGGGCTGGAGGACGTGGACCGGACGGTCGAGCTGATCGGTCGGGTCCGGGACGGCCGGACGGTGGTGATGGTCGAGCACAACATGAGCGTCGTGGGGCGCCTGGCCGACCGGGTCACGGTGCTGCAGGCCGGCCGAATCCTCACCGAGGGGCCGTACGAAGAGGTCCGCACCGACCCGCGGGTGATCTCGGCATATCTGGGGGTGACAGATGCTGCACATTGAGAGCCTGTCGGCCTGGTACGGCGAGGCCCGGGTCCTACGCGATGTCGGGCTGCGGATCGATGCGGGCGAGGTGGTGACCCTGGTCGGGCGCAACGGTGCCGGCAAGTCGACGCTGCTGCGCTGCGTGATGGGGCTGCACAGCGGCCAGCGGGGGATCGTCGAGTTGGACGGGAAGGACATCGGGCGGCTGCCCCCGCACCGACGGGCCCGCCTCGGCCTGGGCTGGGTACCGGACGACCGGGGCAGCTACGCCACCCTGTCGGTTGCGGAGACGCTGGCGCTCCCGCCGACCGTCGGCCCCGACCCGTGGCCGCTGCAACGGATCTATGAGGCGTTTCCCGCCCTGTACGAGCGACGCGTCGGCGCGGCCACCACTCTCTCCGGCGGTGAGCAGCAGATGCTCGCCCTGGCCCGGGTACTGCGGATGGGGGCGCGCCTGCTGCTCTGCGACGAGCCGACTGAGGGCCTGTCACCGCTGCTGGTGCAGCAGGTCGGCGACATTCTGCGGCAGGCCAAACAGCACGGCGTCACCGTGCTGCTGGTTGAGCAGAACCTGCGCTTCGCCACCGGCGTAGCGGACCGGCATTACCTGCTCGCCGAGGGGCGTGTCGTGGAGGCGATGGAGAACTCCGAGGTGCGTTCCCGCGAGCGGGAACTCCTGACGTACCTCGGCATCTGATAGTGCAAAACGGACCGCGAGCCAACCCCGGACCGCGGATGTGGAAGGGGTAGTTATGCGCAGAACCGCAGCGGTGGCCGTGGGCGCGGCCACCGCCCTGTTGATCGCCGGTTGTGGCGGCGGCGGCCCGCAGGGGGCGTCGGACTCGAAGCTGACCGACGGCAAGATCGTATTGGGGGTACTGAACGACCAGTCCGGAGTCTACTTGGAACTGTCCGGGCGGAACTCCGTCAAGGCCGTCGAGATGGCCATCGCGGACTTCAGAGCCAAGTACGGGGACAAGGCGATCACCCAGGACATCTCGGTGGAATCCGCCGACCACCAGAACAAGCCGGATGTCGCCAACAGCCGGGCCGCCGAGATGTACCAGCGCCGAGCCGTCGACATTATCCTCGATGTCCCGACCTCGTCAGCGGCGCTGCGGGTCGCTGATGTGGCAAAGGCGGAGAAGAAGCTCTACTTCAATATCACCGGCGCGACCACCGATCTGACCGGCAAGGCCTGCAACAGGTACACCTTCCACTACGCCTACGACACCTACATGCTGGCCAACGGAACGGGACGGACCGTGACCGAGCAGGGGGCGAAGAACTGGTACATCGTCTACCCGGACTACGCCTTCGGGCAGGACATGGAGAAGAGTTTCTCGGCGGCGGTGCAGGAGGCCGGAGGCGCCATTGTAGACAAGGACGCCACCCCGTTCCCCAACGACGACTTCTCCACCTTCCTGCTCAAGGCGCCGACGCTGGACCCGAAGCCGGATGTTCTCGGCACGATGCAGGCCGGTGCCGACCTGGTCAACCTGGTCAAGCAGTACAACGAGTTCAAGCTGCGGGACAAGGGCGTGGGGCTCTCGGTTGGGCTGATGTTCCTCACCGACATCCACTCGCTCACCCCGGACGCGTTGGCCGGTACCACCTACACGGATGCGTGGTACTGGAACTTCGACGACAAGAACCGCGAGTTCGCCGACCGGTTCCTGAAGGAGACCGGGACGCGGCCGACCTTCGCCCACGCGGCGAACTACTCAGCGGCGTTGCAGTACCTGGAGGCGGTGCAGGCGGCGGGTACGGATGACGCGGACGCCGTGGTCGAGGAGCTCGAGGGGAAGACGGTCGAGGACATCTTCCTGCGCAACGGGAAGATCCGCGCCGAGGACCACCGGGTCATCCACGACGCCTACCTGGCGGAGGTGAAGCCGGCCGCCGAGGTGGGCGAGCCCTGGGATTACGTGAAGATTCTCAAGACGATCCCCGCGGAGCAGGCCTTCCGGGCCCCGTCGGATGAGTGCAAATTGTGATGGGGCGATGACCGGCTTTCTGCTGCATACGTTCAACGGGTTGGTGAGCGGGGCGTTCTACGCCCTGCTCGCCCTCGGCCTCGCCGTGATCTTCGGGATGCTGCGGGTCGTCAACTTTGCACACGGCGCCTTCTACATGCTCGGCGCCTTCGGTGCATACGTCCTGCTCACCGAGGCCGGAGTGCCGTTCTGGGCGGCTCTGGTGATCGTGCCGGTCGGGCTGGGGCTGCTCGGGATGGTTCTGGAACGGTTGTTCATCCACCGGTTGAGCCGGCTGGATCCGCTCTACAACTTCCTGCTGACCTTCGGGGTGACGCTGATCCTGCAGGACCTGGTGAAGCTCAAGTACGGCGTGCAGTCCAGCCCCTACGCCACGCCGGCTGAGCTGAGCGGGTCGATCAACCTCGGCCTCTTCGACTTTCCCACCTACCGGGTTTTCGTGCTCGGGTTCGCGATCCTGCTCTGCGCCGGTGTGTGGTGGCTGCTCGGCCACACCCGGATCGGCATGGTGGTGCGGGCGTCGACTGAGCGCCCAGAGCTCACCGGGGCCCTCGGCATCAACGTGGGCCGCTGGGTGACGCCGGTCTTCGGGTTCGGTATCGCGTTGGCGGCGCTGGCCGGGGTGCTGGCCGCGCCGATGCGTGCGGTCAACCCGCTGATGGGTGTCGACCTCATCATCGTGGTCTTCGCCGTCGTGGTGATCGGCGGGCTCGGCTCGATTTTCGGATCGGTGGCTGCCGGCTTCGGCGTCGGGCTGGTGCAGTCCTGGGGCGAGGCCTACTTGTCGGACTGGCCGGTTCTGGCGCAGACGCTGGTCTTCATCGTGATGGCCGCCGTGCTGCTGTGGCGTCCGGCCGGCCTCTTCGGACGGGAGGAAGCACCGGCATGACCGAGACTTCGACAGTGGAGCCGTCGGCCGCCCCAGCCGCTCCGGCGCGGCCCCGCTCCGCGCTCGACCTGCTCGCAGGTGTGCGGCCCTGGCTGCGGTGGATCCTGTTAGCCGTCGGCCTCGGCAGCGCGCTCTGGCTGCCCTGGGGCATCTATCCGGCCGTCGCCCTCGACATCCTCTGCTGGGCGCTCTTCGCCGTCGCCGTCGATCTGCTGCTCGGCTTCACCGGGCTGCTCTCCTTCGGGCACGCGGCCTTCTGGGGCACCTCCGCGTACGCCACCGGGCTGGTCGCCATCCACCTGGGCGTGCCGTTCCCGGTCGCGGTGCTGGCCGGGGCGCTCGCCGCCGCGGTGCTCGCCGTGCCCATCGGCTATCTCGCCGTCAAGCGGACCGGCAT
This sequence comes from Micromonospora sp., assembly GCA_036278255.1. Taxonomy (GTDB): domain Bacteria; phylum Actinomycetota; class Actinomycetes; order Mycobacteriales; family Micromonosporaceae; genus DASULK01. The sequence continues at coordinate 33,695 of DASULK010000018.1, forward strand.
CTATTTCGCCATGGTCACCCTCGCGTTCGCCCAGATGATCTACTACATCGCGAACAAGTGGGGCACGGTCACCGGTGGGGAGAACGGTCTGCAGAGCGTGCCTCGGGAACTGTTCGGGCTGGATCTGAGCCACGAGTTCTCCTTCTACTATGCGGCGCTGCCGATCGTTTGCCTCGGGCTCTTCGCCGCGTGGCGGATCGTGCATTCCCCCTTCGGCCGGGTGCTGGTCAGCATTCGGGACAACCCGGCGCGGGCCCGTGCCCTCGGCTACCCCGTGCACCGTTACAAGCTGACCGCCTTCGTCCTTTCGGCGTTCCTCGCCGGGCTGGGCGGGGGACTCTTCGTCATGGGCCACCGCTTTGCATCGCTCGACGTTCTGCATTGGACGACCTCCGGCAAGGCGGTCATCGTCGTCGTGCTCGGCGGCATGGGGACGATCTGGGGCGGGGTGCTGGGGGCGGCGCTGCTCGTCCGGCTGGAGGATCTGCTCTCGTTCTCCAGGTTCGAGGCGGTCAGTCTGGTCACCGGCGGGATCTTCGTCCTCGGCGTGCTGCTCTTCCGGCGGGGCATCTGGGGCAGCGCGAGCGCCCTGGTTCAACGCTGGTTGTCATCCCGCGACGGATAACCCCTCCCTACGCCCCTCCCGCCAATCCTGCCGATCAAGGCTTTCCCCGTCGATCAAGGACTTGTTGTCGTGCTTTGCGGCTGTTCGATGACAACAGGTCCTTGATCGGCGAATAGGTCCTTGATCGAGTCAGGATGACGGGGTGCGTAGCCGGTGCAGACGCAGGGCGAGCTGCACCTCGAGCGCCCGCTCCGGCTGCTGCCAATCCGCGCCGAGCAGCTGACCGATCCGGTCCAACCGCTGCGTCACCGTGTTGACGTGTACGTGCAGCAGCTGCGCCGCTCGCGCCAAGCTGCCCCCCACCCCGAAGTAGGCCTCCAGGGTCTTCACCAGCGAGGTGCCCCGGCGGGCGTCGTAGTCGAGCACCGGCCCCACCGCGTCGGTGAGGAACCGGGCCACGTCCCGGTCGCCATCCTCGCCGACAGCGCCGAGCAGCAGCCCGACGAAGCCGAGCTCGGCGCTGCTGGCACCCTCGCCTGCCCGCCCCAGCGCGGAGAGGGCGGTCAGACAGCGGTCCGCTTCGCGGAACGTGGGGGCCACCGACTCTGCCCCTGTTGAGGGTCCGCTGGCGCCGGCGGTGACCGGGCGGCCGGTGAAGCGGGACAGATCCCGCGCCACCGCCCGCGCCGCTTGGCCGGCCTCCTGCCCGGGCAGCATCAGCACCACCCGCCCGCTCCGCGCCGCGGCCAGACCGCCACGGGTCGAGGCGTACGTGTTCGCCCAGGACGCCATCCGCTGGCGGGCTGAGCCGCTGGCCACCATCGCCTCGTCGCCGGCCACGACCAGCACGTGCGGGTCGTCGAGGTTGACGTCCAGCCGGCGGGCGCGGCTGTGCAGCGCTTCCGCGTCACGTACCGGCCGGGCGATGAGGTCGTCGAGCAGTTCGCCCCGCACCCGCCCCTCCGCCTCGGCCACGGTGCGTCGGAACAGCAGCAGCAGCGCGGTGACCAGCGCCGCCCGTTCCAGGATCCGTTGGTCGGCGTTGACAAGTTCGCCATCCGGTCGCAGCACCAACGCGCCGAGGTTCTCCGTGCCGGCGACCACCGCGGCGTACCACAACGGACCCCGACGGACACTGCGCCCCTCGATCCGGGATGCCGCCACCGCCTCAGCCAGCGCCGCACGTTCCGGCTCGACGATCTCACCCACACAGGCCAGCCGCCGCCCGTCCGCGTCGAGCGCGAGCAGCGCGCCGCCGAGTACCTCGGTCACCGCCGCGGCGACATCCTCCACACCTCCACCCCGCAGTACCAGGGCGGTCATCCGGTCGTGGGCGGCAGCGGCCCGCTCCACCGAGGTGCTGTGCGCCTGGATGGTGCTGTTCGCCGTGGAGAGCTCCTCCAGGGCGGCCCGGGTCTCGGCGAGGAGCCGGGCGGTGTCGATCGCCACCGCCGCGTGCGCGGCCAGCGACACCAGGAGTGCGACCTCCTCCCGGGCGAACGGGCGGGCCGACCGGTTGGCCGCGTAGAGGACGCCGATCACGCTCGACCCGAGCCGTAGCGGCACCCCCAGTATCGCAACGAGGCCCTCTTCCCGTACGCCGGCGTCGATCTTCTCGGTGTGGTGGAAGCGTTCGTCCTCGTGGTAGTTCGCGGTGGCGTACGGGGTACCGGCCTGTGCGACCAGGCCCCCCAGGCCCGCGCCCATCGGCAACCGGAGCTGTTGGAAGCGGGCCGAGATGGAGCCGTCGGTGACCCGCATATAGGTGTCCCCACGCTCATCGTCGTTGAGCGTCATGTAGGCCACGTCGGTGTTGAGCAGATGTCGGGCCCGGCGCACGATCGCCCGCAGCACCGCGTCAACGTCACGGAGACCGGCCAGGTCGCTGGCGGTGTCGTAGAGGCCGGAGAGTTCGACTTCGCGGCGCCGGCGGTGTTCCAGCAGGGCCCGCACCCGCAGCGCCACCCGCTTCGCCCGCTCCAGTTCGGCGAGCTGTTCGGCCGGTAGGCCGATCGCCCGGGCGGTCAGCAGCGGGCCGTCAAACTCGACTACCGCCGCCTCTCGGGCAAGCAACTCAAGAAATTCGATCGGCGAGGACATGGCGTCCATTGTCGTGGAACCGGTCCCTTCAACTGGCCATCCAGCCCCCGTCGAGGGCGACTGACGTGCCCGTGATGAACGAGGCCGCCGGTGAACAGAGGAAAGCCACCAGTTCGGCGACCTCCTCCGGTTCGATCAGGCGCTTGATCGCCGCCCGGGCGAGCATGATCTTCTCGATCACCTCCGACTCCGGAATGCCGTGGCTGGCGGCCTGGGCCGCGATCTGCCCCTCCACGAGCGGGGTGCGCACGTACGCCGGATTGATGCAGTTGACGGTCACGCCCTGCGTCGCGCTCTCCAGAGCGACCACCTTGGAGAGCCCTTCCAGCGCGTGTTTCGCCGACACGTACGCCGACTTGTATGGCGAGGCGCGTAGCCCGTGCACGGAGGAGATGTTGAGGATGCGGCCCCAGCCGCGGGCATACATGTGCGGCAGCGCCCGCCGGATCAGCAGGAACGGCGCTTCGATCATGACGCGGTGCAGGTAGGCGAAGCGTTCGGCCGGAAAGTCCTCCACCGGCGCGACGTGCTGTACGCCGGCATTGTTGACGATCACATCGATGTCGGACCGGAGCCGGTCGACCGCGCCCGGCTCGGCCAGGTCGATCCCCTCCGCGTCCCCACCGATTTCGGTGGCGACGGCCGCGGCGGCGTCGGCATCGCGATCCACGACCAGCACGTGTGCGCCGGCAGCCGCGACACGGAGCGCGCAGGCCCGTCCGATGCCGCTGCCCCCACCGGTGATCAACGCCGTGCGGCCGGAGAGGTCGAGCCGTACGATGTGCGGGACCGCCATGGGTAATGCCGTCATGGCGCATCAAGTTACGAGCCTCGGGCTCCACGGCACATGGGGCGGGTACACACACTCAGCGGCGGATCTATGTGGCCGGCCCGCTCGTCCGGCTGCTTCTGGCGGTGCTGCTGCTACGGGGTGGGCCGGCTGTGGCGGGCGTGTCAGCTATGACCGGCGGGAACCGGCAGGTTAGGGTGTCGAACACACGTACTGGTCGCGGCAGGGGAGGGGCGCGTGCGGGTTCTCGGCGTTGACCCCGGGCTGACCCGGTGCGGGATCGGCGTGGTCGAGGGGGTGCCGGGTCGGCCCTGCACCCTGGTGGCCTACCACGTCATCCGTACGGATCCGGCGGACGAGTTGCCGCTGCGGCTCCTGCATCTCGACCGCATGCTTGTCGACCTGGTCGCGATGCACCGGCCGCAGAGCGTCGCGGTCGAGCGGGTGTTCAGCCAGCACAACGTCCGTACGGTGATGGGCACCGCCCAGGCCAGCGCGGTGGCGCTGCTGGCCGGCGCCCGGGCCGGTCTGCCCGTGCAGACCTATACGCCCAGCGAGGTGAAGGCGGCGGTGACCGGCTCCGGACAGGCGGACAAGGCCCAGGTGACGGCGATGGTCACCCGGCTGCTGCGGCTGGATGCGCCGCCCAGGCCGGCTGATGCCGCCGACGCGCTGGCGTTGGCCATCTGTCACATTTGGCGGGGCGGCACCCGGGCACGGCTGGCCGCCGCCGCGGTGGCCGCCCGAAGAGGGGGGAGCAGATGATCGCCAGTGTGCGTGGGACGGTGGCCGCCTTGTCGCCCGACGGCGCGGTCGTCGAGGTCGGCGGCGTCGGCCTGGCGGTGCGGTGTACGCCGGGCACGCTGGCGGGGCTGCGGGTCGGCGCACCGGCGCGGCTGGCGACCAGCCTGGTGGTGCGGGATGATTCGCTGACCCTTTACGGCTTCGGCACCGATGACGAGAAGGAGCTTTTCGAGTTGCTCCAGACGGCCAGTGGGGTCGGGCCGCGGCTGGCTCAGGCGGTGCTCGCCGTTCATCCTCCCGATGTAGTACGCAAGGCGATCGCCGATGCGGACATGACGACGCTGACCCGGGTGCCCGGGATCGGTAAGAAGAGCGCCGAGCGCCTCGTACTGGAACTGCGCGACCGGATCGGTCCGGTCCCGGTCGGCCCCGACGGTGCCGGTGGTGTGATCGGTGGCGCCTGGTCCGAGCAGGTACGGCAGGCTCTGGTCGGGCTTGGCTGGACGGCGCCGCAGGCGGAGCGGGCGGTTGCCGCCGTCGCCGAGACCATCGAGGGTGATCCGCCGCCGGTGCCGGTCCTGCTCAAGCAGGCCATCCGGATGCTGGGCAGGACGCGATGACCGTCCCGCGCCGGTGGTGTCGGGGGAGCGCGTCGCTTGGATCTCGGGGCCCGGTGGCGGCATGAGCGCCCACGAGGGCCTCGTTTCGGCGTACGCCAGCGAGGACGAGCGGGACGCGGAGGCGACGGTCCGGCCGCAGCGGTTGACGGAGTTCATCGCCCAGCACCGGGTACGGGACCAACTCGACCTGCTGCTTCGCGGCGCCATGGGGCGGGGCAGCCCACCCGATCACATTCTTCTCTCCGGGCCACCCGGTCTGGGGAAAACGACATTAGCCAGCATCGTCGCAAATGAGCTCGGAGCAGGCATAAGGATCACCAGCGGGCCGGCTATCGAGCGCTCCGGCGATCTCGCCGCGATCCTGACCAGCCTCAGCGCGGGCGATGTGCTGTTCATCGACGAGATTCACCGGATCGCCCGGCCGGCCGAGGAACTGCTCTACAGCGCGATGGAGGACTTCCGGGTCGATGTGGTGGTCGGTAAAGGGCCGGGGGCGACCGCGATACCGCTCGATGTCGAGCCCTTCACCCTGGTCGGGGCGACCACGCGGGCGGGTTTGCTGACCAGCCCGATGCGGGACCGCTTCGGCTTCGTGGCGCACCTGGACTTCTATTCCCCCGCCGATCTCGACAAGCTTCTGCACCGCTCGGCGCGCATCCTCGGAGTGCCCATCACCGATGAGGGGGCCGCCGAGATCGCCCGCCGGTCGCGAGGCACACCACGCATCGCCAACCGGCTGCTGCGCCGGGTGCGTGACTTCGCCGAGGTCCGCGCCGATGGGGTGGCCAACCGGGAGACCGCCCGGGCCGCCCTGCAGGTGTACGACGTCGACGAGTTGGGGCTGGACCGGCTGGACCGGGCCGTGCTCACCGCACTGGTCGACTCGTTCCGTGGCGGGCCGGTCGGGCTCTCCACCCTGGCCGTGGCGGTCGGTGAGCAGCCGGACACCGTCGAGGAGGTGTGCGAACCCTTCCTGGTCCGGGCGGGGCTGCTGGCTCGTACCCCCCGCGGTCGGGTGGCAACCGAGGCGGCCTGGCGTCATCTGGGTCGGACGCCTCCGGAGGGCGCCGCCGGCAGTAGCCCGGTCCCACCGGATCTCTTCTCCGCGGAGCCCTGATCGGCGGCCACCCCTAACCCTTTTGTGTGTTGCCGAACACATCTGTGATGTGTTCGTAATCCATCCCGACTTCGGCGTTTTCAGTAATAGCGACTAGACTCGCCGCGGTCCGTATCGGACCTGAGATCCTGCCCCTGCGCAGCGCTTCACGTGCTCGCGGAGGCCAATGGGAAGGTCATTGAGCGTGTATTACGCAGCAGAACAGGGTGGTGGGGCCGGCAGCCTGATGCCGATCCTCATGATCGTCCTGCTCTTCGGAGTCATGTACTTCATGATGATCCGGCCGCAGCAGCGGCGGCGCCGCGAGGCCGAGCAGATGCAGGCCGCACTCGGCCCGGGCGATCAGGTTGTCACCATCGGTGGCCTCTACGGCACCGTGGCCAGCGTCGATGACGAGAGCGTGACGTTGGAGGTGGCGCCGGGCGTCGTCACCCGTTACGTCCGCGCGGCGATCGCCCGCACGGTCACCGAGGCGCCCAAGGCGGAATCGGTGGTCGACGAGGTCGACGCCGGGAAGTGACCTGGGTCACCTCTCTGGCGGAGTGGGTCTCGCGTTGACGATACTTGATCATCGCGTCCGGTGAGCGTCGATGTTGATCCGCCGTTCGCACCCCTAGCCTTACATCACCCCCGCCGCCCGCCACCGAGCGGCCGATCGCACAGGGAGAAACGACAGCTGTGGCACCACCTCAGGGACAACCGCGCCCCGGGCGGCAGCTCGCCGTGCTCGGCTTTCTCTTCGCCGTTCTCTACCTCCTGGTCTTCTTCGCCGGCACCGGCGGGATGACCTGGAAGGAGCGGCTGGAGCCGAAGCTCGGACTCGATCTCATCGGCGGTAAGCGGGTGACGTTGGAGGCCATGACGATCCATGGCGAGCTGCCGCCACCGGAGTCGTTGGAGCAGGCCCGCCAGATCATCGAGGACCGGGTCAACGGCCGCGGCGTCGCCGAGGCCGAGGTGATTGTCGAGGGAGACCGCAACATCGTGATCTCCCTGCCCGGCAAGGACGCCAATCTGAGCGATATCGGCAGCGCCGCGGAGCTGCGTTTCCGTAAGGTCCTCAAGGCGGCCGACGGCAGTGGGCTCACCGCGCTCCCCTCCCCGGTGGAGACCCCGACCCCCTCCACCGATGCGACGCCCACGCCGGGCGACAGCGCGAGCCCCGGCGGGCAGGGCGGGATGGCGACCCCGAGTGACTCCACGAGCCCGGCGCCGGTCCCGCAGACCGTCGCGGAGCTACGCGCCGCGGTGCAACAGAAGGTGGGCGCGGAGGCATGGGAGGCGGCCAGTGCCCTGCAGGAACCCGCCAATTTAACGGAGAACCCGGAACTGGCCGAGAAGCTCAAGCCGTTCGGCGAGCTGACCGGGGCAGAGGTCGCGGTGCTCGACCCGAACATGCAGTTCAACGTACCGATGATCACCTGCGAGCAGCTCGACGAGCGGCCGCCGGCTTCGATCAAGGACGAGAAGCAGCGGGCGGTCGCCTGTGAGGGGCCGCTGAAGTACCTCCTCGACGTCGCCAAGGTGCTCGGCACCGACGTCGACAACGCGAACGCGGTGCTCGACCAGACCAGCCAGTGGGTCGTGAGCCTCGACTTCACCGGGTCCGGGCAGCAGAAGTGGACCGCCCTGACCAAGGAGTCCTTCCACAACGAGGGGCAGGCCTGCGACTCCAGCGCGCTCGGTGACGAGGGGCGGTGCCGGGTCGCTGTGGTCCTGGACAACACGATCATCTCCTCGCCGCAGATCCAGGGGGTGCTGACCAGCAGCTCGCAGATCAGCGGCAGCTTCACCAACGCCACCGCCAATGAGCTGGCCAGCCAGCTGCGGTACGGCGCACTGCCGGTCACCTTCGAGCAGCAGGAGGAGCAGAGCGTCTCCGCGACGTTGGGCTCCAACCACCTCAAAGCAGGCCTGCTCGCCGCCGGCATAGGCATGGCGTTGGTCATCATCTACTCGTTCTTCTACTACCGGATGCTCGGCACGGTGATCTTCCTGAGCCTGGTCATGTCGGCGATGCTGGTCTTCGCCGCGCTGGTCGTGCTCGGTCGTCAGATCGGTTTCACGCTGACCCTGGCCGGTATCGCCGGTTTCATCGTCTCGCTCGGTGTGGCCGCCGACTCCTTCGTCATCTACTTTGAGCGGCTCAAGGACGAGGTCCGGGAGGGGCGTAGTCCGCGCAGCGCGGTGTCCCGCGCCTGGACCCGGGCCCGACGGACCATCATCTCGGCCAACGCCATCACGCTGATGGCCGCGGTCGTGCTCTACGTCGTCTCGGTCGGCAACGTGAAGGGCTTCGCGTTCGCGCTGGGCCTGGCCACCGTGCTCGACCTGGTGGTGGTCTTCCTCTTCCGACACCCGATCATGACCATGTTTGCCCGCACCCGGGCGTTCCTCTCCCCCCGGGTCAGCGGACTCGGTCGAGTCCTGGAGCAGGGCGAGCCGGCCGTTACCCGCACGCAGCGCCCTAAGGAGGCCTGAGATGTCGCGTAGCAACCTGGCTACCCGCCTCTACCGGGGCGAGGCCGGTCTCAACATCATCGGGCGGCGTAAGCTCTGGTTCTCCCTGGCCGCGGCGCTGGTGCTGTTGGCAATGGCGAGCATGATGGTGCGGGGCTTCAGCCTCGGCATCGAGTTCAGCGGGGGTACCTCGTTCCAGATCCCTGCCAGCGTCGGCACCATCGACCGGGCGGAGGAGGCGGTCGAGGCCGCCTTCGGCGAGCTCGACAACGGTGCCGAGATCGGCTCGGTCCAGCAGGTCGGCGGGCCCGGCGGCCACTTCGACGTACGGACCTCGGAGCTGAGCCCGGAGGAAGCCGACCAGGTGCGGGCGGCGCTGGCAGAGACCTTCGGTATCGAGATCGATGAGATCGGTAGAGAACAGGTCAGCGGGGCCTGGGGGAGCCAGGTCACCAACCGGGCCGTGCTCGGTCTGGTGATCTTCGTCGCGCTGGTGATGGTCTACCTGGTCCTGCGGTTCGAGTGGCGGATGGCGGTGGCGGCAGTCTCGTCGCTCCTGCTCGACCTCATCCTCACCGCCGGTATCTACGCGGCGGTCGGCTTCGAGGTCACCCCCTCCACCGTGATCGGATTCCTGACCATTCTGGGCTTCGCGCTCTACGACGTCGTGGTGGTCTTCGACAAGGTGCAGGAGAACACCCGGGCGATCACGGCCAGCAGTACCCAGACGTATGGCGAGGCGGCCAACCTGGCCATCAACCAGACCGTCATGCGGTCGATCAACACCTCGGTGGTCGCGCTCCTCCCGGTCGGTGGTCTGCTCTTCATCGGTGCGGGGCTGCTCGGTGCCGGCACGCTGAAGGACCTCGGACTGGTCCTCTTCGTCGGTATGGGCGCTGCCTTCTTCTCCTCGATCTTCCTGGCGACGCCGCTGCTGGTGACCCTCAAGGACGCCGAACCTCGGATCCAGTCCCACACCAAGCGGGTGCTCGCCCGGCGGGCGGGGACGGCACGGGGGGAGGGCACCTCGAAGGCGAAGGGCGCGGAGCGCCCGTCCGGCCACTCCGAGTCGCAGCCCATCGAGGAACCGGCAGACGAGGAGCCGGTGGCGGTGGCGAGCGTCGCACCCAAGGTGGGAGCTCGGCCGGCAGGGAAGCGGCCCGCGGGCGGCAAGGGCGGTCGTTCCGGTGGACGGAGCCGGCCCAGCGGCAAACGTCGCTGACAGCTGGTGCGATCGTTACCGGAGGCGTCCTTCAGGCTGTGCGAGCAGCCGGAGGGCGCCTCCGGTGCTGCCCGAGCCGGGCGGCGAACGTCCCGGCGGAACGATGGCGAGAGGAACGGCGTGGCCAAGATGCAGGACGAGGTACAGGGAGACAGCGGCGCGGCCATGGCTCGACTGGTGGCGAGCCGGATACTGGACGTGCCGGACTTCCCTAAACCCGGCGTCGTCTTCAAGGACCTCATGCCGCTCTTCGCCGACGGCCAGACCTTCCGGCAGGTGATCGACGGCATTGTCGACTTCCACGGCCGAGACTCCTTCGACGTCGTCGTGGGGATCGAGGCGCGGGGGTTCGTCATCGCCGCCGCCGTCGCCTACGCCACCGGGGTAGGGGTGGTTCCGGTCCGGAAAGCCGGCAAACTGCCCCGCCCCGCCTACGCGGCCTCCTACGCCCTCGAGTACGGCGAGGCCACGCTGGAGGTGCATCAGGATGCCTTCACCGCAGGCCGCCGCGTACTGGTGGTCGACGATGTGCTCGCCACCGGCGGTACCGCGCAGGCCACGCTCGAACTGGTCGAACGGGCCGGAGGCACTGTGGCGGGGTTCACAGTGTTGCTGGAGTTGTCGTTCCTGAAGGGGCGGGCCCGGCTCGATCCGCGACCTGTTCATGCGCTTCTGACCGTTTGAGTACGGGCTGAGAAACTCTGTCCTGTCCACGGGGACCTTTGGAGCAGGCCCACTCTCCGGTCAGCCGGGTACGATTGCTTGCTGGACCAGGTAGAGAATGCTCTGCTTGGCTGGCGGAGGTCACGACGGGCCCGCTAGGGTCGGTGATCCGCGGCGAGTTCCCGGCGAGGTGTGAGGAGGCCGGTGTCCCACGACGTCGCCCCTTCGGTGGAGGGCACGGTGCATCCCATTAGCGAGGCAGATGGCGCCACCGGCCGGCCTACCACTCCCGGTCGCGTTTCTCCCTCGGCCCCAGATTCCCTGAACCGGTCGGGCTCCGGGCAACGCGACGGCGCGGTGGAGTATCACCGCAACGGCGCTGTTCCCGATGTTCCCGCTGGTCGCCCCTCCGGTGCCTCTCCGGCGTCGGCGACCGGGTTCGCTTTGGCGAACGCGCCGACCGGGCGACGGGTGCGGGCCCGACTGGCCCGCTTCAATGCCCCATGGCAGACACCGCAGGTGAGCGAGGTGCTCGAACCCCTCATCGCGACGCACCGGGCGAGCCACCCCAAGGCCGACGCGCGGTTGTTGCAGCGTGCTTTTGATACCGCCGCCCGCTGGCATTCCGGGCAGTACCGGAAGTCGGGTGACCCCTACATCACCCACCCCCTGGCGGTTGCGACGATCCTGGCGAACCTGGGGATGGACACCACCACGTTGATCGCCGCGTTGCTGCACGACACCATCGAGGACACCGACTACACCCTTGCGGAGATGCGGACCGACTTCGGTGAGCACGTGGCGCTGCTCGTCGACGGCGTGACCAAGCTTGACAAGGTCAAGCTGGGGGATGCGGCGAAGGCCGAGACGATCCGCAAGATGGTCGTAGCGATGGCCAAGGATCCACGGGTCCTGGTGATCAAGCTCGCGGACCGGCTGCACAACATGCGCACCCTGACCTTCCTGCCCCGACCCAAGCAGGAGCAGAAGGCCAAAGAGACGTTGGAGATCCTCGCCCCGCTGGCACACCGGCTCGGTATGAACACCATCAAGTGGGAGCTGGAAGATCTCGCTTTCGGCACGCTGTATCCGAAGCGGTTCGAAGAGATCAACCGACTGATCGGCGAGCACCAGCCGCAGCGGGAGGCGCTGCTGCGCCAGGTCACCCAGAAGGTGCAGGTCGACCTTAAGGCCGCCAAGATCAAGGCAGAGGTCACCGGCCGACCGAAGCATCTCTATTCGATCTACCAGAAGATGATCGTCCGGGGCCGGGACTTCAACGACATCTACGACCTTGTCGGGGTACGCATCCTGGTCGAGACCGTCCGTGACTGTTACGCGGCGCTCGGTGTGATCCATGCGAACTGGCAGCCCGTGCCGGGCCGGTTCAAGGACTACATCGCGATGCCCAAGTTCAACATGTACCAGTCGCTGCACACCACGGTCATCGGCCCGACCGGAAAACCGGTCGAGATGCAGATCCGCACCTACGCCATGCACCGTACGGCCGAGTTCGGCATCGCCGCGCACTGGAAGTACAAGGAGCAGAAGGGCGCCACGATCGTCGGGCCGCCCGCTCACATCGACGAGATGACCTGGCTCCGGCAGTTACTGGACTGGCAGCGGGAGGCCGCTGACCCGAGCGAGTTCCTCGACGCGCTGCGGTTCGACCTGTCGAGCCAGGAGGTCTACGTCTTCACGCCGAAGGGGGACGTGATTCCGCTCCCCACCGGTTCGACGCCGGTTGACTTCGCCTATGCGGTGCACACCGAGGTCGGGCACAAGTGCATCGGTGCCCGGGTCAACGGGAAACTGGTGCCCCTGGAGTCGGCCCTCTCCAACGGCGACGTCATCGAGATTTTCACCTCGAAATCGGACACCGCCGGGCCGAGCCAGGACTGGCTCGGGTTCGTCCGGAGCCCCCGGGCCCGCACCAAGATCCGCCAGTACTTCAACAAGGAGCGGCGCGAGGAGGCGATCGAGGCCGGCAAGGATGCGATCGTCAAGGCCATGCGAAAGCAGGGCATGCCGCTGCAGCGGATGCTTACCCCGGACGCGCTGATGACCATCGCCCGCGACCTGCATCTGGCCGATGTCGCCGCGCTCTACGCGGCGGTCGGTGACAGCCAGGTATCGGCCCATTCGGTGGTGCAACGCCTGATGGCGACCTACGGCGGGGAGGAGGGCGCCGTCGAGGACATCGCCGAAACGGCGATGCCGACCCGTCCGCCGCGCACCCGCGGGGCCGGCCATGACCCGGGTGTGGTGGTACGGGGTGCTAGCGACGTCTGGATCAAACTGGCGAGATGCTGCACTCCGGTGCCGCCCGACAGCGTCTTCGGCTTCGTCACCCGGTCCGGCGGGGTGAGTGTGCACCGTGACGACTGTGTCAACGCCGCGAATCTGCGGACGCAGTCCGAGCGGGTCGTCGAGGTGGCGTGGAAACTGACGTCAGCGTCCACGTTCCTGGTGGCGGTCCAGGTGGAGGCGCTTGACCGGCACAAGTTGCTGGCCGACGTGACCCGGGTGCTCTCCGACGAGCGGGTGAACATCCTCTCCGCGACGGTCACCACGACCCGGGACCGGATCGCGGTCAGCCGGTTCAGCTTCGAGATGGCCGACCCCAAGCATCTCGGGCACCTGCTGGCGGCCGTACGGAAGGTCGACGGGGTCTTCGACGCCTACCGCGTCACCTCGGGTACCTGACCTTGCCCCGAGCCGCCTGAGCCTCTTGGACCTGCCCCAAAAGGGCTGCCCTTTACCTGTCCAGAAGGGTAGAGGGCAGTCCCCTTGGGCACTGCGCCCCCAAAGGGCTGCCCTCTTGGGGAAGAGCCGGTGCGGAAAGAGATGTGGCCCGCCCGCGGTGGACGCGGGCGGGCCACTGCGGGTCGCAGGCTTACCGCACCTCGCCCATCCGGAGGGTCTTGATCTCGATGTCGTTCTTCGGGTGGCCGCCGCCCGGCTGCGGGTCGAAGGCGCCGTCGTGCCCCGGCTCCGTTGCCTTCTTGAGGGTGTCCAGCCCGGTGGTGACCTTCCCGAGCACGGTGTAGTCGGGGCTCAGGTTGATGTCCTCGTAGATGAAGAAGAACTGGCTGCCGTTGGTGTTCGGGCCGCTGTTGGCCATCGCCACGACGCCGGCCGGGTAGGCGGGCAGGTCGTTGACCGGCAGGTTCTCATCGGCGAACCTGTAGTTGGGGCCGCCGGTGCCGTCGGTGTCCCGGTAGCCCTCACCCTTGGCGCTCGGGTCACCGCACTGCAGCATCCCGGGGAACATCCGGTGGCACTTGGTGCCGTCCCAGAACTTCTGGTTGGCCAGGTGGGTGAAGCTGGCGGCGGTGCAGGGCACCTTCGACAGGTCCATGCTGATCTCGATCGGACCGAAGTTGGTGTCGATCGACATTACCTGGGTGCCCGAGTTGGGGGGGTTGGTGGTCGGCGGGAGTCCCACGTCCTTGACCGTGTCGGTGTGCCACTCCGCCGGCATCTCCTCCCAGAGGCAGGGAGCGTCGGTTCCCTTCGCCTGGTCGGTGGTGCCCTTGCCGTCGTCGCGGAAACTGGTCACGAGCCACACGGTGCCGGCGATAACCACCAGCAGAGCCACCGCCGAGCTGATGCCGATCTGCAGTCGGCGGCGTTGTTGGGCCGCGGCGGCGCGTTCGGCCATCTCCCTGGCGAGTCTGGCCCGCGCCGCGGCGCGTTGCCGCTCTCTCGTGGACGTCACGCTGCTCCTCCTGGGCTAGGTCACGCGGCTGCCCACCGCATTCCACACGGTGGTCGCACCCGCGGCTGTCGTGGGTCAGGACTGAACCGTCGGTGTCGCGGAGGCGGCCGCCGACGGATCGGTGCTGGGATCGGTGGCCGGAGCGGCCCCCACCTCGCCGATCGTGAGGTTCTGGATCACCACATCGGTCTTCGGTTTCACCTTGTCCCCGGACCCATTGTCCACGGTCTCCAGCGCCCCGATCTTCTTGATCACATCGAGGCCGGCGACGACCTTTCCGACCACCGAGTACTGCGGGTGCTCGCTGGGGGTGAAGTCCTGGAAGAAGATCAGGAACTGGCTGGCGAAGACGCCGGCCGGGTCGCTGATCATGGCGACAGTGCCCGCCGGATAGGCCTGCGGCTGATCCGGTGCCGGATTCGCCGAAGGCTCCGGGTCAGCCGAGGGGGAGTCGTCGTCGCTCGGGGCTGGTGCCGGCAGGGTCGGTACGTTCTCCGCGTGGAGGGAGTAGGACGGGCCGCCCTGCCCGGTTCCGCTCGGGTCGCCGCAGCGCAGCGCCCCCTCTACGGTGATCTCGTGGCAGGTGGTGTCGTCGAAGAAGCCCTGACCGGCCAGATGGGCGAGACTGGCCCCGCCGCAGGGCGCGTTGTCCAGGTCCAGTTCGACCGTCACCGGGCCGCCCTGATTGGTCGTGATGGTCATCGGGCGGGTGCCGGAGGTCGGCAGGCCACTCTCCGCCGGCATGCCGACGTCCTGCAGGTGGACGTTGACGGCTGGATCCTGGGGGGTCCACAGACAGTCGGGCGGATCAGCCGCCGGCTTCGGTTCGCTGTCGAAACCGCCCAAAGCCCAGATTGAGCCGAGCACAATCAGCGCCAGCACCAGCGTGGCGCCGATACCGGCCTGGATCTGCCGCTTGCGCCGCTGCGTCGCTGCCCGGCGGGCCATCTGCCGATCCAGCTTGGCCCGGGCCAGCTTGCGTTGCCGCTTCTTGCTGGAAGCCACCCGTGCTCCCCTTCCCAATCACCGTGTCGTCGTGGCCAGTGGCAGGTCTCAGCCTTCAGATGTCCTGTGCACCTCGCCACACGCCCGCCAGAGTGTACGGGTACCGACGGGGAAATTGTGCGGTGAGGTCGGCCGGATATCCATCTATGGGAAAGAGCCGGCCCTACTGCCCGGGTGCGCAGCGTAGCCCGGCTCCCTCGACGGGATAGGCTCGGAGGATCACAACCGCGGACAGGAAGGGGAGCAGCGTGCTCGTCGCTGGCTTTCCCGCCGACGCCTTCGGCACCAACTGCTACGTGGTCGCCCCCGCACCCGGTGAACAGTGCGTGGTGGTCGACCCCGGCATCGGCGTGATCGATCGACTGGATGCGCTACTCGCCGAGCACCGGCTGCATCCGGCCGCCGTGCTGCTGACCCACGGTCACCTCGACCACACCTTTTCGGTCGCACCCGTCTGCGGGGCGCGGGGTATCACCGCGTACGTGCACCCGGAGGACCGGGAACTGCTCGCCGATCCGGGTAAGGCGCTGTCGATGGACCTCAGCCAGCTCTTCGGCGGTCGACTGCCCTACAGCGAGCCGGACGACGTGGCCGAGTTGACCGACGGGACCACCCTCACGCTGGCCGGCCTGGAGATCACCATCGACCATGCGCCCGGGCATACCCGCGGCTCGGTCCTCTTCCGGCTGCCGGCCGACGGCTCCCGCTGGGAGGCGGACGAGATCTGCCTCTCCGGTGATGTGCTCTTCGCCGGCTCGATCGGCCGGACCGACCTGCCGGGCGGCAGCATGCCGGCGATGCTGACCAGTCTGCGGGACAAGATTCTTCCGCTCGCCAACGACACCATCGTGCTGCCCGGACACGGACCCGGCACCACCATCGGACGGGAGCGGGCGAGCAACCCGTACCTGCAGCAGGTCATCGAGTCCGAGGATGTCCAACCGGCCCCGGCCCGAGGCCTGTAGAACCGCTCGCACCACGCGTGACCTCGCCGGATGTGCGAGATCGAGGAGCATTGATGAGTAAGCCGAAGCCGATCTCGGGGTTCCCCGAGTGGCTGCCGCCCCAGCGGATGATCGAGCAGTTCGTCCTGGATCGGATCCGGAACACTTTCGAGCTGCACGGCTTCGCCCCCCTGGAGACCCGGGCGGTGGAGCCGCTGGACCAGTTGCTGCGCAAGGGAGAGACCTCCAAGGAGGTCTACGTGATCCGGCGGCTGCACGACGACGGTGGCGGAGGCGACGACTCACTCGGCCTGCACTTCGACCTGACCGTGCCCTTCGCCCGCTACGTGCTGGAGAACTCCGGCCGGTTGCAGTTTCCGTTCCGGCGCTACCAGATTCAGAAGGTGTGGCGGGGGGAGCGGCCGCAGGAGGGGCGCTACCGCGAGTTCCTGCAGGCCGATATCGACATCGTCGACCGCGACACCCTCTCCCCGCACCACGAGGCGGAGATCCCGCTGGTGATCGGTGACGCGCTGAGCGGCCTGCCGATCCCGCCGGTTCGGATCCAGGTGAACAACCGCAAGGTCTGCGAGGGCTTCTACCGGGGCATCGGGCTGACCGACCCGGAGGCCGCGCTGCGCGCAGTCGACAAGCTGGACAAGATCGGGCCGCAGGGGGTGGCCGCGCTGCTGACCGAGACCGCCGGCGCCAGCGAGGCGCAGGCCAAGGCCTGCCTGGCCCTGGCCGAGATCTCGGCGCCGGACGCATCGTTCGCCGACGCGGTGCGGGCGCTGGGGGTGGAGCACCCACTGCTGGACGAGGGGCTGGCTGAGCTGGTCGAGGTGGTCCAGACCGCCGCCGAACACGCGCCAGGGCTCTGTGTCGCAGATCTGCGGGTCGCCCGCGGGCTGGACTACTACACCGGCACCGTCTACGAGACGCAGCTCCGCGGCTATGAACGGTTCGGCTCGGTCTGCTCTGGCGGGCGGTACGACAATCTGGCCACCGCCGGCGACGCCTGCTTCCCCGGGGTGGGTATCTCGATCGGGGTGACCCGACTGCTCGGGCTGCTCTTCGGCGCTAACGAGCTGGCCATCTCGCGGAGCGTGCCGACCTGCGTGCTGGTGGCTCTGCCGAACGAGGAACATCGGTCGGCCGCCAACCGCATTGCCGATGCCCTGCGCCGCCGCGGTATCCCCACCGAGGTGTCGCCCTCCGCGGCGAAGTACGGCCGGCAGATTCGGTACGCGCAGCGCCGGGGTATCCCGTACGTCTGGTTCCCCGGCGTTGATGGCGTGCCGGACGAGGTGAAGGACATCCGCAGCGGCGAGCAGGTCGAGGCGGCCGCCGACACTTGGGGTCCGCCGGCGGAGGATCTGCGACCGAATATCAGTTGAGCACCCGGCCGCTCTCCGACATCCTCCATTCAGGAGCACCGGTTCGGCCCGTCCGGCCGGCCGAACCGGTTCGAGGTGGCGCCCTGCTGGGGTTGCCCGGCAAGGCTGGGCCGCCGGTTGAGACAATGCCGGAGCAGCTCGCACACATCGAAGGAGACCCTTGCCGTGATCCGTACCCATGACGCTGGCAGCCTGCGCACGACGGACGCTGGCAGCACGGTGACGCTCGCCGGCTGGGTGGCCCGCCGGCGCGACCACGGCGGCGTGACCTTCATCGACCTGCGCGACGCCTCCGGCGTGGTGCAGGTCGTCTTCCGGGCGGAGGACGCCCATGCGCTGCGCAACGAGTTCTGTATCCGGGTGACCGGGTCGGTCGACCGCCGTCCGGCGGGCAACGAGAACCCGGAGCTGGCCACCGGCGAGATCGAGGTCAACGCGGCCGAGCTTGAGGTCCTCTCCGAGGCTGCCCCGTTGCCGCTGCCGATCGACGACCACGTCGAGGCCGGTGAGGAGGTGCGGCTCAAGTACCGCTACCTCGACCTGCGCCGCAGCGGCCCGGCGCGGGCGATGAGGCTGCGTTCGCAGGCCAACCAGATCGCCCGCCGGGTGCTGCACGCCCGCGACTTCCTGGAGATTGAAACCCCGACCCTGACCCGCTCGACCCCGGAGGGTGCCCGCGACTTCCTGGTGCCGGTACGCCTGCAGCCGGGCACCTGGTTCGCTCTGCCCCAGTCGCCGCAGCTGTTCAAACAGCTGCTGATGGTCGCCGGGATGGAGCGCTACTACCAGATCGCCCGCTGCTACCGGGATGAGGACTTCCGCGCCGACCGGCAGCCGGAGTTCACCCAGCTCGACATCGAGATGTCTTTCGTCACCCAGGACGAGGTGATCGCCCTCGGTGAGGAGATTGCCGCCGCGCTGTGGCAGGAGCTGGCCGGGTACGAGATCAGCCGGCCGATCCCGCGGATCGCCTGGCATGAGGCGATGGCCCGGTACGGCTCCGACAAGCCGGACCTGCGTTACGGCGTCGAGCTGACCGAGCTGACCGATTACCTGCGGGGCACCGAGTTCCGGGTCTTCTCCGGGGCGATTGACGCTGGCGGTTATGTCGGCGCGGTGGTCATGCCGGACGGTGCGGCGCAGAGCCGCAAAGAGCTGGACGGCTGGCAGGACTGGGCCAAGGCGCGGGGGGCGCGGGGCCTGGCGTACGTGGTGCTCGACGCGCAGACCGGTGAGGCGCGGGGGCCGGTCGCCCGTAACCTGTCGGCTGAGCATCTGGGCGGGCTCGCCGACGCGGTGGGCGCCAAACCCGGGGATGCCATCTTCTTCGCCGCCTCGGCAAACCGGCGGGAGGCGCAGGAGCTGCTCGGTGCGGCGCGGGTAGAGATCGCCAAGCGGGCCGGCCTGGTCGACGAGAGCGCCTGGGCGTTCTGCTGGGTGGTCGACGCGCCGATGTTCGAACGCACCGACGAGGGCGGCTGGACGGCCGTGCACCACCCCTTCACCTCGCCGAGTGCGGAGTGGGTGGACCGCTTCGAGGAGGCGCCGGACGAGGCGTTGGCCTACGCCTACGACCTGGTCTGTAACGGCAACGAGATCGGTGGCGGGTCGATCCGTATCCACCGCGCCGACGTGCAGCGGCGGGTCTTCGATCTGCTCGGCATCAGCCCGGAGGAGGCCGCCGACAAGTTCGGTTTCCTGCTGGAGGCGCTCAAGTACGGTCCGCCGCCGCACGGTGGCATCGCCTTCGGCTGGGACCGGATCTGCATGCTGCTCGCCGGTGCCGACTCGATCCGTGAGGTCATCGCTTTCCCGAAGACCCGGGGCGGCTTCGACCCGCTGACCGGTGCCCCCACTCCGATCACTGCTCAGCAGCGGGCGGAGGCGGGGGTGGACGCCAAGCCCAAGGCGCCGTTGGGGGCGCACGCCGGCACCAGCGGCGTGGCCGCACCGGTCGAGCCCTCCTGATGACGCTGCTGGTCGTCGGCGCCAGCGGGTACCTCGGCGGCGAGGTGTGCCGGCGGGCGGTGGCTGCGGGGGAGCAGGTCGTCGGCACGTACCACCGGGGTGCCGGAGCCGTACGCCGATGACGAGCCGCCCACTCCGAGATATCCGTACGGGGCGGCGAAGGCGGCGGCCGAGACTGCGGTGCGACTGGTCGATCCGGGCGCTGCTCTGGTACGCACGTCGTTGATCATCGGCGACGAGCGCAGCAAGCAGATCCAGCTCTGTCTGGACGCGCTCTCCGGCGCGAGCGCGGTGCGGCTGTTCAGCGACCAGATCCGCTGCCCCGTCGGGGTGGACGACCTGGCGGCGGCGGTGCGGGAGTTGGTCGGCTCCGACTATGCCGGGCTGATCAATGTTGCCGGGCCGGAAGCGGTCAGCCGTGTGGAGCTGGGCGTGCTGGTGGCCCGCCGCTACGGGCTCGATCCGGCGCAGTTGGCGACGAGTACCACTGCCGAGTCCGGTCTGTCGGGTCCCGCCGAGGTGCGCCTGGACAGCTCCCGCGCCGCCGGACTGCTGAAGACCCACCTACGCGGCGTCAGCAAGCTGCTGGCCGGCTGAATCTTCCGGCCGTCGCAGCCCGGCCGCTGGGAGCGCCAACTGTGCCGCCGCCGAGCAGCGCGGCGATCACCCCGCTGCGCCTGTGTAGGATCAGCCGAGCCGGACCGAGGTACGGGCCAGGGTCTTGGTGAAGCCCAACCGCTCGTAGAGCCGGACCGCCGACTGGTTGTCGGTGATGACCCCGAGCGCCACCTCGTCGTGGTCGGCGAGCAGCCGGCGGGTCATCGCCGCGGTCAGCGCGGCACCCAGGCCCCGGCCTCGCAGGTCGGTCGCGACGGTGAGACCGGCGAGGAAGCCGACCCCGCCGTTGCTGCGGTCTGCGCCGCACGCCACGAGTCGCTCACCGGCTCGAATGCCGAACCAGCGGACGATCCGGGGATCGCCGGGCCGGGTGGTGGTGTCCGGGAAAGCCTCCTCGATGAGCGCCACGATCTCGCTGTGGTCGGCGTTTGTGAGTCGGATCACTCGCTCCTCGCCGGGCTCTGCGGGCGGCGGGTTCGACGTCCACCGGAATTCCCACTGATCGTGGTGCTCGAAGGGCAGCTGTGCGGCCAGCGCCGCCAGCATCGTCGTCGATGCCCGGGGCAGATGCAGCCAACTGGCGCCGCCGAGGCTCCCGGCGTCGGCCAGCGCAGCGAAGACCGTGGCCGCCTGCTCGGCGTCACCCAGCGCGCAGGCCACCGGCCCCCACGGCCCCGGTCCGGTCCAGACCGTCGTCCCGTTCAGCAGATAGCCGGTCACCGCCCCGTCCCCGCCCGTGGTCAGGCGGGCGTAGGGGTGACCCGAGGTGGCAGCAAGAACCGCCTCCCGTCCCCGGACCAGGCTCGCTCCAGTGATCACCGGGCGAGCCTAGTCTCGCGAGTGGTACGTCTACCGTGGAGATTGGTGTTGCGCGAGATTGGGTACGTAATCCGGCAACTCTGTCGGCCCCCCGAAAGGATGATCATGCTCGCCATCCTCGCAGCGATCGTCTTCGGCTTCGCTCTGTTGATCGATCTGCTCAACACCAATTTCAATGCGCCGGACCTGTTCAACTGGAACACCCTGGTGCTCATCGGCCTGCTCCTGCTGTCGCTTCATCTCGCCGGTGTGCAGCCGCGCCGTTGGCGCAGATGAGGCACGACCGCCGGTGCCGGCCACCGGGGTGCGGGGTACCCCGGTGGCCGGCGGATTCGTGACATTTCTGGCTCTTGAGGGTCGGCCGGTACTGTCTGCGGGGTGGAGTCCAACGCCCTCTTCTCCCTCACCCCGCCGGTTGACGCCGCCACGGCGCCGACCGGCCCCGGGGAGCGCGAGGACTTCTCCACATCCGGGCCAGACGCTCCGCTGCCGGTACGGATGCGCCCCGTCTCGCTCGATGAACTGGTCGGGCAGGATCACCTGCTCGCCCCGGGAGCGCCGCTACGGCAGTTGGTGACCGGCGCGGCGCCGATGTCGGTGATCCTCTGGGGACCGCCGGGCAGCGGCAAGACCACCATCGCGCACCTGGTGGCGCGCGCAACCGACCGGCGCTTCGTCGCGCTCTCCGCGCTGAACGCCGGCGTCAAGGACGTCCGCGCGGTGATCGATGCGGCACGTCGCGAGCGACGCTCCGGCGGCCGGCCGACCGTGCTCTTCATCGACGAGGTGCACCGCTTCAGCAAAACCCAGCAGGATTCCCTCCTCGCCGCAGTCGAGGACCGTACGGTGACCCTGCTGGCGGCCACCACCGAGAACCCGTACTTCTCGGTGATCTCGCCGCTGCTGTCGCGGTGTGTGCTGCTCACCCTGCAACCACTCGACGACGACGGCGTACGACGGCTGCTGCAGCGCGCAATCACCGATCCCCGCGGGCTGGGTGGGGTGGTCATGCTCGCCGCCGACGCCGAGGAGCATCTGGTACGCCTCGCGGCCGGCGATGTCCGTAAGGCGTTGACCGCGCTGGAAGCCGCCGCCGCTTCGGCCGTGGCCCGGAACGCAGCCGTGATCGACCTGCCCACCGCCGAGCAGGCGGTGGACGTGGCGGCGGTCCGCTACGACCGGGACGGTGACGCGCACTACGACGTGGTCAGCGCCTTCATCAAGAGCATGCGGGGATCCGATGTGGATGCCGCGCTGCACTGGCTGGCCCGCATGCTGGTGGCGGGCGAGGATCCGAGGTTCATCGCCCGACGGATCGTGATCTTCGCCAGTGAGGACATCGGCATGGCCGACTCGACCGGGTTGAGCGTGGCGACCGCCGCGGCGCACGCGGTCGAATACGTCGGCATGCCGGAGGCGAGATTCAACCTGGCCCAGGCGGTGATCCACCTCGCGACCGCCCCGAAGTCCAATTCGGCCACGACGGCCATCGACGAGGCGATCCGGGACGTGCGGGCCGGCCGGGGAGGACCGGTGCCCCGGGCCCTGCGCGACGCCCACTATCCCGGGTCGCGGGGATTGGGCCACGGCATTGGTTACCGTTACCCCCACGACGACATCCGGGGAGTGGTCCGGCAACAGTACGCGCCGGACGACCTGACCGGCGTCGACTACTACCGACCCAGCGGGCACGGAGGGGAGGCGACCATCGCCGCCCGTCTGCCCCGGCTGCGCCGTATCGTCCGTGGCGGTGGTCCGGATTCGGCCGCCGCCGGCGAGCAGGGGCGGGCGGGAACCGGGCCCGAGGGGGATTCGACGAACGCGAGGAGCGGCAGGGCGTCTGCCAGGGAAGGTGAAGATTGAGACCGCGCGGTGCTAATCAGCCCGACGACGACGCCGAGGAGCGGCAGGATCCACCGGCCAGGGGGCGCCGCTGGGGACGGGGCCGCGGCCGGTCGGACGACGCGGCAGAGGAGGCGGTGAGCGCCGAGGAGTTCGGCTGGATCGCAGACCTGCGCAGCGCCAAGGAGCAGCGGGTCGATATCGGCCCCGGTGACGACCTGCCCGGCCCGGCTGAACCAGCTTTCCCGCCACGGCGGGACCAGACCGGAGTGGACGCCTCGCGGCCGCCGATGCCGACCGATCCGGGACCCGGCCGATCCCCGGAGGTCACCACCGAGGGCAGCGGCTCCATCGCTGCGGACGAGACGTCGACCACCGGGCGGCGAAGCCCCGGCGGACGGCGTGCGGCGCAGGCCCCGGTGCCACCGGCCGGCGCGGCGGGGCCCGGACCCGACGCAGCACCGCGCCGACGGTTCGGCGCACCGCCCCCGGAGTCTGTTACGGACCCCACCACCGGTGCGACTCCGGTGGTGCCCCGCGCGAGCCGTGCCGTACCCCCACCGGTCATCCCCGCACCACCGCCGGTCATCCCGCCGGACAGTCCCGGCAGGGGCATGCCGCCGGAGTCGGCAGATCTCCTCGGCCGCGCCTCCGGCCGGCGGCGGGCGCGGTCCCAACCGCCCTTGACCGGGGAAACGCCGCCGGGGTCGCCGACCGGAGAGACGGTGACGGGCTGGAGCGGCGCCGACGACACCGAGGGGCGTGGCCGCCGGGCCCGTCCGGGGGCGGAGCGGGCCCGGCGTGCGGCTCGTGAGGAGCACGGCACGCAGGCGACCGGTCCTGGCGGGCCGGCCGTACCCGGCATGTCGGGTGGCCTCGGCGCTTTCCCGCCGCACCGTCCGGTGGAGGCCCCTGGCGAGGGGGCGCGGGGGCGTGGTGGCCGGGATGGCCGTCCCACCGTGCCGGGCGACCGTCCTACCGGCGCGGCCCCGGTGGCCCGCGCGGCCGCTGCCGCACCTGCCACTCCACCGGGCAGCCCGGTCACCAGATCGCCTGCCCGCGGAGCCGCCCCGCCCGGCGCGCCGCCGATCACATCGCGCGGCGCGCCGCCAGCCTCCTCGACGTCGCCTCCCGGCCGAACGGTGCCGGGGGGACCGTCCCCCCGGGACGCGGGTGTCGCCTCGGTGGCCCGCGCCGCGGCCGCGCCGCCGGCCGCGCCGCCCGTGACGGGAGCGGCGGCGGTCCGGCCCGTTGCCCCGCAGGCGGAGACAAGGGCCGGACGCACGCGGGGCCCGATCGGTGAGGGGGATGCCGCCGGCCGGGACGGTGCCCCGCCCGGCGACGCGGTCCGGGGTGTCCGTTTACAGCTTCGGCAGCAGATGCGAGAGCAGCGGCGGCTCCGACTGGCGGTGCTGATCACGGTCAGTCTCGTGGTGCTGGGGGCGTTGCCGTTGTACTTCGGCATCCGCGCGGTCGGTCGGGACCCGGCTTTCAGCACCCTGGACTCCCTGGCGGTGCCCGGCTGGGCGGCCACCGAGATCGATGACCGGGTCAGTGGTAGCCGCTGGTGCCTGGTCGACTGCCGGCTGCGGGAGCGCACCGCACAATCACAGCGCCCCTGGGAAGAGACCGCGCAGGCCTATGAGCAGGCGCTGACTGCGGAGGGGTGGCAGTCGTGGCGGTCGGAGCCCTGCCCGGACCAACCGGTGGAGGGGCGCTACAGCTGCTGGCGGCGTGACGAGTTGACACTGGACCTGTGGGTACGTGATCGCTGCGTGCGCGACCCGGAGGAATCGCTGCTGCCGGATGAGTCGATCGAGCTGGACGAGGAGGAGTCCCCGTCCGACGAGGACTGCGATGGTTCGGTGGTGTCGGTCAAGGTGCGTAACGCGGTCGCCGACAAACGGACCCGGCCGCAGCCGAGCGCGGATCCGTCGTTGATCGGTGAGGAACCGGACCCGATCTTCACAGATGATCCACTCTCCACCACACCGTCATGAGACAGAGGCCGTTACGGACGGTAGGGTCAGCACGTTGGGCGCAGAGTGGGGGTGTCGCGCCCCGGATCCGGCGGTTCGGCGCGGCAGACCGGCAAAGCTGACGGATCGGGTGGGCGACGTACTTCGAGGAGGACTTCCGTGAGCGGTGGAGAGATCGCGGGGTTGATCATTGCCGGGGCCGTGCTGGCTCTGGTGCTCGTGCTGGCCGTTCCGATCCTCCGGCTGCGGCACACGGTGGATGCGGCCACTCGGATGATCAATGAGGTCAATGCCCAGACCGGTCCGCTGTTGGGCAATGTGAGCGCGACGGTGGAGAACGTCAACACCGCACTGACCCAGGTGCACACCTCGCTGGACGGGGTCAACATCCAGCTCGCCAAACTGGACACGATGACCTCCCACGCGCAGCAGGTCACCGCGAACGTCGCCAACCTGGCCACCGTGGTCTCCGCCGCCGCGGCCAACCCGCTGGTGAAGGTAGCGGCCTTCAGCTACGGCGTCCGCAAGGCCACCGCCGCCCGCCGTCACGCCGACGAGGAGCGCGAGGTGCGCGAGACGCTCAAGCAGCGGCGCCGGGCGGCCAGGCGCGACGGTCGCTGACCCCCGACGCAGTCTCCGGTCGGGCACGAGGGAAGGATGGAGCCATGAAGCGGTTGCTGTGGTTAGGCATCGGCCTGGCCGTCGGGGCGCTGGTGGTACGCAAGATCACCCAGAAGGTGGAGGCCTTCACGCCGTCCGGCATCGCCGCGTCGGTATCGCAATCCGCTGGCGGCATGGCCGAGTCGGTGCGTAGTTTCCTCGATGATGTCCGCGACGGCATGGCCGAGCGGGAACTGCAGATCCACGAGGCTTTCGCCGAGGGCGTCGCGATCGACGACGCTTCCGGGCTCTGGGACGACGACGTGATCGGCAACCCTCAGGAAGGCAGCAGATGAAAACGGCGGAGATCAAGCGGCGGTTCTTGGCGCACTTCGAGGCGAATGGCCATGTCGTGGTGCCATCCGCTCCGCTGCCCGCCATCAACGACCCCAACCTGCTCTTCGTCCCGGCGGGGATGGTGCCGTTCGTGCCGTATTTCCTCGGCCAGCAGACCCCGCCATACCAGCGGGCGGCGAGCGTGCAGAAGTGCATCCGTACGCCGGACATCGACGAGGTCGGCAAGACCAGCCGGCACGGCACCTTCTTTCAGATGAACGGCAACTTCTCCTTCGGCGACTACTTCAAGGCGGGGGCGATCCCGCTGGCCTGGGAGCTGAGCACCAAACCGGTGGAGGAGGGCGGCTACGGGCTCGACCCGGACCGCATCTGGGTCACCGTCTACCTCGACGACGACGAGGCCATCGACATCTGGCGCGCTACCGGGGTGCCCATCGAGCGGATCGTGCGCCGCGGCAAGCAGGACAACTTCTGGGACATGGGCATTCCCGGACCGTGCGGCCCGTGCTCGGAGCTCTACTACGACCGTGGCCCCGCGTACGGGCGGGAGGGTGGCCCGGAGGTCGACGAGGACCGTTACCTGGAGTTCTGGAACCTCGTCTTCATGCAGTTCGAGCGGGGGGCGGGTCCCGGCAAGGACTATCCGATCCTCGGCGAGCTGCCCGCCAAGAACATCGACACCGGTATGGGTCTGGAGCGGATGGCGGCCCTGCTGCAGGGGGTCGACAACCTCTACGAGATCGATGAGGTGCGGCCGATCCTGGACCGGGCCGCGGAGTTGACCGGCAAGCGGTACGGCGTCGGGTCGGGGCAGGTGGCCAGCGAATCGCACCCCGATGACGTACGCCTGCGGGTGATCGCCGACCACGTGCGGACCTCGCTGATGCTGATCGGCGACGGGGTCACCCCCTCCAACGAGGGGCGTGGCTATGTGCTGCGTCGGATCATGCGCCGGGCGATCCGGGCGATGCGGCTGCTCGGCTGGCAGGAGCGGGCGCTGCCGGAGCTGCTGCCGGTGGCGCGGGACTGCATGGCCCCGTCTTATCCGGAGCTGGCCACCGAGTTCGACCGGATCTCGCAGTACGCCTACGCGGAGGAGGATGCGTTCCTCTCCACCCTGCGGGCGGGTACCACCATCCTGGATACGGCGATCACCGAGACCAAGGCAGCCGGGGAGGCTCGCATCTCGGGTGACAAGGTGTTCCAGCTGCACGACACCTACGGCTTCCCCATCGATCTGACCTTGGAGATCGCGGCGGAGCAGGGGCTGCAGGTCGATCGGGAGGGCTTCCGGCGGCTGATGGCCGACCAGCGGGCCCGGGCCAAGGCTGACGCGCAGGCGCGGAAGACCGGTCACGTGGACGTGTCGGCATACCGGTCGGTGCTGGACACCGGCGGGCCGGTGGAGTTCACCGGTTACACCGAGGTCTCCCGCGAGTCGCGGGTCCGGGCTCTGATGTCCGGGGGCGAGTCGGTCGCCGCCGCGGTCGAGGGCGACGCGGTGGAGCTGGTGCTCGACGCCACCCCCTTTTATGCCGAAGGCGGTGGCCAGCAGCCTGACCAGGGCCTGATCACGGTCGGTGGCGGCCAGGTCGAGGTCTATGACGTGCAGGAGCCGCTCCCCGGGCTGATCGTGCACCGGGCCCGGGTGCTCCGTGGTGAGGTCCGCTCCGGTGAGGCCGGTTTCGCCGAGATCGACGCCACCCGCCGTCGGGCCATCTCCCGTTCCCACACCGCCACGCACCTGGTGCACCAGACCATGCGGAACTTCCTCGGTGAGTCGGCCACCCAGGCGGGGTCGCTGAACGCGCCGGGGCGGCTGCGGTTCGACTTCAACACCCCGACCGGGGTGGCGCCGAGCGTGTTGCGGGACGTGGAGCAGCAGGTCAATGAGGTGCTGCTGGCCGACCTGGAGGTGCACGCCTTCGTCACCTCGATGGAGGAGGCACGCCGGATCGGGGCGATCGCGCTCTTCGGAGAGAAGTACGGGGACGAGGTCCGGGTCGTCGAGGTCGGCGACTACGCCCGGGAGCTGTGCGGGGGCACCCACGTGCACCGCTCCGCACAGCTCGGCCTGGTGAAGATTCTCTCCGAGGCGTCGATCGGTTCCGGGGTGCGCCGGGTCGAGGCGCTGGTCGGTCTGGATGCGTTCAACTTCCTGGCCAAGGAGCACCTGCTGGTGTCCCGGCTGGCCGAGCTGTACCGGGTGCCGAGCGACCAGGTCGCCGACCGGGTGGAGCAGACGATCAGCCAGTTGCGGGACGCCGAGCGGGAGCTGGAGAAGCTGCGGGCCCAACTGGTGCTCGGAGGTGCCGCAACGCTCGCCGACCAGGCGAAGGACGTACGGGGTGTCGCCTATGTCGGCACCGAGGCGCCGGAGGGGGCGGGCGGAAACGACGTACGGACCCTGGCGCAGGAGATCCGCGGCAAGATCGATCCGGGCCGCCCGGCGGTGGTTGCGGTGGCTGCCCGGTCGGGCGGTAAGGCGTCGCTGGTGGTCGCGGTGAACTCTGCGGCCAAGGGGCGGGGTATCTCCGCGGCGGATCTGGTCAAGGGGGCGTTGTCCGGTCGGGGCGGTGGCAGCGCCGACCTGGCGCAGGGCGGGGGCGTGCCGGCCACCGAGGCGCCGAACCTGCTCGCCACCATCGAGAAGGCGCTCGCCGAAAGTTCTTGATCGATGAGCGGCTGGCAGCGCGGTAAGCGGCTCGGCGTCGACGTCGGGCAGGTCCGGGTCGGGGTGGCTATCTCCGATCCGGACGGGATTCTCGCCACCCCATTGGTAACCCTGCCCCGTGACCTCAATGCCGCAAATGGGTCGATCGGTGCCGATATTTCGGAACTTGCGCGACTTGTAGAGCTTCACGGAATCGTCGAAGCCGTTGTCGGCCTACCGGTGACACTCGCCGGTAAACAAGGGCCGGCGGCGATCATTGCCAAGGACTACGCTCAGCGGCTAGCCGAGGTGATCGCCCCGGTCCCGGTACGGCTGGCGGACGAGAGGATGTCGACCGTCGTGGCAAGCCGTAGGCTTTCCGAACGTGGCGTGCGGGGACGGCGCCAACGCGCCGTGGTCGATCAGGCGGCCGCGGTGGAGATTCTGCAGAGCTGGCTGGAAGCACAGCGGAGGCGGACACAATGATCGACGAGCTGGATCTGGCGTTCGAGGATCGGGAACCGGGCCGCCACCGGCGGAGCCGTCGCCGGAAAAAACGCCGCAGCGGCCGGGGCAAGACGGTTGCCGCGCTCCTGATCACCTTCCTGCTGCTCGGCAGTCTCGGTGGCGGGGCCTGGTACGGCTTCGACCGGATCCAGGACTTCTTCACCGCCCCGGACTATGCCGGCAGCGGTACCGGCGAGATCACGATCGAGGTGAAGGCCGGGGACACCGCCACCGACATCGGCAACACCCTGGTCCAGGCGGATGTGGTCAAGAGCGCCAAGGCCTTCATCCAGGCGGCCACCAACAACTCCCGCAGCAAGAACATCCAGGTGGGGTTCTACAAGGTGCGGAAGCAGATGAGCGCCGAAACCGCCCTCGCTCTGCTCCTCGACCAGAAGAACCGGGTGGTCAACGGCATCACCATCCCGGAGGGGCGCACCGTCAAGCAGACCCTCAAACTCCTCTCCGAGCACACCAAGATCCCGATCAAGGAGTTCGAGAAGGCTGCGAAGGACCCGATCGCGTTGGGCGTGCCCGACTGGTGGTTCACCCGCAAAGACGGTAAGGACAGCAGCGGTTCGATCGAAGGCTTCCTCTTCCCTGCCACCTATGAAATCCCGCCTAACGCGACCGCGGAGACCATTCTCGGCATGATGGTGGACCAGTTCCTCGCCGTCACCACGGAGATGAAGTTCGTCGAGCGGGTGGAAGCGGAGCGCGGCGGGATCACCCCCTACGAGGCGCTGATCGTCGCTTCGCTGGCCCAGGCTGAGGCCGGTCACCCCGACGACCTCGGCAAGGTGGCCCGGGTCGCCTACAACCGGTTGTTCAAGCCGAACGCCGAGGTACCGTGCGGCTGCTTTGAGATGGATGTGACGGTCAACTACTGGCTGGAGCTGCAGGGGAAGGCGACCAAAACATCCAAGGACATGAAAATGTCTGAGCTGGACGACTCAAAGAACCCCTACAACCGCAAGCTGAAGGGGTTCATCCCGACCCCCATCAACAACCCGGGCGAACTGGCGCTGCGGGGCGCGATGGACCCGCCGAATAAAAACTGGTACTTCTTCGTCGCGATCGACAAGGACGGACACTCCGCGTTCGCCGAGACGTACGCGGAGCAGAAGCGCAACGAAGAGAAGGCTAAGAAGAACGGCGTGCTCTGACATGACTGTGCTGCGGCGGGCGGCGGTGCTCGGCAAGCCGATCGCGCATTCGCTCTCACCGGTGATCCACAACGCCGGGTATGCGGCGGCGGGGTTGACCGGCTGGTCGTACACCGCGATCGAATGCGCCGAGGCTGAGCTGCCGGACCTAGTGGCCGGCTTCGGCCCGGAGTGGGCCGGGCTGTCGCTGACCATGCCGTTGAAGGAGGTCGCGCTGGCGGTGGCTGCCGAGGTCTCGCCGGTCGCGGCCGCAGTCGGTGCCGCCAACACGCTGGTCCGCCGACCTGACGGTTCCTGGTATGCCGACAACACCGACGTGCCCGGCATGGTCGACGTGCTGGCCGCCGCCAGTGTGGGCCGAGGGGCGGCCGTGACGGTGCTCGGCGCGGGCGGCACTGCGCGGGCCGCGCTCGCCGCGGCCGCCCGGCTGGGGGCCAGCGGGGTGACCGTGGTGGCCCGCCGACCGGTAGCGATCGACGAACTGCGGCCGGTCGCCGCCGCAGTCGGGGTGCCGCTACAGGCGGCGGCCTGGGCCGATGCGAACCGGTACTCCGATGCCGACGTGGTGATCTCCACCGTGCCGAAGGGGGTGGCCGACCCGCTGGCAGAGCAGGCCGTCTGGCAGCCCTCCACCGTTCTCTTCGATGCGCTCTACGACCCGTGGCCGACCCCGCTCGCCGCCGCCGCCGCGGCAGCCGGCTGCCGGATCATCTCCGGCCTCGACCTGCTGCTCGCCCAGGCCGCCTACCAGTTCGAACAGTTCACTGGCACTACTGCCCCCATCAACGCGATGCGCACCGCCCTCTCCGAATCGCGTTGAGCGGTGTTGATCAGGGAGTTGGTGGGCGAGTCGCTCGGCGTGTCGCGCTATCGAGTCCCTGATCAACACGACTGGGAGGGGGGGCGGGTCAGGGGCGGGGGCGGACCCAGGCGAGGAAGCGGTCGTAGAGCGCTCCGGGTGCGGGGGCGTCGTGCGGGTTCAGCCGGTGCAGGTCGGCTGCGGCCTCGTGCAGATGCAGACAGAGGTAGATGGCCAGCGCTGTCGGGTGCGTGGCGTACTCCTCGCACAGCGCCAGGCGGGCGATTGCGCACGGCCACGGGGCGCCGCAGGCCCGACAGAGCCAGAGGGGACGCATCGGCAGATGGGGGCGGCCCCGCTGGGGCGTAGTCACCGCCGACCCCCGGTCGTCCCGGCCGGGCGCCACCGGCCGCCGTTGGCTCGCCAGACCCCGGCGGGGGTGAGCCGGCCGGCCCGGCCCACCTGAGGGTGCGCGACGGTGGGGTCATCCCACCATCGCGGACGGTTGAAGCGGGGGAGGGTGGGCGGCTCGGTGGGAACCGGGAGCCACCGGTCCGGGCAGGCGGTCCAGCGCAGCCCACAGGAGCACCAGCGGCGCCAGCGTTTCCACACCCGGCGGTGACGGGGTGCGAGCGGGATCGGCTTCGTCTTCGGCATCTTCACAGTCTGGTGAGGACAGGACTACGCTCGGAAGGGCCAGCGCTGGGCTGGGGAGCGTACGACGGCTCCTGGGCGGGCTTGGGGAACCGGCGGGCGGCACCGGGCGGAGGTTGGGCAGGAGATGGGCACGGCGACCGAGTTTCTGACCGAAGAACTGCGGGCGGCGCGGCTATCGCGGGGCATGAGCAGGACGACTTCGGCAAGTTGATCAACTACTCCGGCTCACACGTCAGTGCCGTGGAGACGGGGCAGCGCCCACCGAGACCCGAGTACCTGGCGGCGGTGGATCAGGCGTTGCAGACCGGTGGGATCTTTACCCGGCTGATGGGGCAGTTGGCCAGCTTGGACAGCGCCCCGGTATGGCTGCGGGACTGGATCGTTATCGAACGTGAAACAACATCATTACGCTGGTATGAACCAGCCTTTGTGCCTGGCCTGTTGCAGACAGAGAACTATGCGCGCGCGACACTGCGCGCTGGCGGCCTGTTGACGCCGGATGAAGTGGAGCAGCGGGTGATGTCTCGGTTGGAACGCCAGGACATCCTCACCCGAGAGCGGCCGCCGCAGTTTGTAGCAGTCCTTGACGAGGCAGTGCTCCGGCGCACGGTCAGCGGGGACCGGAGCCTGATGGCGGAGCAACTCGAGCATCTAGCGAAGTGCGCCGAGCAGCCTCATGCCCAAATTCTTGTGGTTCCGGCCGAGGTCGGTGTGTACCCGGGGTTGCAAGGTGGATTCATCCTTGCGGCTCTTTCGGATGGGTCAGTGGCGGCGCACCTCGATCACCAGGTCAGGGCGTAGATCGTCAATCAGGTGGCGGACATTGCTACGCTTCAACAGACGTGGGAGGCCATCCGCGGTGAAGCCCTCCCTCGCCGGCAGTCACTCGACCTCATCAAGGAAGCAGTCAAGACATGGACCTGACCCGGGCTCAGTGGCGGAAGTCGACCCGCTCCGGAACCAACGGTGGGTCGTGTGTCGAGGTCGCGGACAACCTGCCCGAGGTGGTCCTGGTACGGGACTCGAAAGATCGTCCGGGGCCGATGCTGCGCTTCGACCCGGAGGCCTGGGCCGCCTTCGTCGCCTCCGTGAAGCAGCCGTAGGACGCGTGGCACAACCGGTTGCGGTGGCAGTAGCTCTCATCGCCGACGAAACCGGCCGCGATCACGATGATCGCCACGATTGCCGCGAGGGGAAACTCGATCGACGTGGGACTGGTGGCGGCCAACCCTCGGGCAATTGCTACGACCATAGGCAGATCTAACACGACCGCCCTGGTGACCCTCGTGGCTCGGCCTGCTTCCTGGTCGCGGACGGCCCCGGTCCGGTCCGCAGCGCGGGACGCCGCGGACGGGGCGGAAGCGGCAACGGTGGGCGTGACAGACTTATCCGATGAGCGCGGGAGCGGCTGGCGCAGGTAGGCGACAGTCGCGAACCGTGGACAAGCGGTGGTTGCGGAACGGAAGGCGTTGCGGTGGTGCGCTGGTTGACTGCGGGGGAGTCGCACGGACCGGCACTGGTCGCGATCCTGGACGGGGTGCCCGCCGGGGTCGAGGTGACCAGTGGCGATATTCAGCGTGAACTGGCTCGCCGGCGGCTGGGCTACGGCCGTGGCGCCCGCATGTCCTTCGAACAGGACGAGATCGAGATCATCGGTGGGCTCCGGCACGGGGTGACATTGGGCAGCCCGGTGGCGATCCGGGTCGGGAACTCCGAGTGGCCGAAATGGCGCACGGTGATGGCCGCCGACCCGGTCGATCCGGCGGTGCTGGCGGGCCAGGCGCGCAACGCCCCGCTGACCCGGCCCCGGCCCGGCCACGCCGATCTGGCCGGCATGCAGAAGTACGGCCACACCGACGCCCGGCCGATCCTAGAGCGGGCCAGCGCCCGGGAGACCGCCGCCCGGGTTGCGGTCGGTACGGTGGCCAAAGCCCTGCTTCGGCAGGCGCTCGGCATCGAAGTCGTGTCGCACGTGGTGGAGTTGGGGTCGGTCGCCGCCGATCCTGGCCTGCGCCCGGTCCCGGCGGACGCGGATCGGATCGATGCCGACCCGCTGCGCTGCCTCGACCCGGAGGCGAGTGCCCGCATGGTCGCCGAGGTGGACGCCGCGAAGAAGGCAGCCGATACGCTGGGCGGCATCGTCGAGGTGCTGGCGTACGGCGTACCACCGGGGCTCGGCAGCCACGTGCAGTGGGACCGGAAGCTCGATGGCCGGCTCGCCGCCGCGCTCATGTCGATCCAGGCGATCAAGGGGGTTGAGATCGGTGACGCCTGGACCCAGGCCCGCTCCCGCGGCTCGCAGGCGCACGACGAGATTGTGCCGACCGAATCCGGAGTCAAGCGGGTCACCGACCGGGCCGGTGGGCTGGAAGGCGGGATCACCACCGGCGAGCCGCTGCGGGTGAAGGCTGCGATGAAGCCGATCTCGTCGCTCAACCGGGCCTTGTCCACCGTCGATGTCGCCACGGGCGAGCCGGCCACCGCGATCAACCAGCGCTCCGACGTCTGCGCGGTGCCCGCCGCGGCGGTCGTCGCCGAGGCGATGGTCGCCCTGGTGCTCGCCGAGGCCGCGACCGAGAAGTTCGGCGGCGACTCGGTCACCGAACTGCGCCGCAACCTGGACGGCTACCTGGCCAGCCTGGTGATCCGATGACCGGGCCCCGGAGAACCGGCCCCGGTGGCGCCGTGTCACGCCCCGCTGCATCGGGGCCGGTGATGCGGCCAGTGTGCGTGCTGACCGGGCCCCCCGGCTCGGGCAAGACCACGGTCGGCGAAGCATTGGCGGCAAAGCTCGGCGTCGCCTTCCGCGACACCGATGCCGACATCGAGGCGGCAGCGGGCAAACCGATCCCCGAGATCTTCGTCGACGAGGGTGAGGAGCACTTCCGTACCCTGGAACGGGCGGCGGTGGCGGCGGCGCTGGACTCCTTCGACGGGGTGCTCGCCCTCGGCGGCGGTGCGATCCTGGCCGAGGAGACCCGCGCCTTGCTGGCCGGGCAGACCGTCATCTACCTGTCGGTGGAGCTGCCCGATGCGGTCAAGCGGGTCGGCCTGGGCGTCGGCCGGCCGCTGTTGGCGATCAACCCGAGGGCCACGCTGAAGTACCTGCTCGACCAGCGGCGTCCGCTCTACGAGCAGATCGCCACGATCACCATCGCCACCGACGGCCGCACCGTGCAGGACGTCGCCCGGGAGATCGCGGGCCGGCTCACGTCCCATGATCGTTAGGGCAGGGGGAAGGGGAGTGGGGCTAGGCTCGGCGGCGATATGGACGAGACGACACTGATCCCGGTCGGCGGGGAAGAGCCGTACGACGTACTGGTCGGATGTGACCTGCTCGGTGCGTTGCCATCGCTGCTGCCCGGTGCCGACCGCGCCGCCGTGCTCTTCGCCCCGCCCCTGCAACAGCAGGCCGCAGCCGCCGCCGAAGCATTACGGGCGGCGGGGGTAGAACCGCTGCCGATCGAGGTGCCCGACGCCGAGGCGGGCAAGAACATCGAGGTGGCGACCGACTGCTGGGAGCGGTTGGGGGCGGCCGGTTTTACCCGTACCGACGCGGTGGTCGGTGTCGGTGGGGGTGCGGTCACCGACCTCGCCGGTTTCGTCGCCGCCTGCTGGCTGCGTGGCGTGCGGTGGGTGCCGGTCTCGACGTCCCTGCTCGGCATGGTCGACGCCGCCGTGGGCGGCAAGACCGGGATCAACACCGCCGCGGGTAAGAACTTGGTCGGGGCCTTCCACCCGCCGGCCGGTGTGCTCTGTGACCTCTCCACCCTGGCGAGTCTGCCCGTGGATGATCTGGTTGCCGGCCTCGCCGAGGTGGTCAAGTGCGGCTTCATCGCCGATCCGGCCATCCTCGACCGGATCGAGTCGACCGCTGACAGCCGGGCCGCCGTCGACCCGGCTGGCGCGCTGCTGCGGGAGCTGGTCGAGCGGACGATCCGGGTCAAGGCGCAGGTGGTCGCCGCTGACCTGCGCGAGTCGGGGCTGCGTGAGATTCTCAACTACGGGCACACCCTCGCCCATGCGATCGAGAAGGTGGAGGGGTACCGCTGGCAGCACGGACATGCCGTCGCCGTCGGGCTGATCTACGCCGCCGCGCTGGGCCGGATCACCGGCCGACTGGACGCGGCGACCGCCGACCGGCACCGGGGGATCCTTGACCGACTGGGCCTGCCCACCGCCTATCCCGCGTCCGCCTGGCCCGAGTTGCTGGCCGCGATGCGGGTGGACAAGAAGGCCCGGGGGGCGCGGCTGCGTTTCGTCGTCCTGGACGGGTTGGCCCGGCCGGCGATCCTGGATGACCCGGAGGAGACCTTGCTGCGCGCCGCCTACCAGGAGGTCGCGATATGAAGGTGTACGTGCTCAACGGACCCAACCTGGGGCGTCTGGGCACCCGGCAGGTCGACGTCTACGGGACCACCTCCTACGCCGATCTGGTGGAGCTGTGTGAACGGACCGGCCGGGAGTTGGGGCTCGACGTCGAGGTCCGCCAGACCGACGCTGAGCACGAACTGATCGCCTGGCTGCACTCCGCCGCGGATGAAGAGGCCGCCGTCGTCCTCAACCCCGCCGCCTGGTCGCATTACTCGTACGCGGTCCGCGACGCCTGCGCCCTGCTGCGGGCCCCGCTGATCGAGGTGCACATCTCCAACATCCATGCCCGCGAACCGTTCCGGCGCCACTCGGTCGTCTCGGCGGTGGCGAGCGGGGTGATCTGCGGGCTCGGTGTCGACGGCTACCGGCTCGCGCTGCATCACCTGCACCATCTGCATCAGCTCGCCGAGCGACTGCGGTGACCGCCGCTCCGACCCGCCCCGCCACCGAATCGACCGCCCGTGACCTTGAGCGATGCGGTGCCCAGTAGACTTGTCAGGTCTGTCCGCCCATTGACGATCAAGGCAGGAAATGGCCACCACCAACGACCTTAAGAACGGTATGGTTCTCAACCTCGACGGCGAACTCTGGTCCGTCGTGGGGTTTCAGCACGTCAAGCCCGGCAAGGGTGGGGCGTTTGTGCGTACGACCCTGAAGAACGTGCTCTCCGGCAAGGTCGTTGACAAGACCTTCAACGCGGGCACCAGGGTCGACACGGCCACCGTCGACAAGCGGACCATGCAGTACCTGTACGCCGACGGCGAAGACTACATCTTCATGGACCTGGAGACCTACGACCAGATCCACGTCCCGACCGCCACCGTCGGTGAGGCGGCGAACTTCCTGCTGCCCGAGGCGGAGGTGATCGTCGCGACGCATGAGGCCGTTCCGCTCTACGTCGAGTTGCCGCCCAGTGTTGTGCTGGAGGTCACCTACACCGAGCCGGGGTTGCAGGGTGACCGCTCCACCGGTGGCACCAAGCCGGCGACGGTGGAGACCGGGGCGACGGTCCAGGTGCCGCTCTTCGTCACCACCGGCGAGAAGATCAAGGTCGACACCCGTGACGGCCGCTACCTCGGCCGAGCCTGATGGCCGAGGGCCCGAAAGCTCCGATGCCCGCCCGCCGTAAGGCGCGTAAGCGGGCGTTGGATGTCCTCTACGAGGCGGATCTGCGGGAGCTTCCGCCCCGAGAGGTGCTCATCACGTATCTGGCCCGGCTGGAGCGCCCGCTGCCGGGGCACATTGTTTACACGGAGCGTCTGGTTGACGGGGTTGGCGCGCACCGTGAACGCATCGATGAACTGATCGCCAGCTACGCCGAGGCCTGGACCTTGGAGCGGATGCCGGTTGTGGACCGCAACCTGGCCCGGATCGCGGTCTACGAGATGCTCTACGTGGATGGGGTCGATGATCCGGTGGCCATCACCGAGGCGGTCGAGTTGGCCAAGCAGATGTCGACACCGGATTCACCGCGGTTCCTCAACGGCCTGTTGAACCAGATCGCCGAGTACGCGACCCGCTGAGCCCAAGCCCGATCAAGGAATTCCCCGTCGATCAAGGGCCAATGGTCTGGTTCGATCTATGAATCACGACCAAAGGTCCTTGATCGACGGGGAGGGTCGGCTCGGGTCAGGAGTGGAAGAACGACCGCGGGTCCTCGACCAGAACGCCGGCCTCGGTCAGCCGCTCGATCAATCCGGGCGGGGAGATGTCGTAGACAATCGCCAGTGCCCGCAGATCGTCGGCACGGATCGACAGCACCCGGCCGTTGTAGTCGCCGCGCTGCTGCTGGATCGCCCGGGCGTAGCGGGCGATATAGGCGAACTCCTCCGACGCCTCGTCGTAGAGTTTCTCCAGGTCGAGCACGATCTTGCTGCTTGGCTCGATGCGGACGCCACTGCCATCGGGCAGCAGTTCCGCAACGGGCACCCGGTAGAAGTCGGCGAGGTCGGCAAGGCGTGAGACGGTGACAGCCCGGTCACCCCGCTCATAAGAGCCGACGACGACAGCCTTCCAGCGCCCGTTCGACTTCTCCTCCACCCCCTGCAGGGAAAGACCCTGCTGCTGACGGATGGAGCGCAGACGGGCGCCCAACGATTTGGCGTACTCAGAGGGCATTCGGACACTCCCAGTGCTGGCCCGGGGTAATCTCCCCAGCGATCGCTACGGAGCGTGACGGTACGGGGATTACGGCACCGGGTCAAGTGGTCATCAGCGGCAGCTTCGCCAGAACCTGCACGATTCGGGAGATTTACTGAAGAAACTCGTGGCAGCGGATCCCGGGGCCCTCCGTACCACTCCCCTGACCAGGGCGGATCGAGCCGCTGGTAACGTTGCGTGAAGCCCCCGGTCCGACCAGGTGGTCGCGCCGGATCCGACATCCTTTAATGACCCGTCCCGTGAGGCGGGGAAGGAGGTCCACGTGGCCTACTCGCAGGCTGCCCAACCCCCGGTGACGAGTTCGTCCGCCGCCCCGTCCACGCCGGGGCAGCGAAGCGCCGGCAAAACTCTCCTCACCAGTGCCGATCTGCAGCGCGTCGTCGACCGGATCGCCCACCAGATGCTGGAGAAGACCCACGGCGCCGCCGACACGGTGCTCCTCGGCATCCCCACGCGGGGAGTGCCGTTGGCGCGGCGGCTCGCCGCCCGCATCCACACCTTCGAGGGGCTCGACGTACCGGTCGGTGTGCTCGACATCACCCTCTACCGTGACGACCTCAGGCGCCACGCCACCCGGGCGATCGGCCCGACCGAGGTGCCGGTCGACGGCATCGACGGCAAGCGGGTGATCCTGGTCGATGACGTCCTCTTCTCCGGGCGTACCGTGCGGGCCGCGCTTGACGCGCTCAAGGACATCGGCCGGCCCAGCTCCGTGCAACTCGCCGTACTCGTTGACCGAGGGCACCGGGAACTGCCCATCCGCGCCGACTACGTCGGTAAGAACATCCCCACCTCCCTGACGGAGAGCGTCAAGGTCACCCTCGCCGAGGTCGACGGCGACGACGGGGTCATGCTGTTTCCGGAGGCGACACGGTAATGCGGCACCTGCTCTCCACTGCGGACCTCGACACGGAGACCGCCACCCGGATCCTGGACACCGCCGCCGAGATGGCGGCGCTGACCAGCCGCGAGGTCAAGAAGCTGCCGGCCCTGCGTGGCCGGACGGTGGTCAACCTCTTCTACGAGGACTCCACCCGCACCCGGATCTCCTTCGAAGCCGCGGCGAAACGCCTCTCCGCCGATGTGATCAACTTCACCGCCCGGGGCTCCAGCGTCTCGAAGGGAGAGAGCCTCAAGGACACGGCGCTGACGCTGCAGGCGATGGGCGCCGACGCGGTGGTGATCCGCCACGCCGCCTCCGGTGCGCCGTACCGGCTCGCCAACTGGGTGGACGGCTCGGTGGTCAACGCCGGTGATGGCACCCACGAGCACCCCACCCAGGCGCTCCTCGACGCGTACACGATGCGGGCACGGCTCGGGCGCCTCTCCGGCCTGCAGGTGGCCATCGTCGGTGACGTGCTGCACAGCCGGGTGGCCCGCTCCAACGTGCTGCTCCTGTCAACGCTGGGCGCGAAGGTGACGGTGGTCGGGCCGCCGACGCTGATCCCGACCGACATCACCACCGGGCTGGCCTCGAGCGTGACGGTCTCCTACGACCTCGACGCCGTCCTGCCCCAGTGCGACGTGGTCATGATGCTGCGGGTGCAGCGGGAACGGATGGCGGATTCCTACTTCCCCTCAGCCCGCGAGTACGCCCGCCGCTACGGCCTGGACGGCGCGCGGCTGCGCCGCCTGCCCGAACACGCGATCGTCATGCACCCCGGTCCGATGAACCGGGGGATGGAGATCTCGGCGGAGGTCGCCGACTCGCCGCGGTCCACCATCGTTGATCAGGTCACCAACGGAGTCTCCGTCCGGATGGCCGTCCTCTACCTGCTCCTCGGGGGGAAGTGAGCGCTGCGTGGAGCGGAAAGTCAGCGCTGCGTGGAGCGGAAAGTCAGCGCGAGGAGCCAAGCGGAGCCCCGCAGTCGTGAACGAAAGGCAGAGACAGTGACCTACCTGATCAAGGGTGCCAGCATCGTCGGCGCGGAGCCGACCGACCTGCTGGTGCGCGATGGCATCGTGGCCGAAGTCGGCCGTGGGCTCTCCGCACGCGGGGCGGTCACCGTTGACGCCGAAGGTCTGGTCGCCCTGCCCGGACTGGTCGACCTGCACACCCACCTGCGGGAGCCGGGGCGCGAAGACGCCGAGACCGTCGAGTCGGGGTCACGGGCCGCGGCGCTGGGCGGCTACACGGCCGTCTGCGCGATGGCGAACACCTCCCCGGTCGCGGATACCGCCGGTGTGGTGGAGCAGGTCTGGCGGCTGGGCCGGGAAGCGGGACTGGTCGACGTGCAGCCGATCGGCGCGGTCACCGTCGGACTGGCCGGTGAACGCCTCGCCGAGCTGGGTGCCATGGCGTCGTCCGCCGCCAATGTGCGGATCTTCTCCGATGACGGCAACTGCGTCGCCGACCCTCGGCTGATGCGCCGGGCCCTGGAGTACGTCAAGGCGTTCGACGGGGTGATTGCGCAGCACGCCGAGGAGCCGCGGCTGACCGAGGGCGCACAGATGCATGAGGGCGAGGTGTCGACCCGGCTCGGACTGACCGGGTGGCCGGCCGTCGCCGAGGAGGCCATCATCGCCCGCGACGTGCTCCTCACCGAGCACGTGGGCAGCCGGCTGCACATCTGCCACGTCTCCACCGCCGGCAGTGTGGAGGTGCTGCGCCAGGCCAAGGCCCGCGGGGTGCGGGTCACCGCCGAAGTGACCCCGCACCACCTGCTCCTCACCGACGAGGTCGTCGGTGGCGGGCGGGAACTGGTCAGCCCCACACTCGCCGGCACCGACTTCGCCCCGGCCAGCTACGACCCGGTTTTCAAAGTCAACCCGCCGTTGCGGACGGCCGCGGATGTGGCGGCTCTGCGGGCTGCCCTGGTCGAGGGCATCATCGACGTGGTCGCCACCGACCACGCCCCGCACGCGGTGGAGGACAAGGAGTGCGAGTGGGCGTACGCCCGTCCCGGCATGCTCGGCCTGGAGACCGCTCTGTCGGTCGTGCTTGACGCGGTGGGCCCGCAGTGGAATTTGATCGCCGAGCGGATGTCCCGTGCGCCCGCCCGTATCGCCGGGCTGAGCGGGCACGGCCACGATCCGGCCCCCGGGGAGCCGGCCAGCTTCACGCTGGTCGACCCGGCCGCCCGGCAAAGCATCGAGGTGAGCGAGTTGGCCAGTCGCAGCCGCAACACCCCGTACGCGGGCATGGTGCTGCCCGGTCGGGTCGTTGCGACGTTTCTGCGCGGCGAGCCGACCGTTCTGGACGGAAAGGCGGTCAAGTGATGCGGCGACGCTCGGCGATCCTGGTCCTGGAGGACGGTCGCACCTTCCGCGGCGAGGCGTACGGCAGTGTGGGGGAGACCTTCGGCGAAGCGGTCGTCACCACCGGGATGACCGGCTATCAGGAGACCCTGACCGACCCCTCCTACTACCGCCAGGTGGTGGTGCAGACCGCCCCGCACATCGGCAACACCGGAGTCAACGGTGAGGACGACGGGTCCGACCGGATCTGGGTGGCCGGTTACGCGGTGCGCGAGGCGGCCCGGATCGGCTCCAACTGGCGGGCGACCGGCGGGTTGGAGGACCGGTTGGCCGCTGAGGGGGTGGTGGGCATCTGCGGCATCGACACCCGGGCGTTGACCCGGCACCTGTATGAACAGGGCACGATGCGGATCGGTATCTCCAGCCGGGACGACGACGTGCCGGCGCTGCTGCGTCGGGTACGGGAGGCGCCGCGGTTGCTCGGCGCTGATCTGTCAGCCGCGGTGACCACGGCCGCGCCATACACGGTGCCGGCCGAGGGGGAGCACCGCTTCACGGTCGCTGCCCTGGATCTGGGGATCAACCGCGCTCTGCCGCGGCGGCTCGCCGCTCGCGGGGTGGCCACTCACGTGCTGCCGGCGTCGGCGGCCCTCGACGAGGTGCTCGCGATCGGTGCGGACGCGGTGTTCCTCTCCCCCGGTCCCGGGGATCCGGCCACCGCCGAACACGCCGTGGAGCTGACTCGTAACGTGCTGCGTCAACGGATTCCGCTCTTCGGCGTCGGCTTCGGGCACCAGATTCTGGGTCGGGCGCTGGGCTTCGGGACGTACCGGCTGCGCCACGGCCACCACGGCATTAACCAGCCGGTGCAGGAGCTGAGCACCGGCCGGGTCGAGATGACCCGCCACAGCCACGACTTCGCGGTCGAAGCCCCGCTGCACCGGGTCGTCGACACCGATTTCGGTGGGGTAGAGGTCAGTCACGTGTGCCCCAACGACAACGTGGTCGAGGGCTTGCGGGCGCGGGATCTGCCCGCCTTCACCGTCCAGTACCACCCGGAGGGGGCGGCGGGACCGTATGACGCGGACCACCTGTTCGACCGCTTCACCGAACTGATCGAGGGGCGCCATGCCTAAACGGACCGACCTGAAGCATGTCCTGGTGATCGGCTCGGGGCCGATCGTGATCGGCCAGGCGTGTGAGTTCGACTATTCCGGCACCCAGGCCTGCCGGGTGCTGCGCGCCGAGGGGCTGCGGGTCAGCCTGGTCAACTCCAACCCGGCGACGATCATGACCGATCCGGAGTTCGCCGACGCCACCTACGTGGAGCCGATCACCCCCGAGTTCGTCGAGATGGTGATCGCCCGGGAGCGGCCGGATGCGCTGCTGGCGACCCTCGGCGGGCAGACCGCGCTCAACACGGCGGTGGCGCTGCACGAGTCGGGGGTCCTCGACAAGTACGGGGTCGAGCTGATCGGCGCCGACATCGAGGCGATTCGGCGGGGCGAGGACCGGCAGCTGTTCAAGGAGATCGTCGCCGCGGCCGGTGGGGAGACGCCGCGCAGCCGGGTGTGCCATTCGATGGACGAGGTGCGCCGGACGGTCCAGGAGCTGGGCCTGCCGGTGGTGATCCGGCCGTCGTACACCATGGGTGGGCTCGGCTCGGGGATGGCGCACACCGAGGAGGAGCTGGAGCGCATCGCCGGGGCTGGCCTGGCCGAGTCCCCCGTGCAGGAGGTCCTCATCGAGGAGAGCGTCCTCGGCTGGAAGGAGTACGAGCTGGAGCTGGTGCGCGACCGCAACGATAACGTGGTGGTCGTCTGCTCCATCGAGAACATCGACCCGATGGGCGTACACACCGGCGACAGTGTCACGGTCGCCCCTGCCATGACGTTGACCGACCGGGAGTACCAGCGGCTGCGCGATCTGGGGATCGCGGTGCTGCGGGAGGTCGGGGTCGACACCGGTGGCTGCAACATCCAGTTCGCGATCAACCCGACCGACGGCCGGATCGTGGTGATCGAGATGAACCCGCGGGTGTCCCGCTCTTCGGCGTTGGCGTCGAAGGCCACCGGATTCCCGATCGCGAAGATCGCTGCG
This sequence comes from Micromonospora sp., assembly GCA_036278255.1. Lineage (GTDB taxonomy): Bacteria > Actinomycetota > Actinomycetes > Mycobacteriales > Micromonosporaceae > DASULK01. The sequence continues at coordinate 76,840 of DASULK010000018.1, forward strand.
AAGCTGGCGATCGGCTACACCCTGGACGAGATCCCCAACGACATCACCCGGCAGACGCCGGCGGCGTTCGAACCGGCGCTGGACTACGTGGCGGTGAAGATTCCGCGGTTCGCGTTCGAGAAGTTCTCCGGCGCGGACCCGGAGCTGACCACGACCATGAAGTCGGTCGGTGAGGCGATGAGCCTGGGCCGCACCTTTGCCGAGGCGCTGGGCAAGGCGATGCGGTCGATGGAGACGCAGCAGGTCGGGTTCTGGACCACCCCGGACCCGCAGGACACCGTCCCGCTGGAGACCGGTCCGGCCGGCGCCGCCCTCGACGCTACGTTGGCGGCCCTGCGTGTGCCGCACGACGGACGGCTCTACACCATCGAGCGGGCGTTGCGGCTCGGAGCCTCCGTCGCCCAGGTCGCCGAGGCCTCCGGCGTCGATCCGTGGTTTGTGGACCAGATCGCTGCCCTGGTCGACCTGCGGGCCCAGATCGTGGCAGCACCCGTGCTCGACGCCGAGCTGCTGCGGCGTGCCAAACGGGCCGGGCTCTCCGACCGGCAGGTGGCCGCGCTCCGGCCGGAACTGGCCGGTGAGGACGGGGCCCGGCGGCTGCGCCACCGGCTCGGGATCCGCCCGGTCTACAAGACGGTGGACACCTCGGCGGGCGAGTTTGCCGCCGCCATCCCCTTCCACTACTCCTCCTACGAGGAGGAGTGTGAGATCGAGCCCTCGGCGCGGCCGAAGGTGCTGATCCTCGGCTCCGGCCCGAACCGGATCGGTCAGGGCATTGAGTTCGACTACTCGTGTGTGCATGCGGCGATGGCGTTGCGGGACGCCGGTTATGAGACCGTGATGGTCAACTGCAACCCGGAGACGGTCTCCACCGACTTCGACACCGCGGACCGGCTCTACTTCGAACCCCTCACCTTCGAAGATGTGCTGGAGGTGTGGCACGCCGAGGATCGCACCGGCCGGGCGGCCGGTGGCCCCGGCGTGGTCGGCGTGATCGTCCAGCTCGGTGGTCAGACGCCGCTGGGGTTGGCGCAGCGTCTCAAGGACGCCGGGGTGCCGATCGTCGGCACCACCCCGGAATCGATCAACCTGGCCGAGGATCGGGGCGCGTTCGGAACCGTCCTGGCCCGGACCGGCCTGCGCGCGCCGGCGCACGGGACCGCCACCTCGTACGACGAGGCCCAGGCGATCGCCGACGAGATCGGCTACCCGGTGTTGGTCCGCCCCTCCTACGTGCTCGGCGGCCGCGGCATGGAGATCGTCTATGACGACGTCAAGCTGCGCGACTACATCGGCCGTGCCACCGATATCTCCCCGGACCATCCGGTGCTGGTCGACCGGTTCCTCGACGACGCGATCGAGATCGACGTCGACGCGCTCTGCGACGCCACGGGCGAGGTCTACCTCGGTGGCGTCATGGAGCACATCGAGGAGGCCGGGATCCATTCGGGTGACTCCTCCTGCGTCCTGCCTCCGATCACCCTGGCCAGCTCGCACCTGGCCGAGGTACGCCGCTACACCGAACAGATCGCCCGCGGCGTGGGGGTGCGCGGGCTGCTCAATGTGCAGTACGCGCTCAAGGACGACACCCTCTACGTGCTGGAGGCCAACCCGCGGGCTTCGCGTACCGTGCCCTTCGTCTCCAAGGCCACGGCGGTACCGCTGGCCAAGGCCGCGGCCCGAATCATGCTCGGCGCCACGATCGACGAACTGCGGGCCGAGGGGTTCCTGCCGGCCAACGGCGACGGCGGCACCCTGCCCGACCAGGTCCCCATCGCGGTCAAGGAGGCTGTGCTGCCGTTCAAACGGTTCCGCACCCGTACCGGCAAGGGGATCGACTCCCTGCTCGGCCCGGAGATGAAGTCCACCGGCGAGGTGATGGGTATCGACCCGGCCTTCGGTAATGCCTTCGCCAAGTCCCAGGCCGCCGCCTTCGGCTCCCTGCCCACCCGCGGCCGAATCTTCGTCTCCGTCGCCAACCGGGACAAGCGCTCCATGATTTTCCCGATCAAACGGCTGGCGGATCTCGGGTTCGAGATCGTCGCCACCGTCGGCACGGGCGAGGTGCTGCGCCGGCACGGGATTTCCTGTGATCTGATCCGCAAACACTACGAGGAGGCCGGGGAGGGCCCCGACGCGGTGTCACTGATCACCAACGGCGAGGTCGCCCTCGTGATCAACACGCCGCAGGGGGGAGCTAGTGCCCGGTCCGACGGCTACGAGATCCGCAGCGCGGCGGTGACCAACGACATTCCGAGTATCACCACCGCGCCCGGGGTGGCGGCTGCGGTGATGGGGATCGAGGCGCTGATCCGCGGTGACATGTCGGTACGCCCGTTGCAGGAGCTGCATGCGATGCTGCGGGCGGCCCGGTGATCTTTGAACGGGTGCTGCGTCCGCTCCTGTTCCGCATCGATGGCGGGGACGCCGAGGCGGCCCACGAGTGGACGTTGCGCCGGCTGGCCGCCCTGTCCCGCCACCCGGTGGCGTTGGCGGCCCTGCGGGCCCGCTACGCCGTGGCGTCCCCGCGTACCGTCTTCGGCGTCCGGTTCCCCAACCCGGTCGGCCTCGCCGCGGGGATGGACAAGGACGGCGTCGCCCTACCGGCCTGGCCGGCACTGGGCTTCGGCTTCGTCGAGGTCGGCACCGTCACCGCGCACGCCCAGCCCGGCAATCCACGGCCCCGGTTGTTCCGGCTGCCGGCCAGCGGGGCAGTGATCAACCGGATGGGTTTCAACAATGCCGGTGCCCCGGCGTTGGCGGCCCGGTTGGCGGCGCTGCCCCGGCCGCTCGGCGTGCCGCTCGGGATCTCGCTGGGGAAGTCCAAGGTGACCTCGCTGGCCGCGGCGGTCGACGACTACCTGGACTCCTACCGGGCGCTGCGCGACTTCGGCGATTACTTCGCCGTCAACGTCTCTTCACCGAACACCCCGGGCCTGCGGGAACTGCAGGACCGCGACCACCTGGATGCGCTGCTGGCGGCCCTGGTGGGGGAGAAGCCGATCCTCGTCAAGATCGCCCCCGACCTGTCGGAGGCGGCGATCGCCGAGGTGCTGGCGGTCTGCCTGGAGCGGGGGGCGGCCGGGGTGATCGCCACCAACACCACGCTCGGCCGCGGCGGCCTCGCCGCAACGGAGGTGGCCGGCGGGGCGCAGGCGGGTGGCCTCTCCGGGCGTCCATTGACCGCGCGGGCCCGCGACGTGGTCGCCTTCGTCCATCGCGAGACCGGGGGAGCGTTGCCGATCATCGGCGTCGGCGGGATCTTCGACCCCTCCGACGCGGCGGCGTTGTTCGACTCCGGAGCGAGCCTGGTGCAGCTCTACACCGGGTTCATCTACCGCGGTCCGGCCCTGGTGCGCGCCACCGCCCGGCAGGCGGTCCGGCGGTGACCCCCGACGAGGTCCTCGCCGTCGACCGGGCCCACGTCTGGCACCCGTACGCCCCGATGCCCGCCGCCGTCGACCCGTACGTGGTGGCCGGCGCCGAGGGCGTACGGCTGCGGCTGGCCGACGGGCGCGAGCTGATCGACGGCATGTCGTCGTGGTGGGTGGCGATCCACGGCTACCGCCATCCGGTGCTCGACGCCGCCGTGGTCGAACAGTTGGGCCGGATGAGTCATGTGATGTTCGGCGGGCTCACCCACGCACCGGCGGTGCAGTTGGCCGCCACCCTCGTCGAGCTCACCCCACCCGGGCTCGACCATGTCTTCTTCAGTGACTCGGGCTCGGTGAGTGTCGAGGTTGCGATCAAGATGTGCCTGCAGTACCAGCGCGCGCAGGGCCACCCGGAGCGGCGCCGGCTCGCCACCTGGCGGGGGGGCTACCACGGTGACACGTTCCATCCGATGAGCGTCTGCGATCCGGAGGGGGGCATGCATCATCTGTGGGGCGACGTGCTGCCCCGTCAGGTCTTCGCCCCCGCACCACCGGACGGTTTCGACGCCCCGGTGGATTCCGGCTACGAGACGGCCTTG
>DASULK010000019.1:0-20678 GCA_036278255.1 Micromonospora sp.
GCGGACCCGAGCACCTTGACCACCGACCGTTGGGCATTGACCACCATCTGCGATCCGGCCAGCGTCGGGTCGGGTGGGGGAACCTGACGGACCCGCGTCGGTGCCAGGCCGCCGAAGACGTTGGGGAAGCCGTTGGTGTCCACCGTCTCGCGTAGCGCCTCGGAGAGGGCCTGCGCCCGTTCGGGGAGGACTCGGTCGACGCTCTGCAGCAACGCGCTGTTCCGCACCGAGCTGGCCAGCCATGGCAGCGATGACGAGCCCAGCGGCACCGCGACGAGCCACCCGACCAGCAGCACCGCGAGGAGCGATACGAGGGCCCCACCGACATCGTCGATCTTGCGGCCGGCGCGGCTGGTGATCGCATGGCGCAGATGCGACCCCACCCATCCGGCCAGCGACTGGCCGAGCACCGCCAGCCCGAAGATCGCCGCGAGGGAGACGGCGACCCGAAGGGTCGCATCGGAGAAACGCTGGGCGAGCAGCGGGCCGAACTGCAGACCGATCAGGGCTCCCACGAAGAAGCCGCCGAACGACAGCACCCCGATCAGGAAGCCCTGCCGGTAGCCGCTGATGGCGAACGCCAGCATCAGCAGCACGAGGACGACGTCGACCGCAGACATCTGTTCAGGGTACGGGTGAGTGGTGAAGCCGGCACGGTGAGCTGCGCGACGAGATCATCGTGCACCCCGGCCGGCCAGTTGGTCGGGCGCGTCGGTGGTCGGTGCCGGGCGTCCGACCGTGGGTGGCAGGTCCATCACCCGCTCCTGCGGCCACGGGCAGGCCCATCCGCCCATGTCGAGCAGCGCGGTGAGCACCCCGGCGGTGAAGCCCCAGATGAGCATGCCGCGGACCTGGAAGGCCGGGCCGATCCAGCCGCTGCTGTGGCGTACCCGTAGCCGGTTGGCCGGGTTGGCCAGTTCGGCGACCGGCAGCCGGGCGACGTGGGCCACCTCGGCCGGCTGCCGGGGGTGGACCCGGTGCGGCCGGTGCCACCAGGCCAGGACCGGGGTGACGATGAAGTTACTGATCGGGATCCAGAGCCGCGGCAGTTCGGCGAGCACGGTGACGCTGGTGGGGTCGAGGCCGACCTCTTCCTCCGCCTCGCGCAGCGCGGTCCCCGCCGGGCCGGGGTCGCCCGGATCGGCGGCGCCGCCGGGGAAGGCGGGCTGCCCGGGATGGTTGCGGAGGGTGAAGGCTCGTTGCATCAGCAGCACGTCGGGGCCGTGCGCCGGGTCCTCGCCGAAGAGCACCAGGACGGCGCTGTCCCGGCCACCGCTGTCCGGGGTGCGCAGCCGGGTGAAGTCTTCGGCACGGGCCGCCTGCGCCTGGGTCCGGAGCGGCTCGCACCAGTCGGGTAGTGCGCTCATGACGGCACCACCACGCCGAGGTGCCGCTCCACCGCGGCTGCGAGGTCGGCGTCGTCGAGGGCGCCGGACTGGTCGAGGTGCCGGATCTGTCCCGACTCATCGATGAAGAGGGTCACGGGGAGGAAGGGCCGCACGTTCAACGCCCGGAGCAGCTCCTCGTCTAGGTCGAAGAGCGTGGGGAAGGTCAGTCCGAGGTCTTCGGCGAGCGTCTGCGCCGCGCCCCGGTCGTCCTTGGTGTTCACCCCGATCACGTGCACCTGGTCGCCGGCCCGCTCGGCCAGCCGTTGGAAGGCCGGTAGCTCTTTGCGGCAGGGGAGGCACCAGGCTACCCAGAGGTTGACGACCGCCGGACCGCGCAGCCCGCGGAGGGCGACCGGCTCGCCGCCGGTGAAGCAGGGCAGTTCGATCTCCGGTAGCGCTGCGCCCTTCTCCGCCGCCGCGTCGCCGGGGCTGTGCGGTACCCCGGGGGACGACTCCGGCACCGAGCTGTTGTCAGCGGCCGCGGCACCCGTGCCCCCTGGGGGAGCGGAGAGCGCAGCACAGTCGGCGAAGGGGGGCGGTGCCGTTGGCAGGGTCTCCGTCTGCTGCGGATTTGCGGTGCACGCGACGGCGAGCAGGAGAACCGGCAGCAGAAGCAGGACGACCGCTGGCGGGCGCAGCCGGTTGGTCCCGGAGGCCAATCGGGCAGTGCCGGGCCGGGCCTGGCAGCTCATGGCGCCTCCGCGGTGACCGCCCGGGCCGGCACCAGCTCCGGGTCGATGCCGGCCTGCACGGCCAACTCCACCGCCCGGGGCCCCTTGAGCAGCTTGGCGGCGGCTTCCGCCTCGGTCGGACCGGTGCCGTAGGACGGGCAGAGCCTGGCGAGGGTGCAGGCGCCGCAGGCGGGGGTCCGGGAATGGCAGACCCGACGGCCGTGGAAGATCACCCGGTGGGACAGCAGGGTCCAGTCGCGGCGCTCGAAGAGTTCCCCGACCGCATGCTCGATCTTGACCGGGTCGGTCTCCGCGGTCCAGCCCCATCGTCGCGTCAGCCGTTGGAAGTGGGTGTCGACGGTGATGCCCGGCACACCGAAGGCGTCGCCGAGGATGACATTCGCCGTCTTCCGGCCGATGCCGGGGAGTGCGACGAGGTCGGCCATGCGGCGCGGGATCTCCCCGTCGTGGCGCTCGAGGAGCGCCTGGCCCAGCCGGATCAACGAGTCGGTCTTGTTCCGGAAGAAGCCGGTCGGGCGGATCAGCTCCTCTAGTTCGGCCCGGTCGGCGCCGGCGTATTCGGCGGCGGTGGGATAGCGCGCGAAGAGCCTCGGGGTCACCTCGTTGACCCGTTTGTCGGTGCACTGGGCGGAGAGGATCGTGGCGACGGCGAGTTGCAGGGGGTTGGCGTAGTTGAGCTCGCAGTGGGCGTCGGGATGGGTGGCGGCCAGGAGACGACCCATTCGGCGGGCCCGCCGTTTACGGGCGAGATCGGTTTCGCCCACGCTGCCGGCCCTTCGTACCCGGCTGGGGCGAACGCCCGGCGCTGGCTCACTCTGCTGGCTGGTCGACAGATTGCTCGCGCTCACGCCGGCCAGCCTACGTCGCTTCGCCGAGGTCCTGCCGGCATGCGATGGTGGCCGGCAGGCGGCCCGGGTCATCCTCGGTCGGCGCTGTCAACCAGCCTCGGGTGGGGTGATCTTGCCTTTCTTGCTCAGCTTCGCCCCGGTATCCGGAAAGTCCGACTTGCAGAGCTGCTGCACCAGTGCCACGGTCCGGTGCTCGGAGTCCAAGGTCGGCCTGCCGGCGCTGTCCATGTAGGTGGAGATCAACTCCCCATCGACCCAGGTGCCCTCCGCGGTCAGCGACACCTTGAGCACCGCACCGAGCCCGAGTGGGCCGTTGCGGCTCAGGGTGCCGCCGCCACCGGCGAAGTTGCCGAGGCTGTAGGCGATCAGGCGGCCCTTGTAGAACTCCAGCGCCCGCATCACATGCGGGCCGTGCCCGACGACCAGGTCGGCGCCGGCGTCGATCATGGCGTGGGAGAACTTGATGGGATCGCCCCGGTTCTCCCCGAAGGCCCACTCGGTGCCGGGTCGCACCCGGGTCTTGTCGGATCCCTCGGCCCCCATGTGCACCTGGACAACGACCAGGTCCGCCATGCTCGTGGCCTTCTCGATCACCTGCTGTGCCTTGGGAATGTCGGTGAGGGGGTTGGACCAGCGGTACGACGAGAAGCCCGCCACCGCGACCGTGACGCCGTCAACATCGACGACGGTGATCTGGTCCGGCGCCCCGGTGTGCTCCAGGCCGTGCTCCTCCAGGGCCTTCTGCGTGTTCTCGTAACCCGCCGACCCGTAGTCGTAGCCGTGGTTGTTGGCCTGGTTGAGCAGGTGGAAGCCGGCGTCGCGCAGATGTGCCGCGTATTCGGGTGGGGCCCGGAACTGGTGGCAGTTGGCCGAGTTCGCCCCGCACTTCCCGGCGCCGGTGTCCACGGTGAGCGGCTCTTCGAGGTTGCCCATCGCCAGATCGGCAGCGATTGCCGACTTGACCGAATCGAAGAATCCCTTGCCGTTGTTGGGGGGCAGTCGGTGCGGGGCGTTGCCCATGACGATGTCGCCGGTCGCCGAGAGCGAGATGACCTTGGGTGGGGGCGGGGAGGCCTCCGCTGTCGGTGTGGGCTGCGTAGATTCGGCCGGATTGGCCTGCCATTGCGGGGCGTCGGTCCGGTTCCGCCACAGGTCGACCGCGGCCAGGCCCGCCAGCACCAGGCCGAGCGCCACCACGGCGGCTGCGCCGACCAGCAGCAGGGGGCGCCGAGCAGCGCGTTGTGGGCGGCCGTTCGCAGGTGTCCGGTCGGTGTCATGCACCGGATGACCATATCGCTTGAACGCAATCTGTCATGTCTCTCAGTCGGCGCCTCAACCCGCCGCACCCGGCCCCTTCCCGGGGTGGGGCGGCAACCCTGCTCAACCTGCGCCTACACTTACTGAGCGCGACGAATCGGCGGCCGGCAAGCCGGCGCACGCGCAAGCGGAGGTGCGCGATGGATGAGGTGTTGGCCCGCAGCGGGATCTTTCAGGGCGTCGACCCGGAGGCGGCGGAAGCGCTTGCCAAGGAGATGGAGACGGTCGAGATCCGCAAGGGCGAGGTCGTATTCAACGAGGGCGAGGCGGGTGACAGTCTGTACATCGTCCTGAGCGGCAAGATCAAGGTGGGTCGCCGGGCGGCGGACGGGCGGCAGAACCTGATCGCCGTCATGGGGCCCTCGGACATGCTCGGCGAGCTGTCACTCTTTGACCCGGGCCCCCGCACCGCAACCGCCACCGCGGTAACCGAGAGCCGGCTGGCGCGGCTGCGCAAGCAGGCACTGCGGCCCTGGCTCAACAACCGCCCGGAGATCGCCGAACAACTGCTGCGGGTGCTGGCCCGTCGGCTGCGGCGTACGAACGACTCGCTGGCTGACCTGATCTTCACCGACGTCCCGGGCCGGGTGGCGAAGAACCTGCTTCAGATGGCCGGTAGGTTCGGCACCCGTGACGGCGGTGTGCTGCGGGTGACCCACGACCTGACCCAGGAAGAGATCGCCCAACTCGTGGGCGCCTCCCGTGAGACGGTCAACAAGGCCCTGGCCGATTTCGCATCCCGGGGCTGGCTGCGGCTCGACGGCAAGAGCATCATCATCCTCGACCCGGAGCGACTCGCCCGCCGCGCCCGGGTCTGACATGGGATGACGTGGGGAACCACCCCTCAGGATGGTTCCCCACGTCTTACGTATCGGTCAGGCGGTCCGGCGGGCCCGTTCGGGCAACTCGGCCTCGACGCGCTCCTTGCGCACATCGCCGCCCACGGTCTCCTGTTCGGTGACCGTATCCAGGTCCAGGTGGACCCGCTCCACCGGGACCGTCTCCTTGGCGACGACGGGCCGCTCGGCGTGCAGGACGACCTCCCGCTCCGCCTCGCCGATCTCCGAGCCCGTGTACGGCCGGTCACGGTTAGCTTCAGCCTCGATGGGCTCCCGCTCCAGGCGTACCTCCTCGTGCGACACTGGCACGGTGGTCTGCATATGCTCCGTCACCACATACTTGTGCAGGCGGGCCTTCCCGGCCTCCTGCCGCTCGGTGCCGACGTGCATCTGCTCCTCGGAGAGCGTCATCGTCTCTTCGCCCGGCATGGCGGTGCCGCGCTCCCGGGCCCGTCCTCCGTCCCAGCGCAGGCCGTAGTGCTGGTAGAGGCCGGTGAGCTGATCGGGTTCGATCGGTTCGTTCGCCTTGACATCGATATGCGGGGCGGCCTTGATCTGGGCCTTGTCGTACGGGACCCGCAGATTCTGGTCGCCCTCCCACCGGGCTCCCGCGATCGGCACCAGCGATTCCCGTTCGCCGAACCAGCCGGTACGGACGCTCACCCAGGCTGGCTGGCCCTCCTCCTCGGCCGCGTAAACCTGGCCGATCTTGCCGATTTTGTTCTCATTCCGGTCATAGACCTCAGACCCGTAGAGAGTCGCGATGGTTTCTTGCGAGATCATCGTGCTGCTCTCCTTCCCGTGTCACCTCCTGCCTACCCGGCAGGGCGGGCGGGCATTCACCGCGGCGAGCACCGGGACGGGGTGCTAGCGGGCAAGGGTGGGGCCGTCGAGGCCGTCCGGGCCCCGGCCGGCGAGGCAGCGGTAGGTGCGGTCCCCGCGCTCCACCGCCTCGGGCGCCGGCGGGAGCACCAGAAAACGCCAGTCCGTGACGGTCATGGTCATGGTGGCCAGGAGGAAGCTCTGCTGGCCGCAGACCTGCTGTACGACGGGGTCGGCCTCGATCGCGTTCTGATCGTTGGCGAGGAGGTCCGCCGGCAGATCGCTGAGGGCGTAGGTCTCCCAGGTGTGTCGTCCGGTGCAGGAGACGCGTTCGGCGCGGAGGCCGGAACCGGTGGTCCGCACCGGCCCGAAGCACTCTAGTTCTGTCGGGCAGCGGCCGCCGCCGGGGAGCGGGATCAGGCAACCGGGCAGGGCTCCGCCGACCGGAACCGGGGTGGGGCTCGGGGTGCCGGAGGGTTCGGTGAGGCCACGGGTCGAATCGGGGGCCGGGGCAGATCCCGGACGGGTGCTGCCGTACCACGCTCCGGCGCTGACCGCGCCGAGCAGAAGAAGCACTCCGGCTACGCCGGCGATCCACGTCTGCCAGCGCCCGCGCTCCGCTCCTCGATCGGGGGCGGCGGCCGGTTGCGGCCATGGCGCGTGCGGTGCGGATCCAGCCGGTGCGGCTTCAACCGTTGTGGGTACGGCCGCTGCGGGTACGGGTGCCGGAAACGCGGTGGGCGGCGGTGTCCCGTACGACGGGGACAGGTAGCCGGCCGCGCCCGGTACGACCGCGGCCCCAGCAGCCCCCGGCATCGTCGGGGCGTGGGGCGGGGGCCCGAGCGGCACCGCAGCCAGCAGGTCGCGCAACTGCGCCGCCGACGGACGGGCCTCCGGGTCGTTGGCCATGCCGTAACGGAGCACGTCGACCAGTACCGAAGGGATCCCGGGCAGATCCGGGATCGGCTCGTCGAAGAGCTCCATCAGCGTGATGAGGCCGGGGTTGGCGTCATCCTTCCAGCGGGGCGGCTTGCCGTTCATGACGGCGTAGAGCGTCGCGCAGAGGGCGTAGACGTCAACCGCCGGGGCGGGCGGGCTGGGCCGGAACATCTCGGGTGGGGCGTAGGCCGGGGTGAGCGCCTCCAGGGTGACGCTGGGGTCGCGGACCTCGGCGATGACCGCCAGCCCGAAGTCGGCCAGGGTCGGCTCACCGAATCGCGAGTAGAGGATGTTGGCGGGTTTGACGTCCCGGTGCAGTACGCCGAGCTGATGGGCGTCCGCGAGCGCATCCGCGATCTTCACCCCGAGGTCCCGCGCCTCGGGCGCTCCCAGCGGCGATGTCCGCATCCGCTCGGCGTACGACCCGTCGCAGAGCTCCATGATCAGATAAGGGTGCCGGTCGGCGGTGACCCCCGCGTCGAAGAGATCGACGACGTGGGGATGGGATGACATCCGTCCGGCCGCCCGTGCCTCGCGCAGGAACCGCTGCTGATCGCGCTCGCTCTCCAGCGTGCGGTTCTCTACTTTGACTGCGACCTCGCGGCCGATGGACTGCTGGACAGCTCGGTAGACGGTGGCGTAACCACCCCGGGCGAATACTGATAAATCAGTCAGACCGGGCACCACTGGCAGGGGCAATGCGCCCTGCGGGGTGTCCGTCACGACTTCGACGGTACCGAAGGGCCCGGCGGCTCAGTCGCCGGCATCCACGGCCGGACCGCCGGTTGCCAATCCCGCCCCGGCCGCAGCGACCGCGGGCGCGGCGGCTGGAACAGTCGCCACCTTGCCCCGCCGCCACTCAACCCAGAGTGCCGCCCCCGTGGCCAGCGCACCCGCACCTTCCCAGAGCGCCACCCCGACAAACCGGCCGGGGGCCACCTCCAGCAGCACCAGGGCCGTAAAAATGATGAAGGTCAGCATCCGGAAGAACACGGTGAAACGGAAGAACGGCCGCCACTCGGTGGCGGCGGCCACCAGGTAGTAAACCCCCATATTGAACGACGCCACCGCCGACGCGGCCATGAAGGTACGGGTGTAGTCCCCGGCGGCTCGATCACCCGCCGCGACGACCTCGAAACCGAGCAGCGCCAACACCACCTCGGGCAGGAGCAGGCTCACTACCCCGAGCACCAGCGCCATCGAACCGAAGACGGCAATCATCCAACCAGGCAGGGATCGGGGCAGCTTCATCCAGTTCCTCCAGACGACGAGGCGACGATGCATAGGCCGAAGCGCCCACGGTAGCGGCCCCACAGATGTTTGGGAACCGGCCAGAACAGCCGATTTCGGGCTGAACCTTATCGCGCCAGCCGGTCGCGGAGCACCTCGGCGGCGCGCCGCTCGCTGACCTGCTGCGTCGAATGCGCCAGCCGAACCGCCTCGACGGCCGCCTCGTACGCCGACTCGGGCTCCCCGGTCTCGGCCAGCACCTCGGCCAGCACCCGGGCGGCGATCACCTGGCTGCGGATGTCCTCAGCGGGGGCGGCGACCGCCCGTCGGGCCCAGTCGAGGGCCTGTTCCCGCTGACCGTCGGCGAGGAGCGCCGCAGCGTACCGGGCCAGGGTCTGCCGCCGGGAGAAGAGCAGCGAGGGTGCCTTGCTGGCCGCGGCGAGCGGGGCCAGCAGCCCCACCGCGGTCGGTGCGTCCCCGGCGGCTAGGCGGGCCGTGGCGAGGAGCACCCGCGGGCCGATCTGGGCCGGGGCCAGCGGGTTGTGCGGCTCCACCGCGGTAAGCACCGCCTGCGCGTCCTTCTCAGCCGCCACGATGTCGCCGCTCTCCAACGCCACGAACCCCCGCAGGGTGCCAGCCATCCCGGTCAGCAGCGGATGGGTCATGCGTTGGCCGTACTCCAGAGCCTCGGTGAGCAGGTCGAGCGCGTGTGCGGGTTCGCCCAGCCCACGCGCCACCGCCCCGCGTACCACCAGGGCCAGGCCCTGACCCCAGTCGTCGGAGACGGCGGTGAAATCGCGGTAGGCGCGGCGGGCCTCCCGATCCGCCTCGGTCAGTTCACCCAACTCGGCCGCGGCGAACGCCTCGACCGCCCGCAGCGTGCCGACCGCCCAGCCGGCACCGGCCCGTTCACCGAACGGCAGGAACACCCGGGCGAGCCGGCGGGCCTCGGTGAGGCGGCCGGCCAGGAGCCGGGCGAACGCCGTGGTACCCCGCAGCCAGGCCCGCCCGACCGGGTCCCGCAACTCGGCGAAGAGCCGGGCGGCACGGCCCAGTACGGCGTCGGCGCCGGCGAAGTCACCCCGGGTGGCGGTCACCCAGGCCAGGTTCTGCAGTGACCAGGCCTGGCCGCGCCGGTCCCCTGTCTTCACGTTGACCTGGTACGCGGCGGCGAACCGGCTGCTCGCCTGCCCCAACCGGCCGTTGAGAAAGTCAGCCATGCCGAGTCGGCGCATCGCCTCGGCCCGCTCAGCAGGAAGATCGGCTGCGGTCGCCACCTGTAACGCCTCCTGCCAGGTGCTCACCGCCCGTGACTGGTCACCGAGGGCTCGGTAGGCCCGACCGGCGATGAGCAGGGCACCGGCCCGGCAGTCCGCCTCGTCCCCGGCGTTCGCCGCGATCTTCTCCGCGTAGGCCAGCGCCTCGGCCGGACGTCCGACCTGCAGCAGTGCCCGAGCGTGCACGAGCCGGTCCAGGCCGGGTATCGCCGCCTCCCCGGCCAGGGCGGCGGCCCGCTCGGTGTACTCCACGGCCAGCGCCGGCTCCCCGGCGGCGATCGCACGGCGTGCCGCGCGTCCCAGCGCGGCGACGCCCAGCGGGGCGACGGTGCGGGCCGCGGCGTCCGCGCGCAGCCGGATCGCGTCGGCGAGGGCTGTGGCCCGCTCGGCATGTTCCGCGATGAAGATGTCCGACACCGCCGGTGGCCGTCCGTCGTGTGCCGCGCCCGCCGCCCCACCGGAGTCCGCTTCGTTGCGATTCAAGGCTGCAGCCCACCGCGCCAGCACCCCGTGCCGCTCGGCAAGATCCGCTTTGCCGATCCCAGAGTAGGTCGCCTGCCGCATCAGCGGCGTGGCGAAGACGAAGCCGCCGCGCTGGCGGTGCAGCATGCGCCGCTGGCGCAGTTCGTCGACGGCGCGCTCGAACTCGACAGCGGCCACCGCGGCGGGCCGGCCGTCCCGGCCGCCCCGTTGCTCACGGAGTGCCTCCAACGCGCCGGCAGGCACGGTATCACCGACAACGGCAGCGTCCCGCAGCACCGACCGGGCGCCGGCGGGGAGCGCGTCGATGCGCGCGGCGAGCACCGCCGCCAGGTCTCGGGAGAGGAGGCGGCGGCTCAAGGAGCCGGGCGCCAGTCGCCACGTGCCGGCCGCGTTGGCCCCGATCGCCGGGGTGAGCGCCCCGCGCTCCCGGAGCAGGGTCACCAGTTCGGCCAAATAGAACGGGTTGCCCTGTGCGGTGGCCAGTAGCCGCTCGGTGTCCGCCTGAGACAGCCGCCCCCCGCCGAGGTACGAGGTGAGCAGCCGGGCCATGTCCCCACCCCGCAGCGGCGGCAGGGGGTACACCTCGGCGTCGGCGACCCGGGTCAGCGCCCCGGCGGTACGGACCAGTTCGGGGCGGCCCAGCAGCAGGACCAGCACCGGGCCGGAGAGGTGGGACAGGGTGATGCCGAGCGCATCGACCGTCTCGGGGGTGGCGTCGTGCAGATCGTCGACGATCACCACCAGCGGTGCCTCGGTGGCGAGCGCGTTGAGCAGTTCAGCGACCGCGGTGGGCAGGGCTTCCGCGTCGGAACGCGGCTCGTTCGGCCAGTCCGCGCTGCCCCCGGGCACACCGTGCACGGCGGCCGCCAGATCGCCGTACCCGAGCAGGGCGAGGAGTTGGTCGACGGCGATGGGGGGAGCCTGGCCGCGCTGCTTCCCGAGCCGCTCCACCAGTCGGCGTACCCGTTCCTCAACCACTCCGCGGGTGAGCGCGGCGTCACGGGGCAGACCGACGGCGGCCCGGACGAGGTCGGCGAGCGGAGCCAGCCGGCGCCGCTCACCGAAGGCGGCGCAGCGCACGGAGAGCAGCCGCGCCCCGGTGTGGGCAGCGAACCGGCCGGCGCTGACGTCGTAACCGGCGGCGAGCCGTTCGACCTCGGCGGCCAGGCGGGTCTTGCCGACGCCGGCCTCGGCGGTCATCACCAGCACCCGCGACTCGGACCGGTCGATCACTTCGGCGAGGCGCCCGGCGACCCGACCGATTTCGGTCTCCCGGCCGACGAAGGGCGCCTCGTCCCCGAGGCCGGACCGGGTGTCCGGCGCGTCGAGTAGGCCGAGGAGTTCGTACGCCTCGACCGGCTCCCGTTTCCCCTTCAGCCGCAGCGGCCGCAACTGGCGCCAGGAGGTGATGTGACGGGTGGCGGCGGCCGTACGGTCACCGGCGTAGACGGCGCCGACGGCGGCGGCATCGGCGAGGCGGGCGGCCGTGTTGACGGTGTCGCCGATGACGGTGTATTCGATGGCGGCCTGAATGCCCGCCACCACTTCGCCGGTGTTGAGCCCGACCCGCAGACCGAGCGGGGCTCCACCGCCGCGCTCGTCGTCGAGCACCCGGCGCACGGCCCGCTGCATGGAGAGGGCGGCCCGGACGGCCCGCTCCGCGTCGTCCTCGTGGGCGATGGGGGCACCGAAGACAGCCATGATCCCGTCCCCGGTGAGCTTGTCGACGTGCCCGCCGAAGACTTTGACCGCCCGAGCCAGCGCCGCCAGCACCCGGTCGGTGACCGCCCCGACCCGCTCCGGATCGAGGTCCTCTGACCAGGACGTGAAATCGGACAAGTCGCCGAAGAGGACGGTTACCACCCGCCGTTCGGCTGCGGGCAGGGTCGCTGCGGCTGGGAGCGCGGCCCCACAGTTGTGGCAGAACCGCGCCCCGGGGACGGCAACGGTTCCACACACAGGGCAGGTCACAGTGTGTCCAACCCCACTACCCCGGGCGGAGATTCCCGATCCTGCCGTTCGAGATAGGCAAGTTGGGCGTGCACGGACCATTCGGCGGCGGGCCAGAGCGAGCGGTCGACGTCGGCGTAGACCATCGCGACCACCTCGGATGCCGTCCGCGCCCCCCGGTCCCGGGCCTGCCGCACCTGGTCCAGTCGGGCGTGGCGGTGGGCGAGGTAGAAGCGGGCGGCGGCACCGCAGTCGGCCAGGGCCGGGCCGTGCCCGGGCAGGACCGGCACCCCGTCGTAGGCCGAGAGCAGGTCGAGGCTGTCGAGGTAGTCCCCTAGGTCACCGTCGGGTTGGGTGATCACGGTGGTGCCCCGGCCGAGGATGGTGTCGCCGGTGAGGACCACCTGTTCACCGGCGTGCTCCACCAGGAAGCAGGCCGAATCGGCGGTGTGGCCGGGCGTCGCCAGCACGGTGATCTCCAGGCCGTCGAGGATGAAGATGTCACCCGGCCGCAAACCGGTGTCGCCGGGATGCGACCGGGTCGTACTGGACGGCTCGGCAACGGCACGGCCATCGACCAGGCCACGGGCCGGGGCGCCGACGGCGGCTGACAGTTCCTCGACCCCATCGACATGGTCGGGGTGGCCGTGGGTGATCAGAATCAGCGAGATCGGGGCGTGCTCGGCGATCGCGGCGAGATGGCCGGCGTCGAGCGGCCCCGGGTCGACGACCACCGCCTCCGTCCCGCCCGGGGCGCGCAGGACCCAGGTGTTGGTGCCGTCGAGGGTCAGTGGGCCCGGATTGGGGGCGCGGAGCAGAGTCACCCAGGTCGGTAGCTGGTCGGCGAGCGCCGCCGCCGGCGTCGTCACATGCCCGGTCATGGCAGCGATGGTACGTGTCGCCGACGGGGCGTCCGACCAGCGTGGCGACCTAGACGACCTCCACGATGACCTCGACCTCGACCGGGGCCCCGAACGGCAGCTCGGCGACCCCCACCGCGCTGCGTGCGTGCCGCCCCGCCTCACCGAAGACCACCCCGAAGAGTTCGGATGCCCCGTTGATCACCCCGGGCTGTCCGGTGAAGCCCTCCGAGGAGGCGACGAACCCGGTCACCTTCACCACTTTGACGATGTTCTCCAGGCCGACCAACGCGTCGATGGCAGCGAGGGCGTTCAGCGCGCACTGCCGCGCCAGGTCCTTGGCCTGCTCCGGGGAGACGCCGCCACCGACCTTGCCGGTCGCCAACAGTTTGCCGTCGGCCATCGGCAACTGGCCCGAGACGTAAACCTGCCGTCCGGACTGCACCGCCGGCACGTACGCCGCGAGCGGCGCCGTCACCTCCGGCAGGCTGAGCCCCAGCTCGGCCAGCTTCGCGTGCGGGGTGGCGCTCATGCCGCTGCCCCGATCCGCTCGCGGATCCGGACCCCGGTCACGACTTCGGCCGCTTCAGGTAGGCGACGAGCTGCTCCGGGTTGGGGCCCGGGATCACCGCCACCAGCTCCCAGCCGTCCTCGCCCCAGGTGTCGAGGATCTGCTTGGTCGCGTGGATCAGCAGCGGCACGGTGGAGTACTCCCACTTCTGCATGACTTGCCAGCTCCCCTCGCTGTTCAGCTTCCTACGGCGACAGCCTACGGCCTCACCGTCACTGTGTGATCGTGGTACCGCCCGGCGGTTTGCGCGTATGCTGTCCCGCCACGCTTGATCAGACAGCGAGCGCTTCGCCAGCCTGGACGGGTTGGCGATCGATTCGACGCCCTCTGGGGGGGGAAGACCATGACCTATCCGCCCTACGGCGGCTCGGACCAGCCGCCGGGCGGGCCGCCGCAGCAGGATCCGTGGCAGCAGCCCGTGCCGCCGCAACCGAGCCAGCCCCCCGCGTACGGGCTGCCCGGTCAGCCGGCCCCGGGTGCGCCGATCCCGGGACAGCAGTTCCCCGGCACCGACTCCGGCCCGGCGGGCTACCCGTCCCCGGGCCAGGCCGGACCCCCGCCGGCCGGGCATCCGGGCTACCCCCCGTACGGTCCGCCCGGATACCCGCCCTACGGCGCACCCGCCCCCAAGAAGCGCCGCGGGCTGCTGGTGGTCTCACTGGTCCTGGCAGCGGCACTGCTGCTCTGCGGTGGCGGCGGCGTCGGGGCATTCCTGCTGCTGCGCAACACCGAGAACGGGGAGGGCGCGGCGGAACCGGTGGTGGCGGTCGAAGAATTCCTTGAGGCGGTCTACCAGGACCGAGACGTGGAGAAGGCGGCCAGCCTGGTCTGCTCCGCAGCCCGCGACAGGAAGGCGATCAGCAAGAAGATCGCGGAGGTCGAGGAGTACGCAACCCAGTACGACAAACCGCGGTTCCGTTGGGACAAGCCGAAGATCGACGACCAGAACAAGGAACGCACCATCGTGTCGGTGGAGCTGACCATGGTCACCGGGGACGAGAAGACCGCGGAGCAGAAACTCGTGTTCACGGTGGTGCAGCGGACCGGCTGGTGGGTCTGCGAAGTCGGCTAGGCCCCGGGCTGGATAGTCTCGGAACGTGGACGCGGGTGAGGGGCCGGAGAGCCAGGCCATGACGGGTTGGCCGGCCCGACTGCACGTCGTCACCGGCAAGGGCGGCACCGGCAAGACCACCGTCGCGGCCGCGCTGGCGCTCGCGCTTGCCGCCGGAGGGCGCCGCACGCTGCTGGTTGAGGTGGAGGGGCGGCAAGCTATCGCCCAACTCTTCGACAGTCCGCCCCTGCCCTATGAGGAGCGGCCGATCGCCATCGCCGCCGGCGACGGGGAGGTGCGGGCGCTGGCCGTGGACGCGGAAGAGGCGCTCCTGGAATACCTGGACATGTTCTACCGGCTCGGGGCAGCCGGCCGGGCGCTGCGCCGGTTGGGGGCGATCGACTTCGCCACCACCATCGCGCCCGGCCTCCGCGATGTGCTCCTCACCGGGAAAGTCAAGGAAGCCACCACCCGCACCGTCGATCACCGCCGCTTCTACGACGCCGTTGTCCTCGACGCCCCGCCCACCGGGCGGATCGGCCGCTTTCTTAACGTCACCGCGGAAACCGCCCGGTTGGCCAAAGTCGGACCGATCAAAACCCAGAGTGAAGGCGTCGCCGCACTGCTGCGCTCACCGATGACGGCAGTGCATGTGGTCACGGTGCTGGAGGAGATGCCGGTCCAGGAAACGGTGGACGCGATCACGGAGTTGAACTCGCTCGGCATTCCGGTGGGGCGGGTCGTCGTCAACGCCACCCGGGCTCCGCTGCTGGCGGGCCGCCCCGCCTTGGCGGAGCTGCGTCGGGGTCTGGTTGCTGCTGGCCTCCCCGCCGACCGGGACATCGTCGCCGGGCTGCTCACCGAGGCGCAGGGGCAGCTGATCCGGCAGGAGCTGGAGGAGTCGCTCCGCACCGACCTGGCTGAACTGGGGCTGCCGATGGTCGAGCTGCCGCTGCTCCCCGACGGGATCGACCGGGCGGGGCTGGACGCGATGGCTGAGACGCTGGCCGGCTCACACCTCTCCACTTGATCGACATTCGGCGGGCGGTCCCCGATACCCTCGAAGGGTGAGTTCCGATCACGCAGCGCCGCGGCTGGACATCGACCGGATCCTGGCCGACCCAGGCGTACGGATCATGGTCTGCTGCGGTGCGGGCGGGGTGGGTAAGACGACGACGGCGGCAGCGCTCGCGTTACGCGCGGCGGAGCAGCACGGCCGGCGTACCGTGGTGCTGACCATCGACCCGGCCCGCCGACTCGCCCAGTCACTCGGCCTGACCGAGCTGGACAACACCCCCCGCCCAGTCAAGGGCATCGACGCCGGGGAGAACGGCGGCGAGCTGCAGGCGATGATGCTGGACATGAAGCGCACGTTCGACGACGTCGTCCTTGCGCACACGGATCCGGCCCGGGCAGCGGAGATCTTCGCCAACCCCTTCTATCAGGCGATGAGTTCGACCTTCGCGGGCACGCAGGAATACATGGCGATGGAGAAGCTCGGCCAACTGTACGCCCGGGACGAGTGGGATCTGATCGTCGTCGACACGCCGCCGTCCCGTTCGGCGTTGGATTTCCTCGACGCCCCGGCCCGGCTCTCCCGTTTTCTCGACGGACGGATGCTGCGCCTGCTGCTCGCCCCGGCACGTACCGGTGGGCGGAGCATGTTCAGCCTGGTCACCGCCTCGTTCGGGATGTTCTCCCGAGTGGTGCAGAAGGTGCTCGGAACGCAGCTTCTCACTGATCTGTCCGGGTTTGTCGCTGCGCTGGATTCGATGTTCGGCGGCTTCCGGCGGCGCGCCGAAGAGACGTACCAGGTTCTGCAGGCTCCGGAGACGGCCTTCGTGCTGGTTGCGACACCCGAACCGGATGCGATCCGGGAGGCCTCCTACTTCGCGCGCCGGCTGGGCGAGGAGCGGATGCCCCTGGCCGGCCTGGTGCTCAACCGGGTGCACCGCACCGTCGTCGACCGGCCGACCGCCGAGGAGAGCCTGGCGGCAGCCGAGCGACTGGCCGAGATCGGCGGCCACGAGGCCACCGCGGCGGCCCTGCGGGTGCATGCCGCGCTGGCCCGGCAGGCGAAGCGGGAGCAGCGGGTGGCAGCAGCCTTCACCGAGGCCTTCCCCGACGTCCCGGCGGCGGCGGTGACGGCGCAGCCCGCCGACGTGCATGACGTCGACGGGCTGCGCGAGATCGCCGCCGCGATCAGCCGGTCGTGATCAGGCTCTTCTCCCGCTCACGCATCGCCGCCTCGAAAAGTTTCCGCCAGCTCGGCACCTGCGGATGCCGGCGCAGCAGGGCACGTCGTTCCCGTTCGGTCATGCCTCCCCACACGCCGAACTCGATGCGGTTGTCGAGCGCATCGGCCAGGCACTCGTACCGCACCGGGCAGCCGCGGCAAATCCGCTTCGCCACGTTCTGCTCGGCCCCCTGAACGAATAGCGCGTCAGGGTCACCGTCCTGACACGCCGCTAATGAGGGCCAATCAGTGATCATGCCCATCTGTCCGCGTCCCCCCTTGTTATTAACTCTTGCCAACCCCCGGTCGGCATACCCCCATAGCCATCTGCGGCGACATTCCCCCCGCGCCGTGATGGCGTGAACGTCGCCGCCCATCATGCTTGGTAACCAACCGACTACGCAACGCTGTCGGCCAAATCCACTAATTCTTCACTCTTCCCGCTTTTCTCCCCGGTGTCCGGTGACCCTCGCCGAGGCCGTACATACCCGACCGCGATTCGCTGAAACGCCCCGAGATCCGTCCTGATGGCGCAGACTCGGAACAGGTAGACACAGCCACACGTCGAGGGTCGTGCGCTTAACACAACGAGGCTGACGCCCACAGGAAATGGGGGAACCGGGCGGGACATGCCATCGTTGTCGATTCACGTACCCTGAGACCGTGAGCTGGATGCGTAGGCGTGACCATAATCTGCTGACCAATGTCACATCGCTACTGATCTGCGGCCTGCTTGCGGGCGTGGTGGTAGCCGCGGCGGCCTTCCCCGCGGTCGCCCTCTCCGGCCTGGCCGCCAAGTCGGGCGTCGAAGCGTTCGAAAAGCTCCCCGCCGAGCTCACGCTCAAGAAGGCGCCGCAGATCACCTACCTGTACGCCTCGGACGGCAAGACGCCACTGGCCACTATGTATGACGAGAACCGGCGCGACGTGCCCCTTGAGGACATCGCCGAGGTCATGCAGCAGGCGATCATCGCCGCCGAGGACCACAAGTTCTACCAGCACAACGGCGTGGACGTCGCCGGCATCGCCCGGGCCTTCGTGGCCAACAACAGCGCCGGCTCCACCCAGCAGGGCGCCTCCACGCTGACCATGCAGTACGTCCGGCTCTCGATCGCCTACTCCGCGACCCACCCGCAGGATGTGGTGGAGGCGACCGAGGACACCAACGCCCGGAAGCTGCGCGAGATCCGGCTGGCGATACAGCTGGAGAAGCAGCTGTCCAAAGACGAACTGCTGGAGCGCTACCTCAACATCGCCCCCTTCGGTAACGGCGCCTACGGTGTCTTCGCCGCCAGCCAGGTCTATTTCGGCAAGCCCCCGAAGGACCTGACGATCGACGAGGCAGCCATGCTCGCCGGCATGGTGAAGGCCCCCTCCGCCTTCAACCCAACCACCAAGAGCGGATATCCGCAGGCGGTCAACCGGCGCGACTACGTCATCGACAACATGGTGAAGATCGACGCGATCACGGAGGAGCAGGCGGCCGAGGCCAAGGCGGTCAAGCTCGTCGTCAAGGACAAGCGCACCCCCAACGGCTGCGTCGCCACCAACAAGAACCACTGGGGCTTCTTCTGCGACTATTTCTACCGCTGGTGGATGGAGCAGGAGGCCTTCGGCGCCACCAGCTACGAGCGGGAACGCCGACTGAAGAGCGGCGGCTACAAGATCGTGACCAGCCTGGACGTCAAGACCCAGAACGCGGCGAAGAGCAACATCGAGAAGTACCTGAAGACGAGCCGCACGCAGCAGAACGCGCTGATGCTCGCCGCGGTGGAGCCCGGCACCGGCCGGGTCCGAGCATTGGCGACCAACCGCAACTTCAAACTGGACGACCCGAACAACCCGAAGAACGGCAAGCACAGCGACCCGAAGAAGCGGAACAAGGACCTGCGGGGCACCTATCCCAACACCACCAACCCGCTGCTGACCGGCGGCGGCGACATCACCGGCTACCAGGGCGGCTCCACCTTCAAGATTTTCACGCTGGTGGCGGCTCTGGAGAAGGGCTATCCGCTCGAGTACACGTTCAACGCGCCACACCAGTACCGGTCAAACTACCGCATCCAGTTCAATGCTCCGGCCGCGTGCCGCGGCACCGACCTCTACTGCCCGACGAACGCCGGCCAGAGCATGGCCGGTGTGCACAACATGTGGAGCGCCTTCGGCCGCTCGGTCAACACCTACTTGGTGCACCTACAGGAACGCGTCGGTGCCGCTAACGTGATCGACGCCGCCAAGCGGATGGGTATCCAGTTCCGCGACTCCGGGGACGCCGACCGGGCCACCAAGCAGGGCGGCTCCGACCAGTGGGGCGCCTTCACCCTCGGGGTCTCCTTGACCACCCCCCTGGATCTTGCCAACGCGTACGCCACCCTGGCGGCTGACGGGAAGTACTGCGAACCGATCCCGGTGCAGGAGATCATCGACAACGAGGGCAACAAACTCGATATCGCCAAGCCACGCTGCAACCAGGCGGTGAAGGCCGAGGTGGCCCGTGCCGCGGTCGACGCCGCCCGCTGCCCGCTTGGCGACAGTTCCGCGACCACAAAATGCGGCGGCGGCACTGCTGGTGGAGTGCGCTGGACCGTCGGCAAGCCGGTCGCCGGCAAGACCGGCACCACCGACGGAGAGAAGGCCGCTTCGCTGGTCGCGATGACCAAGCAGCTCTCGGTCGCCGGCATCATCACCGACCCGGACTGGGCGAACACCAGTTACCGATTCGGGCACTGGGAGGTGAACAACGCGGTCGCCGAGACACTACGCGACGGGATGAAGGGCAAGCCGGCAAAGAACTTCACTCCGCCCAGCGGCAAGATCGTCTACGGCGACCAGCGATCCATCCCGGGCGACGTGACGTGCCAGTCGGTGGACTCCGTTCGAGCCAAGCTGCGCAACGCCGGCTTCGAGGTGCACGTCAGCCAGACGCGGGTCGACTCCTCCTGCCCAGCGGGCACGGTCGCCCGCACGAATCCGTCCGGGCGGACTATCAAGGGTGGCGTGGTGACCATCGAAATCAGCAACGGCAACGGCGCGGCGAGTCCGACGACCGGCCCTGGCAATCCGGGTGGTCCGGTTACACCGGGCCGTCCCGATAACCGCGGCGGCGACGACTGACCTGGACAGCGACGGGGGCGGGCACCTCGGTGCCCGCCCCCCATCCGTTCACCGTGTCGACGGCTCCGCGCTTTGCGTCTGCGGCGATCAGGAGCCGAGTTGGCGGCGGACCTCGGCGGCGACTCGGGCGCCTTCGGCCCGGCCGGCCACCGCAGCCTGTGCCGCCTTCATCGCTGGCCCCATCTGGGCCATCCCGGAGAATCCCCCGGCAGTCAGCGCCTCCGTCACCACCTGGGTCAGTTCGGCGTCGCTCAACTGCCGAGGCAGGTAGCGGTCGAGTATGTCCCCCTCGGCGTTCTCCCGGGCCGCCTGCTCGTCGCGGCCCGCATCGGCGAAGGCCGCCGCTGACTCGCGGCGCTTCTTCGCCTCCTTGCCCAGCACCGTGAGAACTTCCTCGTCGGAGAGCTCCCGCTTCTCCTTGCCGGCGACCTCGGCGGTGCCGACGGCGGCCAGCGCCATCCGCAGCGTGGAGGTGGTGAGTTCATCGCGCGCCTTCAGCGCCGCGCGCATGTCAACGGTGAGGCGGTCCTTCAACGTGCCCATGACCGGTGAAACTACCCTGGGTCCCATGCAAAAGCGCACAATATTCCGTTTGGCCGCCGGTACGGTCGCCGTCGGGGCGGCCACGCTGGCCTATGCCGCCCTGGTCGAACGCAACCGGTTCACGCTGCGCCGCTTCGACGTGCCGGTCCTCGCACCCGACGCGGAACCGCTGCGCATCCTGCACCTCTCCGACCTGCACATGACGCCCGGGCAGCGGCGTAAGCAGAACTGGGTGGCGTCCCTGGCCGCCACCGACCCCGACCTGGTGGTGGTGACCGGCGACAACCTCGCCCACCCGGACGCCGTTCCGGGCGTGCAGCGTGCACTCGAACCGCTCCTCGACCTGCCCGGCGCCTTCGTCTTCGGCTCCAACGACTACACCGGGCCGGTCTGGAAGAACCCCTTCAGCTACTTTCAGCGGGACCGGGAGTACATACCCGGTGTCGACCTGCCGTTCGAGGATCTGCGCTCGGTGCTGGTCGAGTCCGGTTGGGCGGACCTCAACAACGCCCGGACCA
>DASULK010000020.1:0-9775 GCA_036278255.1 Micromonospora sp.
CCTGGTCCGCGCCGGCCGCTGGGTCGCCGACGCCCTCGGCGACTTCACCCCACCCGGCGGCTGGCCGCCCCCCACCGGATCGCTCCTCACCCGCGACCACGCGCTGCGCTGCCTCACCGCCGAACTGCTCTTCCCGCGCGGTGACGCAGCGGAGGGCGACGACCGGCGCCACGACAGCCTGGACAGCTCCGGCCTGCTGCAGTGGAGCCTCAACCCCGCCGCCCAACTGCGGTTCACCCAACTGCCCGCCGACGTCGCCGCCGGAATCACCGCGTACCTGATCGACATCGCCGGCGAAGCCGCCGTACCCATCATGGCCGCGGTCCAGGCTGGACATGGCGTCGACGCCCTCCCCCTCGGGCTGCTCGCCACCGTCCTGTGGCCCCGAGGTGACAGCGGTCGGCCGGGGGTGGAGATCGAGGTCGCCCGCGCCCGGCTCGAACCCCGATTCGGCGGTGCCCGGCTCACCACCTCACAGGCCGAGGCGTTCGGCAAAGCGGCCGAAGCCTGGGTGTACCGGGCCTTCGACTCCGGACCAGACAGCCGACGCGAAGCCATCCGCCTGCTGCGGCGGGCCGAAATCATCGCCGCCGAGATCGACATCACCGGGCTGCTCGGCGCCTCCGCCGTCCTGCCCAGCGGCTTCACCCAACGACTGCGCGTCTTCGCCGCCGCCGTACGCCGCGCCCTGCCCGCCGACGGACCTGCGAACGAGAACCTGGTCGCCAAGGCGCAAACGGCGCTGAACGCCGTCGAGGGACACCGGGCCGCCGAGCCGAGTCGGGTCGAGACCGCCCGCATGGCAGTCCGCCTGCTGCGCTGGCTTGCCACCGCCGCAGCGACCGCCCCGCCCACCCTGCTGGACGCGTTGCACCGGCAGGTCCGCCACGACGGCTGGGTGGACCGGGCCCGCCTGGACATCTTCGCCGGCGGTCCCGACCCGCAGGTCGCCGCGGCGTACCAACTGCTGTACCGCGCCGTCGATGCCCGCCGCACCCGCCACGACCGGCAGTTCGCCGACCTGCTCGCGGCGGCCACCCGCGACGAATCCGAACCGGGGGCTCTGCTACGTGTCGAAGACGTCCTCGACCGCGTCGTGCAGCCCGTCGTCGACACCGGCCGAAAAGTCCTGCTGCTGGTGATGGACGGCATGGGGGTGGCTGCCGCGACCGAACTGGCTGAATCCCTCGTCGCCTCCGGCGAATGGATGGAGCTGACCCCCGGCGGCGGCGAACGCGTCGGCGTCCTCGCCGCCCTCCCCACCGTCACCGAAGTCAGCCGCTGCAGCCTGCTCAGCGGACGCATCAAAGCCGGTGGCCAGTCCACTGAGCTGTCCGCCTTCCAACAGCGGTTCCCCGGCTGCCCGCTGCTGCACAAGAAGGACCTGCGGGCACCGGCCGGCGTCGCCCTCGATTCCGAGGTACGGGCCGCGCTCGACCACCCGGACACCCCGGTGGTTGCCGCGGTGGTCAACACCATCGACGACGCGCTCGACAAAGGAGAGCCCGGCACCATCATCTGGGGCCAGGAGAACATTTCCGCCGTCCGCGACCTGCTCGCCGTGGCGCAGGACCGGGTTGTCATCATCGTCTCTGACCACGGGCACGTCATCGACCGCGGCCCCGAAGGCGTCATCCGGCCCGGCGGGGACGGCGGCAACCGGTGGCGGCCAGCGACCAGCCCACCCGGCGACGGCGAGATTGCGGTCTCCGGCAGCCGGGTCGCCCTCGGCGGCGGCGCGGTGGTGCTGCCTTGGCGGGAAGAACTGCGGTACGGGCCACGCAAGGCCGGCTACCACGGCGGGGCCGCCCCCGCCGAGGCGGTGATCCCGCTGCTGATGCTCAGCACCACCGAGACCGCCATCGCCGGCTGGTCCGGCGCGCCCGTCGCCAGCCCCGACTGGTGGCGGGAAGCCCTGCCCGAACCGGCGCCGGCCCCCGCCGCCGAGCCCGCCACCGGCGCGGCCCGCCGCCCCCGCCAGCGGCGCCCCGCCGAACAGGCCGAGCAACTCTTTGAACTGCTGACCGTCCCAGCCGAGGCGCGCCCCGCCGCAGCAGCGTCGCCCGGCGGCGGCGCGGCCCCGGCCGACACTGCGGCGAGCCCCACCCTGGTCGACGCGCTGCTC
The DNA here is from genome assembly GCA_036278255.1 of Micromonospora sp. Classification (GTDB taxonomy): domain Bacteria; phylum Actinomycetota; class Actinomycetes; order Mycobacteriales; family Micromonosporaceae; genus DASULK01. The sequence continues at coordinate 2,126 of DASULK010000020.1, forward strand.
GCCAGCGACCGGTACGCCCAACGCCGCGGCACCCGGGCGCCCCTGCCCGACGAGCGGGTTTCCGCGCTGGTCGGTGCACTGCTGGCTGGCGGCGGTCGTGCCACCCTCGACACCCTCGCGGCCCGCTCCGGCGTACCGGCACACCGCATCAGCGGCACCATCACCGCCCTTCGTCGGTTGCTGCAGGTCGAGGGCTACCCGGTCGTGACACTCGACCCCGACGGGCAGACCGTGCTGCTCGACAAAGAATTGCTGATCGAGCAGTTCGGCCTGGAAAAGTCGTGACCATCTCCACCCGCCGCCGCCGTGACATCATCGACGCGCTGCGCCGCGGCGTCGTACCCACCAACGGCCTGGACGCCCTCGCCGTCGGCCTGGACCGCTTCACCGCCGCCACCGACGACGACCTCGACCGCGCAGCCAGCGGCGGCAGCGTCTTCAAGGCGGTCCGCGGTGAATACGGCGCCGGCAAAACCTTCTTCACCCGATGGCTCGCTGAACGCGCCAAGCAGCGAGGCTTCGCCGCCGCTGAGGTGCAGGTCTCCGAACTGGAGACGCCGCTGCATCGGATGGAGACCGTCTACCGGCGGCTCGTCGAACAGTTGAGCACCGAACAGTTCGCGCCCAGTGCCCTGCGGCCCGTGCTCGACAGCTGGATCTTCGCACTGGAAGAAGACGTGCTCGCGGCGGGGCAGATCGCCGAGGACGACGCGGCAGCGCTGGACCGAGCCGTCGGTGACCTGCTGGAGCGGCGCTTGGCCCACATTTCCCGCAGCACCCCCGGCTTCGCCGCCGCGCTGCGCGGCTACCGCAGCGCCTGCGTCGCCGGCGACCAGCCCACGGCCGACGGCCTCGCCGCCTGGCTCGGCGGGCAGCCACACGTGGCAGCTACGGTACGGCGGGCTGCCGGGGTCAAAGGAGACCTCGACCACTTCGGCGCACTGAGCTTCCTGCAAGGCCTGCTCACCGTGCTGCGCGACAGCGGACACGCCGGGCTGCTGCTGGTCCTCGACGAAGTGGAGACCCTGCAGCGGGTCCGCTCCGACTCCCGCGACAAAGCCCTCAACGCGCTGCGGCAACTCATCGACGAGATCTACGCCGGCCGGTTCCCCGGACTGGTACTGGTGATCACCGGAACACCGGCGTTCTTCGACGGCCCGCAGGGGGTGCAGCGGCTCGCTCCGCTGGCCCAGCGACTCGCCACCGACTTCGGTCCCGAACCGCGCTGGGACAACCCGCGTGCGGTCCAGATTCGGCTGCCCGGATTCACCGTCGACTCGCTGGTCGAACTCGGCGTCCGCGTCCGCGACATCTACGGCAGCGCGGCGGTGGCCGGCCGAGTCGACAACGCCTACCTCGGCGAACTGGCCCGCGCGGTCACCGGCCGACTCGGCGGCCAGGTCGGCGTCGCCCCGCGGATCTACCTGAAGAAACTCGTTGCCGACGTTCTCGACCGGGTCGACCAGTTCCCCGACTTCGACCCCCGCCAGCACTACGCGCTGACCGTACGCTCAGACGAACTGACCGAGGTGGAGCGCAACGCCGCCGCGGCCGACGACGTCGAACTGCCCCTCTAACCCGCCATGCGCGACCTGAGCCCGCTGGTGGTGCACCACATCGTCAATTCGCTGCAGTGGCCGGCGCTGCGACCGCTGCAGGAGGCGGCGGTCGCCCCGCTGCTTGCCGGCGAAGACGCGCTGCTGCTGGCCCCCACCGCCGGAGGTAAGACCGAAGCCGCGGTGTTTCCGCTGCTGTCGCAGATGGCCACCGAAAACTGGACCGGCACCTCGGTGCTCTACCTCTGCCCGCTCAAGGCGCTGCTCAACAACCTGCACGCCCGCCTCGAACGCTACGCCGGCTGGCTGGGCCGGCAGGCTGCCCTCTGGCACGGCGATGTGAGCGCATCACGGCGACGGGCGGTGCTGTGGCAACGACCCGACATCCTGCTCACCACCCCCGAATCGCTGGAGTCGATGCTGGTCAGCGTCAACGTCGACCACCAAGTCTTCTTCTCCGGCCTCCGCGCTGTGGTGGTCGACGAACTGCACGCCTTCGCCGCCGACGACCGGGGCTGGCATCTGCTCGCGGTGCTGGAACGGCTGACCCGCATCGTCGGCCGGCCGCTGCAGCGCATCGGCCTCTCCGCCACCGTCGGCAACCCGGGGCAGTTGCTCACCTGGCTGCAGGGCTCCGGTGCCGGCCACCGCCCCGCCCGCGTCGTCGCCCCCGAGGTGCCTCCCGTGGTGGCCTCCGAACCCCCGCTGCCGGCTGACCGAGGCGGACCACCCCTCCCTGACGGCGGCCCACACCTCGGCCGTGGCGGGCCGCCACCCGGCGACGTCGAACTGGACTACGTCGGGTCGCTCGCCAACGCGGCCACCGTCATCGCCGCCCTGCACGCCGGCGAGAAACGACTGGTCTTCTGCGAATCCCGGCAGACCGTCGAGGAACTCGGCCAACAGCTGCGTGAAAAAGGCGTCACCACCTTTCTCTCCCACGCCTCGCTCTCCGTTGACGAGCGACGGCGCGCGGAACAGGCGTTCACCGAGGCCCGCGACTGCGTCATCGTCTCCACCAGCACCCTTGAACTCGGCATCGACGTCGGCGACCTGGACCGGGTCATCCAAATCGACACCCCGGCAACGGTGGCGTCCTTCCTGCAACGGCTTGGGCGTACCGGCCGGCGGCCCGGCACCCGGCGCAACTGCCTCTTCCTCACCCTCGACGGGGAGGCGCTGACCGAGGCCGCCGCGCTGCTTTCGCTGTGGGGCAGCGGCTTCGTTGAGCCGGTCGTCGCCCCACCCGAACCCCGGCACATCGTCGCTCAGCAGCTGCTCGCCCTCTGCCTACAGGAACACCAGGTCGGAGACCGGTCGTGGGCGCCGGCGTGGACCGGCCTGGCACCCTTCGACCGCAGCGCCGAACCGATCGTGCGTCACCTGATCGAAGAGGGCTACCTCGACAGCGATGACGGAATGCTCTTCATTGGTCCCGCCGCCGAAAAGCAGTTCGGCCGCCGCAACTTCATGGAGATGACTGCAGTCTTCACCGGACCGCCCGAGTTCACCGTGCTGCTGGGACGTACCGAAATCGGCCGGATCGACCCCAGCCTGCTGACCGAGGAGGTGCCGGGGGACCGCCGGCTGCTGCTCAGTGGCCAGAGCTGGCGGGTGACGTACATCGACTGGCGGCGTCGCCGCTGCTTCGTCGAGCCCGCAGACGGGGGAGGCCGCGCCCGCTGGCTCGGCACCGACTGGGCCGGCCTCGGCTTCGAATTGGCCCGGGCCATGCGCGACGTGCTGCTCGGCACGGACCCGCCGGTACGGATGACCCGCCGGGCCGTCGAACGGCTGGCAAAGCAACGGGAAGAGTGGCTGCACCTCGTCCACCCCGGCGGCAACGTCATCGTCCGCGACGACCGCGGTGACCTGCGGTGGTGGACCTGGGCTGGGTTCCGGGTCAACGCCACCCTCACCGCCACGCTGAGCGAAGTGGTCGACCCCATGCAGCGCTTTGACGACTACAACATCCGGCTGCGCGAGAACGTCACCCCGGCCGAGTGGCGCGACGTGATCGCCGATGCGGGGGAGCGGCTCTGCCTGCCGGAGGTGAACGAAAAGGCGTTGGCCGGACTGAAGTTCAGCGCAGCACTGCCGAAACGGCTCGCCACCGCGACACTGGCCGCCCGCCTAGCCGATTTGGACGGCGCAGCAACGGTCCTTCTCGAGCCGAATCGATTTGTGGTGGCCTGAGTATCGCCGCTAACGGGGAATGATTGCTCTGATTATCGAGACTGAGCGGCATCAATCATTGGAAGGATAAAAGTATGATAGTCAACGAGGTTCGGCGTGCACGCCAACGTGCGGCGGCGCAGGCAGGCCTACGGGGAGTACCTCCGCAGGAAGACCGGACAGCAGGTCGCGGATGATCAGGCTCTGGGCGAGAGCAGTAACGAGGTCGCCCTGCGTGATGCGCAGTGGTGAGGCGGGGACAGATCTGGACCGCGATCGAGGTAGCCCTGCGAGAGTTCCTTGAACTGCCATGACGTAGCTGCTCGGGGACGGTGACATGGTGGTGTAGGCCGAGAACTTCAGCGTCCTTGACTCGCGGTGGTGTGATTGCTCGATGGCCCTGGTTATCGAGGCCGAGGATGCCCTCTTGCCCGCCGTGCTGGATCTGCCCGAGAGGCCAGCACGCGGTGCCGTGGTGGCACTGCACGGCGCCGAGGCCGGTCACCGTGACTTCTTCCTGTACGAGCAGCTGGCCCGGCTGCTGACCCCTGCCGGCATAGCGGTGCTGCGGTACGACCGGCGGCCCGGCACCGACGGTCATGACGTGCCGCTGGCGGTGCAGGCCGCCGACGCGCATGCGGCGCTGCAGGTGCTGCGCCGGCAGTTCGGCGACATTCCGGTCGGCCTGTGGGGATACAGCCAAGGGGCCTGGGCTGCAACGGCGGCGGCGAACGACGGTGTCGCATTCCTGGTGCTGGTCGCCGCCTGCGGTATCTCTCCGGCTCGGCAAATGCGCTTCGGTACCGCAGAGCAACTGCGGCGGCACGGGTTCGGGCCGGCCGACATCGCCGAGTTGACGCGGCTCCGCAGCGCGGTCGAGGAGCATCAGCGAGGGAACCTCCCGCGGCAGGAGGCGCAGGCCATCGTTGACCGGGCTGCCAGTCAGCCGTGGTTTCCGCTCTCCTACGTACGGCGGCAACTGCCCGAGCGGCCCGGTAGCTGGGCGGACATGGACTTCGACCCCGCCGTGTCGATCGCCGCTGTCTCCTGCCCGGTGCTGCTGTTCTACGGTGAGACCGACGAATGGATGCCGGTCGACGAGAGTATTGCGGTGTGGCGTCGGATTCGAACAGCAAACGGTCACCCGGAACCGACGATCTGCCGGCTACCCGGCTGCGGCCATGAGCCCACGACCGGTGGCGACTCCAACCTCGCCGCGGTCAGCCCTCTCTACAGCAAAACTCTGCTCACCTGGCTTGACCGTCAGCTATCGATGCCCCAACCGCGTTCGGCCACTATCGTGCCGGGAGAGCCTTCGTGAAAGCCTGCTCGGCCTTGATGAGCTGGAAACCGCGATTGCGGTAGAAATCGTGAGCCGCATGCCGATCGGCACCGGAGAGCACGAGGAGAGCGTGGACGCCGCGGCCGAGAGCCCAGCGTTCGACGTAGGTGAGGAGAGCGCCTCCCACACCGCGCCCCTGCTGGTCCGCTGCCACCACGAGCCCGGCAATCTGGACCCGGTCGCCGTGGAGCAGGCTTTGTCCGTGGAAGGCGTGCAGCCAGCCGACGACACGGTCCTGGTTTGTTGCGACGAACACCACGTGTCCTGCCGGAAGGGTTGCCAGCCGACGCCGGACGGTGTCGGATTCGACGGGATATCCCAGGTCCGCGGCGAGACCCACGATTGCTGGTGCATCGGCGGCTGCAGCGTGACGAACGGCGAGGCCGGCCGAAGCTTGTGGAGCCCTCTCGGACCTGCAGTCGGTCACGTCTGGCATATCCATGGTGATGCAGTATTCACGACGTACGGTCACCTGGCCTCCGAGGGCAACACAGGGGACTATGCCGAGGCAACAGCGTGCCAGGATAGGCGCCGGACAGAAGGAGATGGACATGAGCCAGGAGCCACATCCCGGGCTGATCCGAGGTCGCTATCTCCTCGCCGGCTTTCTATTTGCCGTCATCGGGGGCTGCGCTGGAATTTCAGTGGTGAGCCGCGCGTGGAATGCGTGCGATGTGGGCATCAACGCCAGCGCAAACGCCTTCGGACTCGTTCTCCTTCAACTGCCGGTTCTGACCCTCGTTCACTTGGTGGTCTTTATCGGTGGGTACGCGCTGGTGGGGCAGCGGCGCGTTTCCAAAATGGCGCGGTTTGGAGCGGCGGCGTTGGTGACCGTCGTCGTCCTGGCGGCCGTATCATGGGCGTACTTCGCGCTTGCGGGTCTGCCTCTACAGAACGCTTTTTGCCCTGGCGGGGAGCCATCGTGGTGGCCACGTTGGCTCCCCCCGGCACACGATGTCTACCCATAATGTCGGCCCTTGCCGGGACCGACGCCGCCGCTCCTGGCAGTACGCGCCCGCGGTGCCGCCAGCGCGTTACCCGCTCAGTTAGTAACCCGTTCCATCGGGATCCATAGTTCCGCTTCCGCTTCCGTCCCGTCTTCCGACAGGCGGGTACGCAGGATCTCGGGCCCGGGCCTGCTCTGGTACGGGTTGGAGGGGAACCACTGGGTGAACACGTCCCGCCACAGGTACTGGATCGCCTGCGGGACCGGGCCGGAACTCTCGAAGACTGCCCACGTCCCCGCCGAAACGGCCAGACTCTCCATGTCGCCCGGCGGGGCAGCGTTGGTCACGACCCCGTGGTAGAAGTCGAGCTCGGTGCCCTCCTCCCGGTTCTCGGCGAGGTTGGTGCTCACTCCGACTATCCCTTGTGGCTCCTGGTCGGAGAGCGCCGCCATGCGCTGCAGGCTCTCCTGATCGATGCTTCGGATAAAGGTGACGATTGCCGGGTTCATCCCTTCGTGGACCAGGGGGACGCTCGCCTTCCGGCCCACCACCCGGAATTCGTCCTTCTGCACAATCCGGTATCGCATACTGCTGCTCCCTTCGACGATGAGGCGGAAGGACATCCGTGGCTGGGATCGCAGCGCTGCACCGGTCCGCCGGGCCTCGCCCGGGCCGACGCCGTGCATGGCACGAAAAGCCCGTGCGAACGCTTCGCCCGAGTTGTAGCCGTACCGCACCGCGACGTCGAGCAACGTTTCTTCCCCGGCGAGCACCTGGGCACCCGCGACGGTGAGCCGCCGGCGCCGGACGTACTCGGAGATCGGGAGGCCCGCCAGCGCCGAGAACAGCCGCCGAAAGTGGTACTCCGAGGTGACGGCGATCCGTGCCAACTCGGCCACCTCGATCTGCTGGTCCAGGTGCTGCTCGATGTGTTCCATGGCCTGGTTCAACCGCTCCAGCACGCCCTGGCTCCTTCCTTCTTCCGAACACCACGCTAGGCACGGGCGTTCGGCCGGACCCGACATCCTGTGCCCGCGTCTATCGGGTAGGAAAGCCAGCATTGACCTGCCACCCCCGCCTGGGGTGCTGCTAACCGGGGGCGGCCCATGCGATTGCGCCGAGAGTGAACCCCCTTTGCGGGGCGGGCAGACAGAGAGAAGAGTCTGCTCCATGAGGTTGCTGATTCTGGGGGGCACCGAGTTCGTCGGGCGTGCGGTGGCGGAGGAGGCGCTGCGGCGCGGCTGGCACGTGACCCTGTTCAACCGCGGACGGAAGGAGCCTCCACCCGGCGTCGCGTCCGTTTACGGCGACCGCACCAGCCCTAACGATCTATCAGCCCTCAAGCAGCACGGGCAAGACGGCTGGGACGCTGTCATCGACACCTGGAAGGGCGCACCGAGGGCCGTACGGGATGCGGCGCTGGCTTTAGAGGGCCGCGCCGCGCGCTACGTCTACATCTCCAGCCGCTCGGTCTACACATACCCGGCTGCACCGGGAACCGCGGAGGACGGCCCGGTGGTGGTGGCGTCGGCTGACGCCGAAGATGTCGACTACGCGCAGGCCAAGCGGGGCGGGGAACTCGCCGTGGAGGCGGCCTTCGGCGAGCGGGCCGTGCTGGCGCGAGTAGGGC
>DASULK010000021.1:0-11916 GCA_036278255.1 Micromonospora sp.
CGCCGACGAGCTCGGGCTGTCGCCGGGGGACGACATCGTCGCCTACTGCCGCATCGGTGAGCGGTCCAGCCACACCTGGTTCGTGCTGCGCCACCTGCTCGGCTATCCGCAGGTGCGCAACTACGACGGCTCCTGGACCGAATGGGGCAACCTGGTCGGCTCCCCGATCGTGAAGGGCCCCGAGCCGGGCGGCCTTGCCGACTGATCGGCTATCAGAGCGCTACCAGGCCGGGGTGACCGGGACGCAACCGCCACCACGACACGACGGTGACCATACGGTCCGGCACCGACAGGATTGAGGGGAGCGGAGCGTCCGGGCGGGACGGTACGGTGAGCGCCTGTACCGGAATCGGAGAGTAGAAAAGCTTGGAACGCACCTTCCAGGTCGACCTGCGTGGCGTGGTCGACCTGCTCAGCCATCACCTCTACGGCAGCCCCCGCGTCTACATTCGGGAGTTGCTGCAGAACGCCGCTGATGCGATCACCGCACGGCAGGCGGTCGAGCAGACGGCACCCGCCGCGGTCTGGATCGAACCGCCCAGCCGCACCGGCGACGGCACCCTACGGGTGCACGACACCGGTATCGGGCTCACCGAGGCGCAGGTGCACGAACTGCTCGCCACGATCGGCCGCAGCTCCAAACGCGACGAACTGGGCTTCGCCCGGCACGAGTTCCTCGGCCAGTTCGGCATCGGCCTTCTCTCCTGCTTCCTCGTCGCCGACGAGATCCGGGTGCAGACCCGGCACGCCGACGAGCCGACCGTGCTCTGGACCGGCTACTCTGACGGCCGCTACTCGGTGGAGCTGGCCGACGTCGACGCGCAGCGCGTGGAGCCGGGCACCACGGTCACGCTGGCGCCGCGGCGCGACGCCGAGCAGTGGTTCACCACCCCGACCGTGACCGAACTGGCCCGCCTCTACGGTTCGCTGCTGCCGATCCGGGTCACCGTCGACGGGACGCAGACCACCGCGGGGCCGCCGCCGTGGTCGCCCGCCGCCGGCGCCACCCCCGCCGCCCGCCGCCCCCGCCTCATCCAGTACGCCCAACAGGTGCTGGGGTTCACCCCGTTCGACGTGATCGAGCTGTCGGTGCCGGAGGCGGGGCTGACCGGTGCCGCATTCGTCCTGCCCAGCCCGGTCAACCCGGCCGCCCGGCCCGGCCACCGGGTCTACCTCAAGCAGATGCTGCTGGCCGAGGGGGCCGAGGGGCTGCTGCCGGAGTGGGCCTTCTTCGCCCGCTGCGTTGTCGACACCAGCGAACTGCGGCCGACGGCGAGCCGGGAGGCCCTCTACGAGGACAGCCTGCTGGAGGCGACCCGCGAGGCCCTGGGGGAGCAGCTGCGGGGCTGGCTGGTGCGACTGGCCACCACCGACCCGCACCGGCTCGGCGAGTTCCTGCAGGTGCACCACCTCGGCGTGAAGGCGCTCGCCCTGCACGACGACGAGATGCTCCGGCTGGTCGAGCAGTGGTGGCCGATGGAGACCAACGTCGGCCAGATGACCCTCGCTGAGTTCCGTCAGCGGCACGGCCTGGTGCGGTATGCGGCAACGATCGACGAGTTCCGGCAGTTGGCCGCGGTAGCGGCGGCGCAGGATTTCGCCGTCGTCAACGGCGGCTACACCTACGACAGTGAGATCATCGAACGGCTGCCGGGCTTCGACCGCTCCATCCTCATCGAACGGCTGGAACCGACCGATCTGACCACCCGCTTCGATGCCCTCGAACCGGGGGTCGCACTCGCGCTGCGGCCCTTCCTCGTCGCCGCGCAGCGGACGTTGGACCGGCTCGGCTGCGAGGTGGTGGTGCGGGCGTACGACCCGGTGTCGCTGCCCGCCCTCTACCTGGTGAGCCGCGCGGCGGTCTTCCACGACCAGCTGCAGGCCACCCGGGAGCAGGCCGACGATGTCTGGGCGGGAGTGCTCGACGCGATCGCCAACTCCGGGCCACCCGAGCGTCCGCAGCTCGTGCTCAACCACCGCAACCCGCTGGTGCGGCGGGTCACCTCGCTCAGCGACCCGGAACTGGTGGGGCTTGCGGTCGAGGCCCTCTACGGGCAGGCGTTGCTGCTCGGCTACCACCCGATCCGGCCGGCGGACGCCGCCCTGCTTAACAGCTCATTCCTCGGCCTGCTCGGCCGAGCCGTGCCACCGGAAGGAACGCCGTCGTGAGCTACAGCGCCGACGATCTGTGGCGGCTCTTCGACCAGGCGAGCAACATGCCGTACGGAGCCGGCCAGATCGCCGCCACCGAGCAGTTGATCCGGCATGCCGACGCCGCCGGGGATCCGCATCTCGCCTTCGCCGCCCGGATGCTCGCCACCAACGCATACGTCTACGGCGGTGAGCCGGCCAAGTCCTTCGTGACCTTCTCGTGGTGCCTGGCTGATTTCGACCGCAACCCGGGCCCGTACCACGAGCGCTACCTCCACAACCTGCTCTGGTACTTCAAGTACATGGTCAGCGCTCTGCTGAAGTTCCCCGAGGTGCCGCTGGACCGCACCTACGCCGTGCTCGACGACATGGAGCGCCGCTACCGCGATGGGGGGCACAGCCTGCACGCCGTCTACAGCTATCGGCACCTGGTCGCCCGGCACCTCGGCGAGGAGGAGGAAGCTGAGGAGTGGTACCGGAAGTGGACCGCCGCGCCCCGCGATGAGCTCTCCGACTGTGCAGGCTGTGATCCCTCCTCCCAGGCCTGGCATCTGGCGCAGACCGGGCGGGACGAGGAGGCGGTGGCGCTCGCCGAGCCGGTCCTGGCCGGACGGCTCTCCTGTGTCGAGCAGCCGCAGGGGATCCTGACCACGTTGCTTCTGCCCTACCTGCGTACCGGGCGACGGGAGGCGGCACGAGATGCCCACCGTCGGGCGTACCGTCGGCTGCGGGGCAATCTCGCGGACCTGGCGGGAGTCGCGGAACACATCGAGTTCTGCGCCCTCACCGGCAACGAGGCGCGGGGGCTGGAGATCATCGAACGGCACCTCGACTGGCTGGACCGATCGCCGTCGCCGGCCGCGGCGATGGACTTTGCCGCCGCCGCCGCCCTGGTGCTGCGTCGCCTCGACGAGGTAGGGCACGGCGATCTGACGCTGCACCGCCGAGCGCACGCCGACCGCCCGGCCGGCGACGTGGCAGTGGCCGCCCTCGCCGCCGAGCTGGCCACCTTCGCCACCGACCTTGCCGCCCGCTTCGACGCGCGGAACGGCACCGCGGCGCAGAGCCAGCGGGTCGCCGCACGGCTCTCGGCCGAGCCGATCGGCGACTACCTGCCGCTCTCCGCGACGGCCCGTCGCCGTCCCCTCGTACCCGTCCCCCGCGGGGCCGATACGGCCGGGGGGCGGCCGGAAAGTTCGCTGAGCCGGCCGCAGATCCCGACGGACGCGGCCCCGGACCAGCTGCTCGCCCTTGCCGAGGAGCACGAACTGGTCGAGCAGGCTGATGCGGCGGCCGCGCTGCTCGCCGAATTCGACGCCCGCTTCGGCTCTACCGAACTGGGCGCGGCGCTGCTGGCCCGGCGCGCCGAGTTCCGGGGGCACGAGCGCTACCTGGCCGACGATCTGGACGGGGCTGAGGAGGAGTGGCGCCGGTCGGCCGAGCTCTACCGAAGCGCCGGCGAGCCGGTGCGGGCCTGGTCGGTGACCGGGCGGCTCGGGGTGCTGCGGTGCATGCGCGGGGCGGTCGACGACGGGATGGGGCTGGTGGAGTCTTCCGCCGACTTCCTCGCCGAGCAGGGTGATCCCCGCCGGCAGGCCGCGGCCCAGGCCCGGGTCGGGTTGGCGCTGCTGACGCAGGAACGGTTCGCCGAGGCGTTGCAGGCACACGATAGGGCGGCACGGATCTTGACGGACGCGTTCGGTGCGGAGCTGGTGTCGGAGCCCGCCGCGGCGTACCTCGCCGCCCGGATCACCCTGGTCCGGGCGAGGATCCTGGGCCAGCTGGAGCGGTCGGAGGAGTGCCTGGTCGCCGCGGACGAGTCCCGGGAGGCGTACCGCAGGTTGGGGTCTGCAAGCGGGATCGCCGCCGCCAACGTGGTCTACGCCCAAGCGCTGGATGATCCGGCTGAGGCGGTCGAGGCGTACGACGAGGCGGTGCAGGCCGGCGGGGCGGACGATGTGGTGCTGGATGCGCGGCTGGGCCGGGCCCGTGCCCTGGTCGCCATGGAGCGGGTCACGGAGGCGATCGACGACTTCGTCGAGGTGATCGGGATCTGCGCCGAGCGCAGCATAGAGGATGGGGCAGCGTTCATCCGGTTCGAGCTGGCCCACACCTACCACCGGGCGGGGCGCGATCTGGAGGCGGCCGAGGCCGGCGAGGAGGCGCTGGTCGGGTTGATGCGGATTGGCGCCCAGGCCGACGCGGACCAGTGCCGCCACCTGCTCGCCTCCATCTACATGGATCTCGGCGAGAGCGACCCCGCGCTGGAGATGCTCGACCAGCTGGCCACGAACCTCGACGGCCCGGACAACCTGCCCGTCCGGGGCCAGGTGCTGGAGGAGGCTGGTGACCTGCTCTACCGCATGGACAGGGACCTGCCCGCCGCGCAGCGGTTCGCCGAGGCGGCGGAGGCCTACCGGCTTGCCGGGCTGCCGCTCGATCAGCTGCGGGCGTGCCGCCGCCGGGCGGCTGCGTTGCACTGGGCGGAGGACGGGACGGCGGCGATGGAGGCACTGGAACGGGCCGACGAGGTGGCGGCGGAGCTGCCGGAGGAGGTGGCCGCGGAACCGGCGGCGGTGTGGGAGCGGGCGATGCTCGGCTATGACGCGGCCCGGGTCCTGATCGGTGTTGACCGGCTCGACGAGGCGCTGGCCCGCGCGGGCGCCGTGCCCGCCCAGTTCCGTTCGATCGAGGCGTTCGGCGAGGCTTCGCAGGCCGACCTGCTGGTCGGCGAGGTGCTGCTCCGGGTGGAGCGGCCCGGCGAGGCGGAGCCGCTGCTGCGCAACACCCTGGCCGGGTTGCCGCGGGACTCGGGAGCGATCCGGCAGGCGGCGTGGCTGCTGGCCCGGGCCCTCTTCGACCTAGGGCGGTCGGCGGAGGCGGAGGCGCTGGCCGCCGAGTACGACCTGGAGACCGACGACTGACCTTTTCCTAACCTGTGCGACCGGAACAGGGCCGGAACCGAAGGGGCCGACCGGGGATTAGGCTGGACGGGTGACGGTGGAAGAGCAGGTGGCAGGGTCTGCGGCTGGCAGCACGGCTGCCAACGGCCGACGGCGGTCACGCCGAGACGAGATCCTGGATATTGCGGTCGGGTTGTTCGCCCGGCACGGCTATCACGGCGTGTCGATGGATGACATCGGTGCGGCGGCCGGGGTGACCGGTCCCGCCCTCTATCACCACTTTGCCGGCAAGGAGGCGATGGTCGCCGCCGCCCTGATGCCGGTCAGTGACGGGCTGCTGGCGGGTGGCCGGGAACGGGTTGCCGCCCACCCGGGCGACCACCGACGTGCGCTGGAGTCGCTGATCGACTTCCACGTCGACTTCGCGCTGGCCAACCCGGCGGTGATCGCGCTGCACCTCAACGAACTGGACCGGCTCCCCGATGAGCCGCGCCGGCAGATCCGGCGGTTGCAGCGGCTCTACGTCGAGGAGTGGGTGGCGGTGCTCACCGGGCTGCGGCCGGAGCTGACCCGGGCCGAGGCGCGGGTGCTGGCCCACGCCGCCTTCGGGCTGATGAACTCCACCCCGTTCCTCGGCGGCGAAATCGACCGGGAACGCCGGGCGGAGCTGCTGCGGGCCGCCGCGCTGGCGGCACTGCTCGGGTAACGGCCCGGCCCGGCGCGCGGGGTGCGGTGACTGGCTAGTAGCCGGGGGCACGCCGTAGCCTGACGAAAGCCTGACGAACGTTCTGCCGGCCCGCGGGAAGGAAGTCCGTTGATCGAGTCGCTGCTCGTCGCTAACCGGGGCGAGATCGCTCGCCGGATCATTCGGACCGCCCGCCGGCTCGGCGTACGGGCGATCGCCGTTCACTCGGAGGCCGACGCCAACCTGCCGTTCGTCGCCGAGGCCGACGAGGCGGTCTGCGTCGGGCCGGCCAACCCGGCGCAGAGCTACCGCAACGCCGACGCGATCCTCGCCGCCGCCAAAGCGACCGGCGCCCAGGCCATCCACCCCGGCTACGGCTTCCTCTCCGAGAACGCCGACTTTGCCCGTACCGTCGAGGCCAACGGCCTGATCTGGGTCGGGCCCGGCGCCGATGCGATCACCGCGATGGGTGACAAGATCAACGCCCGTAATCTGATGGCGGTCGCCGGGGTGCCGGTCGCGCCCGGTGCCAGCGGCCCCGCCGAGGATGCCGATGCGGCGGTCGTCGCCGCCAACGAGATCGGCTACCCGGTGATGGTCAAGGCCGCCGCCGGTGGCGGCGGCATGGGGATGGGCGTCGCCAACGACGAGGCGGGGCTGCGCACCGAGTACGACAAGGTGCGTTCCTTCGCCGAGCGGATGTTCGGCGACGGATCGGTGCTGATCGAACGCTACTTCCCCCGGGTACGCCACGTCGAGGTGCAGATCCTCGGCCTGGCCGACGGGCGGGTGGTGGCGCTCGGCGAGCGGGAGTGCTCGGTCCAGCGGCGCAACCAGAAGCTGGTGGAGGAGTCGCCGTCGCCGGCGGTCTCGCCGGAGCTTCGGGAACGCCTGCTGGCGGCAGCGGTCCGCGCCGGTGAGGCGGTCGGCTACCGCAACGCCGGCACGGTCGAATGCCTGCTGGTTCCGCACGAGCCGGGGAGCGGTGCGGCCGCGGGCAGCGAGGAGTTCTTCTTCCTGGAGATGAATACCCGGCTGCAGGTCGAGCACCCGGTGACCGAACTGGTCTACGGGGTCGACCTGGTCGAGGAGCAGTTGCGGGTTGCGGCGGGGCTGCCGCCCACCTTCGACCCGGAGGCGTTGACGCCGCGCGGGCACGCCATCGAGCTGCGGATCAACGCCGAGGACCCGAAGCGGTTCTTCCCCGGCCCAGGGACAATCACCTCCTGGGTGGAGCCGACCGGTGAGGGCGTCCGCGTCGACTCCGGGTACGCCCCGGACACCACGGTGACCCCGTTCTACGACTCGTTGATGGCGAAGCTGATCGTGCACGGGGCCGACCGGGCGGAGGCGCTGGCGCGGGTCCGGGCCGCGGTGGCGGGCTTCGAGATCGCCGGACCGAAGTGCAACCTGCCCTTCTTCTCCGAACTGCTGGAGAACGCCGAGTTCACCTCCGGCGACTACGACACCGGCATCGTCGGTCGGATGCGCTGAGGGCCGGCTCCCCGCTGAGCCGGATCCCTGCCGGCCGGCCCGGGTTGTCGTCACCTTCGCCGCTCTGCTTATCTGGGGGCACCCCCCTGGTCCGCAGCGGCCGGTCGGCACACTGCCCGCGCCGGCACACCCGGTGACCGCAGCACCCCGCGGTGACCGCCGGCGCCAGGACGACGTCGAAGCGAGGCGACAGATGATGCGACTGCCGGAGTCCGTGTCGATCCGCGAGGTCGGGCCGCGTGACGGGCTGCAGAACGAGGACCCGGTGCCGACCGCGGCCAAGGTGCGGCTGATCGACGCCCTCTCGGCCACCGGCGTCCGCCGGATCGAGGCGGTCTCCTTCGTCCACCCGAGAGCGATCCCGCAGATGGCCGACGCCGACGAGGTGTGGCAGCAGGCGGCCAAGGCCCCGGGCGTGCGTTATTCGGCGCTGGTGCCGAACTCGCGGGGGGCGCAGCGGGCGTTGGCCGCCGGTTTTACCGAGATCGAGGTGGTGGTCTCGGCCAGCGACACCCATAACCGGAGTAACGTCAACCGGTCGACGGCCGAGTCGCTGGATGACATCGCCGCGCTGATCGCCCTGCTGCAGGGGGCCGGCGCCTCCGCCGAGGTCATCATCTCCACCAGCTTCGGCTGCCCCTTCGAAGGGGACATCGATCCGCAGCGGGTGGCCGGCATCGTCGACCGGGTGCTCGCAGACGGCGCGGACCGGATTGCCTTCGGTGACACCACCGGCATGGCGACCCCGCGTCGGGTCCGCGATCTGGTGACCGTCGTGCGTGAGCGTCACCCGGACGTACCGTTGCTGCTGCACTTCCACAACACCCGCGGTACGGCGCTCGCCAACATCCTGACAGCTCTCGAACTGGGTATCACTGAGTACGACGCCAGCGTCGGCGGCCTGGGCGGCTGCCCGTACGCGCCGGGGGCCAGCGGCAACGTGGCCACCGAGGAGGTGGTGCACATGCTGCATGACATGGGCATCGACACCGGCATCGACCTCGACGCGCTGTTGGAGGCGGCCCGGATCGCGGAGGAGTTGGTGGGGCGGCAGTTGTCTTCCGGGGTGCTGCGCGCCGGTCCCCGGAGCCGTCTCGTGGCGAGCCCTTAGCCAACCGGGGGTACGTCGAAGCGTCGGATGCGCTAGCCTAACGATCGTTCAGGTCGGTGCGGCGAGGGAGTCGACGTGACGCTCGACGGTGAAGCGCTCAAGCAGTTGCAGAAACGGATCCGATCCGGCGGGGCGGAGAAGTACCACGCGGCGAACGCGGCGAAGGGCAAGCTCTTCGCCCGGGAGCGGATCGCGTTGCTGGTCGACGAGGGTTCCTTCGTCGAGGACGGCCTCTACGCCAACGCCCGCGCCGAGGGCCTGCCCGCCGATGGTGTGATCACCGGCAGTGCGACGATCAACGGCCGGCAGGTCTGCCTGATGGCCAACGACTCCACGGTCAAGGCTGGCTCCTGGGGCGCCCGCACTGTCGAGAAGATCATCCGGATCATCGAACGCGCGTATACCTCTGGCCTGCCGATGGTCTACCTGGTCGACTCCGCCGGGGCCCGGATCACCGACCAGGTCGACCTCTTCCCCGGGCGGCGTGGCGCCGGCAAGATCTTCTGGAACCAGGTGCGTGCCTCCGGCTCGATCCCGCAGGTCTGCGCCCTCTTCGGGCCGTCGGCCGCTGGCGGCGCCTACATTCCCGCGTTCTGCGACGTCGTGGCCATGGTGGACGGTAACGCCAGTATGTATCTCGGTTCCGACCGGATGGTCGAGATGGTCACCGGGGAGAAGACCACCCTGGAGGCGATGGGCGGGGCCCGAGTGCACTGCGCCGAATCTGGCGTCGGACATTTCCTCTGCAAGACCGAGGCCGACGCCCTCGACGTGGTCAAGCGCTACCTGTCCTACCTGCCGGACAACTGGACCCAGCCGCCACCGGCCGCACCGGCCGTCGAGGCGCCCGCCAAGATCGACCTTGCCGCGCTGGTGCCAGCGAGCGAACGGCAGGCGTTCGACATGCGCCGGTTCATCAAGGGCCTGCTCGACGCCGACTCCTTCCTGGAGATCCAGGCGTTGTGGGCCCGCGAGTTGACCGTCGGCTTCGGCCGGTTAAACGGCGAGGTCGTCGGCGTGATCGCCAACAACTCGATGTTCAAGGGCGGCGTCCTCTTCGTCGACTCGGCCGACAAGGCCGCCCGTTTCGTGCAGCTCTGCGACGCCTTCAACGTGCCGCTGATCTTCCTCTCCGACGTACCCGGCTTCATGGTCGGCACCGCAGTGGAGAAGCAGGGGATCATCCGGCACGGCGCAAAGATGATCACCGCGATCTCGGAGGCGACCGTACCCAAGGTCTGCGTGGTGGTCCGCAAGGCGTACGGGGCCGGGCTCTACGCCATGGCCGGGCCCGGGTTCGAGCCGGAGGCCACGATCGCCCTGCCCACCGCGAAGATCGCGGTGATGGGCGCTGAAGCGGCGGTCAATGCCGTCTACGCCAGGAAGATCGCCGAGATCGCCGACCCCGACGAGCGGGACGCCTTCGTCACCGCCAGGCGCGAGGAGTACGAGCAGGACATCGACCTCGTGCGCCTGGCCAGCGAACTGGTGGTGGACACCATCGTCGAGCCGCACGAACTGCGCCTCGAACTGATCCGCCGCTTCGACGCCGCCCGCGGCAAGGACCGGCACTTCTCGCGTCGCCGGCACGGTGTCACCCCCGTTTGAGAAGACGACCGCCACAAGCGTTTCGTCGGCGCCACCGTCAGGAGGATCCCATGGACTTCAAGCTCACCGAGGAACACGAGGCACTACGACACAGCGTGCGCGAGTTCGCCCGGGAGGTGGTCGCCCCGGTCATCGCCGAGCACTACGAGCAGCACACCTTCCCGTACGAGATCGTCCGCCAGATGGGAAAGATGGGGCTCTTCGGGCTCCCCTTCCCCGAAGAGCACGGCGGCATGGGGGGCGACTACTTCGCTCTCTGCCTGGCGCTGGAGGAGCTGGCCCGGGTGGACTCCAGCGTGGCGATCACCCTTGAAGCGGCGGTCTCCCTAGGGGCGATGCCGATCTACCGGTTCGGGACCGAGGAGCAGAAGGCGCAGTGGCTGCCGAAGCTGCTCAGTGGCGAGGCGTTGGCCGGATTCGGGCTGACCGAGCCGGGTTTTGGGTCCGATGCGGGTGGCACGGCGACCCGGGCGGTGCTCGACGGCGACCACTGGGTGATCAACGGTTCCAAGGCGTTCATCACCAACTCGGGCACCGACATCACCGCCCTCGTCACCGTCACCGCGGTGACCGGTGTGCGGGAGGACGGCAGCAAGGAGCTCTCCACCATCATCGTCCCCTCAGGGACACCGGGGTTCACGGTCGCGCCGGGCTACTCGAAGGTCGGCTGGTGCGCCTCGGACACGCACGAGCTGACTTTTGACGACTGCCGGGTGCCGGCGGAGAACCTGCTCGGCCAGCGTGGGCGTGGCTTCGCGCAGTTCCTGCAGATCCTCGACGAGGGACGGATCGCGATCGCCGCGCTCGCGGTCGGGCTGGCCCAGGGCTGCGTCGACGAGTCGGTCCGGTACGCCAAGGAGCGGCACGCCTTCGGCAAGCCGATCGGCAACTTCCAGGCGATCCAGTTCAAGATCGCCGATATGGAGATGCGGGCCCACACCGCCCGCCTGGCGTACTACGACGCGGCGGCGCGGATGCTGGCGGGGGAGAACTTCAAGCGGCAGGCGGCGATCGCCAAGCTCTACGCCAGCGAGATCGCCGTGGACAATGCCCGCGAGGCGACCCAGATCCACGGCGGGTACGGCTTCATGAACGAGTTCCCGGTGGCCCGGTTCTGGCGGGATTCGAAGATCCTGGAGATCGGGGAGGGCACCTCCGAGGTGCAGCGCATGGTCATCGCCCGCGACCTCGGCCTGTAACCGGCGATACGGTTCGCCGACCCTGGGCAGGGGTTTCGTCGCAGGCTGTCTGGTTGCCGCTGCCGGCGGTGGCGCAGGGGTTGACGGCGTCTCGTACTTTGCGCAGCGCGCCCAGCAGCGCGGCGAGCGCCTCCGGGGTGAGCTGACCGGTGAACCACTGCTCGATCAGGGTGAGGTGGCCGGGCAGCGCTTCGTCCAGCCGGCGCCGCCCGGCCGGGGTCAGCACCGCGTAGGAGATGCGCCGATCGGAGGGGCAGGAGCGGCGGGTGAGCAGCCCGTCGCGTTCCATCCGGTCGACGAGTCGGGTCACGCCGCTGGTCGAGAGTGAGGTCTGCGCGGCCAGGTCGGTCATCCGCAACTGCTGGGCGGGCGAGCGGGCCAGGCGCATCAGGACGTCGAACTCCACCGGGGAGAGCCGGTGCTCGTGTAACTGAGCGGCGAATCGGGTCATCAGACCGGTGTGCGCCTCGAGGAAGAGACCGACGGCGGTGATCCGCGGGTCATCGAGCATGTTCTCCGTCACAGCCCCATCCTACATTAGTTGACAAGTAAATTATTGCTCATAGAATAGTTGCATACGCAAGCTTTTCTCGCCTCATGGGGCAGATCGTTTCGAGAGAGGGCAACTATGAGCACCACCACTGACTTTCCCACCCGCTCATGGCAGGGACTGACCATTCCGACCGCCGGCACCTACCTGCTCGACGCCGCGCATAAGCGGGTCGGCTTCGTGGCCCGGCACATGATGGTGAGCAGGGTGCGTGG
>DASULK010000022.1:0-22534 GCA_036278255.1 Micromonospora sp.
ATCGACGCCCTTGAGACGTCCGTTCACTGTCCAGATCGAAACGGTGCGGGCATCATGCTGCCACGACAGCATCCGCGCGTCGTACGGCTGCGCCGCGTCCCACCGAAACCGGATCGGGTTGGTCTCGATTCGGCGGCGACGTAACAGCGTCCCTCCCAGCCGTGAACAGCCGGGATTCCCGCCTTTTTACAGCTGAACAGCGCGCTGACCGACTCGCCGTTGTGGATACGCCGCACCGTCTCGGCGAGCGCAGGCGCCACTGACAGCACCGTCAGCTTGGGTACCCGCTTCTCCAACTGCCAACGGCCCGGGCGGCGCCGCCGGTGACACAAGCCACCCGTGGACTCCTATACGGTGCAGCACGTGACCCCGCAATACATCGCCGCCATCGATCAGGGCACCACATCGTCACGTTGCATCGTCTTCGACACCGCCGGCGCGGTCGTCGCAGTGGCCCAACGCGAGCACCGACAGATCTTTTCGCGGCCCGGCTGGGTGGAGCACGATGCCGAGGAGATCTGGGGAAACGTTGAGCTGGTCGTCCGAGAGGCGCTCGCCGCAGCCTCCATCGGTCCGGACCGGCTCGCCGCGATCGGCATCACCAACCAGCGCGAGACCACGGTAGTGTGGGACCGGGTGACCGGCCGCCCGGTGCACAACGCGATCGTCTGGCAGGACACCCGCACCGGCCCACTCTTGAGCGGCCTGGAGCGGGCGTACGGCAAGGAACGGTTCCGGTCGCGCACCGGCCTGCCGCTGGCCACCTACTTCGCCGGTCCGAAGCTGATGTGGCTGCTGGCCAGCGTTGACGGGCTACGCGCCCGGGCCGAACGCGGCGAGGTGCTCTTCGGCACCATGGACAGCTGGCTGATCTGGAAGTTGACCGGTGAGCACATCACCGACGTGACCAACGCCAGCCGTACCCTGTTGATGGATCTACGCACCCTCGCCTGGGACAGCGAACTGCTCGACGTCATGGGGATTCCGGCGGCGATGCTGCCCCAGATCCGCTCCTCCGCCGAGGTCTACGGCACCGCGGGTGGGGCCCTGGCCGGCGTGCCGGTGGCCGCCGCCCTCGGCGATCAGCAGGCAGCGCTCTTCGGCCAGACCTGCTTTCAACCTGGCGAAGCCAAGTGCACCTACGGGACCGGGAATTTCCTGCTGCTCAACACCGGCACCACCCCGGTCCGGTCGCGGCACGGCCTGCTCACCACGGTCGGCTACCAGATCGGCGATGGGCCGGCGATGTACGCGCTGGAAGGGGCGATCGCAGTCACCGGGGCACTTGTGCAGTGGCTGCGCGACAACCTGGGGCTGATCTCCAGCGCGCCGGAGGTGGAGGAGTTGGCCCGCAGCGTCGACGACAACGGCGGCTGCTATGTCGTACCTGCCTTCTCCGGCCTCTTCGCGCCGCACTGGCGCAGCGACGCCCGCGGGGTGATCGCGGGGCTGACCGGCTACATCACCAAGGGGCACCTGGCGCGGGCGGTGCTGGAGGCAACCGCGTGGCAGACCCGCGAGGTGGTCGACGCGATGAACGCCGATTCGGAGGTGGCGTTGCAGTCGCTGCGGGTCGATGGCGGGATGACCGCCAATGCGCTGCTGATGCAGTTCCAGGCGGACGTGCTGGACGTGCCGGTAGTACGCCCCGCGGTTGCGGAGACGACCAGCCTGGGCGCGGCGTACGCGGCCGGTCTCGCGGTGGGATTCTGGCCGAATCTGGAGACGCTGCGGGCCCAGTGGCGGCCGGACGCACACTGGGAGGCGCAGATGGCGCCGGAGCACCGGGAGCGGGAGCTGCGGCGCTGGCGCAAGGCGATCGAGCGGACCCTAAACTGGGTCGACCCTTAGCGAGGGCCTTACCAGCGCTCTCCGGTGAGCCGCTCGTACGCCTCGATGTAGCGTGCCCGGGTCGCCGCGATGACCTCGTCGGGCACCTCGGGTGCCGGCGGCTGCCGGTCCCATCCGGTGCCGGAGGCCCAATCCCGGACGTACTGCTTGTCGAAGGAGAACTGCGGGCGCCCCGGGGCGTAGGAGTCGGCCGGCCAGAAACGCGATGAGTCGGGGGTGAGCACCTCGTCGGCGAGGACCAGGCTCCCGTCCGCCGCCCAACCCAGCTCGATCTTGGTGTCGGCGACGATGATGCCCCGTTCGGCGGCCAATTCGGAGCCGCGCCGGTAGACCTGCACCGCGATGCTGCGCATCTGGTCCGCGGTGTCCCGGCCCACCGCCGCCACCACCTCGTCGAAAGTCATCGGCTCATCCCGCTCGCCGACCGGGGCTTTGGTCGTCGGCGTGAAGATCGGGTTGGGTAACCTCGATGCCTCGACCAGACCTGGGGGCAGCGTGAGACCGGAGACCCTGCCACTCTTCTCGTACTCCTTGAGCCCGGTCCCGGCCAGATAGCCGCGAATGATGCACTCGACCGGCACCATCTTCAGCCGGCGGCAGCGGATCGCCCGCCCGGCCATCTCGGCCGGTACGTCGGTGGCGGAGATGACGTGGTTGGGTACCAGGTCGGCCAACTGCTCGAACCACCACAGTGACAGCGCGGTGAGGATCCTGCCTTTGTCGGGGATGGGGGTCGGCAGCACGACGTCATAGACCGACACTCGGTCGGAGGCGACCAGGATCAGGTCGTCACCGTCGCGGTAGACGTCCCTGACCTTGCCTGAATGCAGCAGCTCCACTGCGCCAGTACATCACGAGCGTTCGGGATCGCCGCGGCGCGGCGACCTCAACGAGGCGACCGCCGGCCGCGCATCACCAGCAGCACCAGCAGCACCAGGGCGCCGACACCCACCAGGCAGCAGAGCCCGAAGAGGCCCCTGCCGATTCCCCGCCGACGCTGTGCGAGGTCGGTGACCAACATTCCGGTGTCCGACGACGCCCACGCGACCACCGGCATGAGTACCACCAGCGCCATCGTGCCGAGCACCGCTCCCAACCGCGTCAACCACGTTCTGAGCACAGGCATGGCCTTATCCTCCCCGGTCCCCCCAAGCCTGTGCCCAGTTTGTCAGCAACACCGCGTAAGTTCTGCGGCCCGACCTCACGTCATGACACGGAAGACGATGACCTCCGACAGGTCCACCCCTTCGATCTGGTACGCGTAACAGCCCGGTCCCGATACCGAGGTCTGCGACGGGAAGTCAGCCGGAGCGCCCTGCAGCGTGAAGATGACCGCGTCGCCGCGGCTGGCGCCCTGGTCGTAGGAGAGCGTGACGAAACCACGACCGGCGCCGTCGAGGCGGCCGGCCCGGACCACGGCCGGGCCCTGGTAGGCGCCGGTGCTGGCCCACACCACCTTCAGTTGGTACAGGCCGTCCGGCCCGGGAGTCTGGGTCCCCAGCCGCAGGGTGGCGTCCTCACCGATGTAGAACGTGATCGGATAGAGCGGCCCGGCGCCCAGCCCCCGTGCGGCCGACTTCTGGGTCGCTGGGGAGCGCTCCGTGACGCCGGAGACGGGGCAGACCTCGCCGGGCGGCACCGTCGGCAGCCGTAGCGGCCGGGCAAGCAACGACGCGATGGTCGCCTCCGCCGCCTGGTCCGATGCGATTACTGATGGGATCGGAGAGGATGACGATGGTGCGGCAGGCGGTGTGGCCGTGCATGCCGCCGGAAGAGGTGCAAGCAGGAGTGCGGCAACCAGCCATAGACGTCTCATGTCCGGCACGAGCCACGGAGATCTGCCCCGGTTCCGTGAATCACCGGCCGTTGTCAGGCACTCTGGAATTGGGGTTTCGACCATGGAGAACGGCGGCCGTGACCAGACCCGTATCGGCGACATGTCGTCCGCGCCCTAGAAGCACAGGGGTGACCGGTCTCACCCTCGCTCATGATCAGGGTTGTCGTCGAGGGTAAGGGCCTACTGACCGCGAGGCACCGATTGGATCTTCACCTACGAGCAGCAGAGACGAAAACGTCCCCTCAGATGTTCTCTGAGGGGACGTTTTCCCTAGTAGCGGGGACAGGATTTGAACCTGCGACCTCTGGATTATGAGCCCAGCGAGCTACCGAACTGCTCCACCCCGCGGCGTCATGTAAAGAGTAGCCTATCGGATCACGGTCAGCCCCATGCGGTCGGCTCCTGGCTCGCCGGGGGGCGCGTCGTGGCACCGGAGACGGGACAGACCCCGCCGGGCGGCACCGTCGGCAGACGCAGCGGCCGGGCAAGCAACGACGCGACGCTTGCCTCCGTCGTCGCGCCCGAAGTCGGCGCGTTCTCTCCTGGGGCTGTCGTGGATGCTGGCGGTGGCGCGGCAGACGGCCGCACTGCGCCACCGCGGCCATCACCGCGTCATGGACCTACCTCAACGGCTACCTGGAATAACCCGACAGGTCCGGCTACATCGACATGCGAAATGGCCCTCAGGATAATCTCCTGAGGGCCATTTCCTTAGTAGCGGGGACAGGATTTGAACCTGCGACCTCTGGGTTATGAGCCCAGCGAGCTACCGAGCTGCTCCACCCCGCGGCGTCATGTAAAGAGTAGCCCATCGGATCACGGACTGCAAAACGACCCCCACCTCGACAAATCTCGCCAGCCCCAGCGGCCCTCTTACGCCTCAGGCCCCCCTGTCGATCAAGGACTTCCCCGCCGATCAAGGGCTTGTGGTTGTGATCGGAGATCAAACCACGACAGTAAGCCCTTGATCGACAGGAAAAATCGGGACGACGGGATGACCGGTATGAGGGTCACCCGTCGGAGGTGGGGGGTGGGGTGGCTGGCGGGGAAGCCCCCTTGGCCGCCTGCTGCGCGGCCTGGAACTCGTTGACAGCATCCTCCAACGCCTTGAGCGCCCGCCCGTACCGCTCGAAGTCACCGGAGGTCTGCGCCTCCCTGACCTCGGTGATCGCCTTCTGCACCTTCTCCGCCGCAGCGGCCAGTTCATCGGTCAGCACCGGCGTCTGCGGGTCGGCAGACGGCGGCGTTCCCGCGGTCGGGTCGGTCGGCGGATCGGTCGGCTCCTCAGCCGGCGGCTGCCCCGCCCCGGCCTTCTTCCCCTGCTCAACAAGCTGCTTGATGCCGTCTTCGATGCTGTTTGCGAGCACCACGTAGGCGCCGCCCTCGCCGTACGAGACCAGCACCCGCTGCATCACGGGATAGGCGTTCTCCTGCTTGATCTTCACATAGACCGGCTCGACATAGAGCATGCCGTCGCCGAACGGCAGCGACAGCAGGTTGCCGTACTGCACCTCGGCCTGGCCGTCCGCGGTCAGATAGCTGAGCTGCTGGCGGATGTCACCGTTGTTGGTCATCTTCTGGTGGACCTGCACCGGCCCGGGGATGACCGTCTGGTCAGGCAGCTCCAGCATCTCCAGCCGCGGCTGACCGTCAACGTACGAGCCCGAGATCAGCGCCGCCAGGTTCTCCCGGCCGACCGGCGTCACCGCCGAGGTGATCTGGAACCGCGGCTCATCCTGCCCGGGCAGCTGCGTGTAGAGGTAGTACGGCGGCTGCTTCACCTCGGCGTCCGGGTTGTCCGGCGTGAAGGGCACCTTCCAGAAGTCGTCGGCGGAGAAGAACTGCGACGGGTTGGTGACGTGGAACCTCGCCAGCAGGTTCCGCTGCACCTTGAACAGATCCGACGGGTAGCGGAAGTGATCGATCAGCTCAACCGGGGTCTCCGCCTTGGGAATCACCAGGTCACCCCCGAACGCCTTGTTCCACGCTTTGAGCACCGGGTCGTGCTCGTCGAACTCGTAGAGGCGGACCGTACCGTCGTAGGCGTCAACGGTCGCCTTGACCGAGTTGCGGATGTAGTTGACGTCCTTACGCTCGAGCCGGAACGTCCCCTCGCCGGTCAACTCGTCGGTGGTCTCGGACTGCAGGTTGATCCGCTCCGCGTACGGGTAGGTCGCCGCAGTCGTGTACCCGTCGACGATCCAGGCGATGCGCCCGCTGACGATGGCGGGATACGGGTCGCCGTCCAGCGTCAGGAACGGTGCCACCTTCTCCACCCGGTCCCGCGGGTTCCGCACGTAGAGGAGCTTGGAGTTCTCGTTGACCGCACCGGAGAGCAGGAAGTTGGGTTCCTGCTCCTTCATGGCGTAGAGCAGACGGCGGCCGAACGAGCCGATCTCCACGCCCCCCTCACCCTGGTAGGTGTAGTTGTAGTTCTTCTCCTCGCCGCTGTAGGGCCGGTCGAACTCGACGTTCCGGTCCGGGTCGGTCTGACCGACGACCGCGTAGTCGCCGGGCCCCATCTGCTCGCCGTAATAGATGCGCGGCTGCTCAGCCCGGATCAACTCCGCCTCCGACGAGCAGCGCTGCTGTGCCTCGTCGCTGAGGAAGCCGGAGACGAACAACGGCTGGCCGCCGCAGACCACCTGATTGGCGGGGGCGCCGACCAGGCCGTATCCATGGGTGTAGACGGTGTGGCGGTTGATCCAGTTCCCCTGCTGGTTGCTCAGCTCGGCGTAGTTGATCTCACGTACGCCGACGACGTAGTCCTGGGTCTTGCCGTCAACCGTGTACCGGTCCACGTCGAGCTTCTTACCGAAGTCGTAGAAGCTGCGGACCTGCTGCAGGGCGGTGTACGTCTCGGAGACCACCTGCGGGTCGACCAGCCGGATCCGGTCCACCACCGTGGTGTCGGTGGCCAGGCTCTCCGGGGGCGTCAGGTTGGAGGCGGCGTACTGGGTGCTCTTCGTGTCGGCGAGCCCGAACGCCGCCCGCGTGGCCATGATGCTGCGTTCGATGTAGTCCGCTTCCTTGTCCTTCGCGCTCGGCTTGACCTCGAAGGTCTGCACCGCCCAGGGGTAGATGCCGCCGATCGCCACCGCGGAGATGCCGAGCAGGGCGAGGGAGATGCCCGGCCAGACCAGGTTCCGCATCACCGCGTTGGAGAAGACGATGATCGCGATCGCCACGACGATGGAGATGTAGGCCAGGATCTCCTTGGCCGGCAGCAGGGCGTTGATGTCGGCGTAGCCGGCGCCGTAGAAGGAGAAGTTGGTCCCTTCGGTGCGCTCCAGCAGCATCGTCCGCCGGTCGAGCACGTAGGCGACCGCCTTGAGCAGCACGAAGGCGGAGACCAGGCTGGTCAGGTGGGCCCGGGCGGCGCCGGTCATCCGGTCGCCAGCGCCCTGCAGCCGCACCCCGCCGAAGATGTAGTGCACGGCGAGCGCGCCGAGCACCGCGAGCACGACGGCGGTGAAGCCGACACCGAGGAGGTAGCTCAGGAATGGGAGCTGGAAGATGTAGAACCCGATATCGGTGCCGAACTCGGGGTCGCCGACGCCGAAATCCTGGGCGTTACGGAAGAGCAGCCACTGGCTCCACCGTCCCTGCGCGGAGAGCCCGGTGAAGAGACCGACCACGGCCGCGACGACCATCAACCAGGTGCCGATGCGGGGGCCCAGCAGCATCCGGTAGCGCTCCAACGTGGCCTGCTCGGGCGAGTGCGGCGGCAGCAGCGGCCGCAACCGGTAAGCCAGCCACATGTTGCCGCCCACCACCGCTGCCATCGCCAGCCCGACCGCCAGGAAGAGCAGCAGACGGGTGGTCAGCACCTGGGTGAAGACCTGGGTGTAGTCAACCTCTTCAAACCACAGCCAGTCGGTCCAGGCCTGGACTGCCCAACCGAGGAGGGTGAAGAAGAGGAGCACCCCGAGGAGCACGCCGATGGTGGCGCGCCCGCGTCGGCTCATCTTCGGTAGCTGACTGCTATGCATGACCACGTTTGGCTCCGCACGCTCGTGTCTGATCCGGCACCAAGCCTACGGGGTGTGTCCAGGCGGCTCCGGTCACGGTCCGCCATGGTGTTAACACAGCGGCAACTCTCCGCCGGCCCGCAGACTCTCCAGTGCCTTGAGTACCTGGTTGAGGTCGGTGGCTTTGATCAGCGGCAGATCGGGTTGGGCGTTGCGCACCGCCTCGGCGCAGTTGTCTGCCGGCACGAGGAACACGTCTGCTCCGGCCGCCTTCGCCCCCACCAGTTTCTGGGGGATCCCGCCGATCTGGCCGATGTTCCCCTCGGCATCGATCGTCCCCGTACCCGCGATGATCTTTCCGCCGGTCAGGTCCTCCGGGGTGAGCTTGTCGATGATGCCGAGCGCGAACATCAGGCCGGCGCTCGGGCCGCCGATCTTGCCAAGGTCGATCTTCAGTTCGAACGGGTGCGGCTGCTCCTGCTCGACCTGCACGCCGATACGCGGCTTGCCGCCCTGCTCCACGGCGGTGATCCTGGCGGTTGCGGGGGTGCCGTCCCGGGTGTAGCCGATGGTCAACTCCGTGCCCGGCGGTTGCGCCTGGATCAGTTCGATGAGCTTCTGCGCCGTGGTGACCGGCTGGCCGTCGATCAACGTGATCACGTCGCCGACCTTCAGTTCGTTCGCCGATGGCCCCCCTGCAGACACCTCCCGCACGATCACCTGCACCGGGTGGCCGAGTTGCCGCAGCGCGGCGATCTCGGCGCTGGTCTGAGACGCCCTGAAATCTTCGGCGTTGCGTTCCTCAACCTGCTTCTCGGTCTGGCCCGGCGGGTAGATCAGCTCGTACGGGACGACAGCCTGATCCCCGTCGAACCAGCCGGCGATCGCCGCAAGCAGCTTCACCTTAGGCTGCACCCCGACGGTGGTCAGCCGTAACTGCCCGGCAGAACTCGACGTCTCGGTGCCGGAGATCTGGATCACTTCTTTGTCATCCGCTTCGCCCAGCGTGTCCACCGTCGGCCCGGGGCCCAGCACGACGTAGGGCACGGGAGCGGCGAGGACCCCGATACTCAGCAGGGCGGTGATCAGCGCGCCGAGCAGGACGGTGACACCGCGACGTTTCATGGGCCAGAGCGTACCGAAGGCTCGCCCGCCCGCCCCGGGTGTCGACCCGGACTTCGCCCTGAGCGCAACCGGCCATCCCCCAACCCGTATGGCGGCGCGCGTACCGTTGGTGTCGTGCCTGATATTCCGTTTGGCTTCGCGCTTCCGGGTGGTCAGCCGCCCGATCCGACCAACCCTCAACAGATGCAGCAGTTCATGGCTCAGCTGCAACAGATGTTCGCCAGCAGCGGCGGCGGTCCGGTCAACTGGGATCTGGCCCGTCAGGTCGCGGCAAGCCAACTCGCCGGTGCGGGCGACCCGGCGGTGACCCCGTCGGAGCGCACCGCGGTCGAGGAGGCGTTGCGCCTGGCCGACCTGTGGCTGGAGCCGACCTCACAGCTGCCGTCGGGCATCCGCTCGTCGCAGGCATGGAACCGCAACGAGTGGATTTACCGAACCCTCGACGTGTGGCGCAAGTTGTGCGATCCGGTGGCGGGGCGGATGGTCGGGGCGATGGGGGACCTGCTGCCGCCGGAGGCGCGCGCCCAGCTCGGCCCGATGCAGTCGATGATCAGCATGCTCGGCGGGGCGCTCTTCGGCGGGCAGCTCGGCCAGGCACTCGGTTCCCTCGCCGCCGAGGTGCTCTCCGTAGGGGACATCGGCCTGCCGCTCGGACCGGCCGGCACGGCCGCGCTCATCCCGACCAACATCAAGGCGTACGGCGAGGGGCTGGAGCTGCCCGAGGACGAGGTACGCCTCTACGTGGCGCTGCGGGAGGCGGCGCACCAGCGGCTGTTCCAACATGTGCCGTGGCTGCGCGGGCACGTCCTGACAGCGGTGGAGACGTACGCCAACGGCATCACCGTGAACCGGGAGGCAAT
This sequence comes from Micromonospora sp., assembly GCA_036278255.1. Lineage (GTDB taxonomy): Bacteria > Actinomycetota > Actinomycetes > Mycobacteriales > Micromonosporaceae > DASULK01. The sequence continues at coordinate 9,645 of DASULK010000022.1, forward strand.
CGAGGAGGCGATGGGCCGGCTCGATCCGACGAACCCGGAGTCAATGCAGGCGATGGCCCTGGAGGGGATCTTCACACCGGAGGACACCCCTGCGCAGAAGGCGTCGCTGGCCCGGTTGGAGACCGCGTTGGCCCTGATCGAGGGGTGGGTCTGCCACGTGGTGGAGAGCGCCGCCGGGGAACGGCTGCCCAACCGGGTCCGACTCGCGGAGGCGTTCCGCCGGCGGCGGGCCGCCGGCGGCCCGGCTGAGCAGACCTTCGCCGCACTGGTGGGCCTGGAGTTGCGCCCACGCCGGCTGCGGGAGGCGGCCGCGCTCTGGGCGGCGTTGACCGAACACCGGGGTATCGAGGGCCGCGACGCGATCTGGGGGCACCCGGACCTGCTTCCCTCGGATGAGGATTTCGCCGACCCAGCATTGTTCGCCCGTACTCAACTGGACCTCGGCGACCTGGGCGACTTCAACCTGTGAGATCCGCCCCGGTGTCAACCGTCGGGGCGCAGCAGCGCACGGGTGTGGTCCCAGCCGGATACGGCGGGGTCGAGGGTGGCCAAATCTGCGGGGCCGCGCAGCCGACGCCAGGACGGGGTCAGTGCCACCTCGACGGGGCGGGGCGCCGCCGCACGCACCCGGCGCGCCGACGTGCTGTCCAGGTCGATCTCGGGTAGCCAGTCCGGCACGGGCAGCCTCGCGGCCAGGCCGAAGAGTCCCGTGCCGTCGGGGCTGGCCGCCGCGACCGCAACCGTGCGGCTCGTCAGTGGGCGCAGCAGCTTGCCGAGAATCAGGCCGGGTACGTCGGGGGCGTCGCCGGCGATGATGGCGGCCTGCTCGTATCCGTCCTCGGCGGCTGCGGCGAGCGCGGCGTTGACGCTGCCGTCCGCCAGCTCATAGATCGGCATGCCGGGCCACGCCACCGCCTCGGCCAGCGTGCGGTCAGCCGCTGAGACGGCGATCGCCGGCTGCACCATGTTGAGGGTGGCGAGCAGGTCGATGACATCCTCGGCCAGCGCGGCCCGCCACGCTGCCGGATCGGTTCCGGGCGGCGCCCAGCCCACCCGTCCCAGCAGCGCCACCACCGCACGTCGAACCATCCGGCGAACTCTACGCGCCCCTCAGTCGGAGAGCGACATGGTGCCGGCGGCGGCGACACCCTCCAGGTAGCCGCGGGCGCGTTCGGCTTTCGGATAGCGTCCGACCAGTTCCCAGAAACGCGCATTGTGGTACGGAACCACCAGATGGGCGAGTTCGTGCAGCAGCACGTAGTCGATCACCCAGTCGGGCATTTCCTGGATCCGATGGGAGATCCTGATCGTGCGGTCGGCCGGGGTGCAGGAGCCCCAGCGGCCGTTCTGGTTGGTCACCCATCGGATGCTGGCCGGTACGACCGTCCCGCGGTGGTCGCTCAGGTAGCGGCCGATCAGCCGCTGTGCCCGGGCCAGCAGTTCGTCGTCGGAGCGACTGAGCCGCGCTTCACGGGCGGCGAGCCGGGCGAGCATCCGGTCGACCCACTCGGACTCCTCGGCCCGGGAGAACTGATCGGGGATGAGCACGACCACCCGCTCGCCGTCGCGGTAGGCGGACACCGTCCGGCGCCGGCGCTGACTGCGCCGCACCTCGACGACCGGCTTGCGCGCCCCAGCCATTACCGGCCCGCGCGGCCCCACGCTTCGTGCATATTGGCACGCTAATCCGTAATCGCTGCGGCCCCAAGGGGTAGCACCGCGTGTCGCGCCGGAAAAAGACCGTTTAGCTGCTGACCGTCCGGAAAATGTTTTGCGAGTTGACCAGAGTGGTGACCGAAGCGCGTACCCGATCTACGCGGCAGCAACACTTCGCCCCCTTCATCCGGCGTGTCACGCCGTTGCTGACTTATCCGTCCCCTCCCCGCGTGCACACTCTGGTCGTCGGCTTTCTCACAGTGCCGAGGAATCGCTGACATGGAGCCACCCGTACGCGGGTAGGGTCCGCCGAGCCGGGGCCGCGTTTCGGTGGCCCCGGCAAACCAGCGCGGAGGCCCACGCGACCGGCCGCCGGGCGTACGTCGGGGTGGAGACACCCGGCGGAACAAGATGAGGAGGGGGCATCATGGCCCAGACTTACAACGGCTACTGCGTTAAGTGCAAGGAGAAGCGGGACTTCGAAGGCAACGTCGAGGTCTCCAAGACGGGCATGAACATGGCGAAGGGAAAGTGCCCGGTCTGTGGTACGACGGTGAACCGGATCCTGGGTAAGGCCAAGGGCTGACACTCGGCGTATCCACCGGCTGATGCGGCACCCGCCACGTCGGCCGGTGCATTAGATGCGGAAGGGGCGGCGGTGCCGCCCCTTCCGGGCAGACTGCCCCGGTACGGGCAGTTGGGGTGTCCGCCCCACGACAGAAGCTACTCGCCAGTTGTGGATAAGTAACTGAATTCTGTGGATAAGCCAGGACCTAGGGCTACCCACCTGTGGATAACGAGCAGAGGCCATCGGGGTCGCGGTGCCAACGTGCTGTGCCATGACCAGAACTCCTCTGCCCCGCCCCACACTCCTGCCCGGCCTCGCCCGACTCTGGCGCGATCGGCACACCCTGCAACTCGGCCTCGACCCGGACCGCGCCGTGCTGCTGGAGATGGCCGATCCCGCCGCCACCCGGCTGCTCGACCTGCTCGACGGCACCCGCAGCGAACGGAGCATTCTCGATGAGGCTGCCAAAATCAAAATAGGTCGGGAGGATGTGCGCGCCCTCATCGACACCCTGCACGGCGCCGGCCTGGTCGTCGGCGCCCACACCCTGCTACCCAGCACGCTGGCCGAGCCGGTCCGCCGACGGCTCTCCGCCGAAGCCACAGCCCTCGCGCTGCGTGGCACCGACTCCCCCGGCACCCCGGCACAGATCCTGCGTCGGCGGGCCGCCGCGCAGGTGGTGGTCACCGGGCAGGGTCGGCTCGCCGCCCCCGTCGCGGTCGTTCTCGCGCAGGCCGGGGTGGGGCACGTGCATCCGGACCTGCGCGGCCGGGTAGAGCCGATCGATCTGGTCGGCGGCGGGCTGGTGGCCACGGATGTGGGTGCCGCCCGCACCGAGGCGGTGGCCACCGCCATCGCACGGGTGGCGCCCGGCACGGCGACCCGACCGGTAGCACGCGGCCGGCCCGACCTGGTGATCCAGGTCGGCATGGACCGCCCGGCGGCGCTCATCGCCGCGGCGTACGCGCAGCGACGGCAGGCACACCTGCTCCTCGGCCTGCGCGACGGCACCGCAGTGATCGGGCCACTGGTCCCCGTCAGGGGTTCCCCCTGCCTGAACTGTCTGGACCTGCATCGTCAGGATCGTGATCCGGCCTGGCCCGAACTCGCCGCGCAGCTGGCCGCCGCGGCCCGCCATGAACCGGGCAGCGCCCCCACCCTCCTCGCCGCGGTCGGTTACGCCGCCGCGGAGGCGCTGACCTTCCTCGACGGCGGGGTACCGGAGACCGTGGGAGCAGTGGCCGAAGTCACCGATCCGGCGCGCATCCGTCGACGGATCTGGCCCCCGCATCCTGCCTGCAGCTGCGCAGATCGGGACAAGTCAGCCGGAAGGAGTGGCCAGGACGCGGGGGAGGGCGTACAAGGTGCGGCACAGGGAGCAGATCGGCGGCAGAGTCGGTAACAATGATCGGGTGACCGACATCCCGCGCCGGGCCGCTGCCCGGACCGCCAAGCTCGCCACGCTGCCCCTCGGGTTGGCGGGGCGGACCGTCCTCGGCCTGGGCAAGCGCGTCACCGGGCTCGCCTCCGAGGCGGTCAGCGCGGAGATCCAGCAACGCACCGCGGAACAGCTCTTCAGCGTGCTGGGCCAGCTCAAGGGCGGGGCGATGAAGTTCGGGCAGGCGCTGTCGGTCTTCGAGGCCGCCCTGCCGGAGGAGATCGCGGCACCCTACCGCCAGGCGCTGACCAAGCTCCAGGAGGCCGCACCACCGCTACCGGCCGCCAGCGTGCACCGGGTGCTCGCCGAACAGCTCGGAGCCGACTGGCGCAAACTGTTCGACGAGTTCGACGACGTGCCGGCCGCGGCGGCGAGCGTCGGGCAGGTGCACCGGGCGGTGTGGAAGGTGCCCGGGGAGCCCGGCCGGCCGGTGGCGGTCAAGGTGCAGTATCCCGGAGCCGGCGAGGCGCTCCTGGCCGACCTCAAGCAGCTGTCCCGGCTCGGGGGGATGTTCCGGATGATCCAGCCGGGGTTGGACATCAAACCGTTGCTGACCGAGTTGCGGGAACGGATCAGCGAGGAGCTGGATTACGAGCTGGAGGCGGAATCTCAGACGACGTTCGCCGAAGCCTACGACGGCGACGAGGAGATCTTCGTGCCGCGGGTGCTGGCCTCGGCACCACGGGTGCTGGTCACCGAGTGGGTCGACGGCAAGCCGCTATCGGAGATCATCCGTAACGGGACCGAGTGGGAGCGCGACCAGGCTGGCCGCCTCATGGCGACGCTGCACTTCTCCGCCCCCGCCCGAGCCCGGCTGCTGCACGCCGATCCGCACCCGGGGAACTTCCGCTTGCTCCCCGACGGCCGCCTCGCGGTCATCGACTTCGGGGCGGTGGCCCGGCTGCCGGAGGGGGCGCCGGAACCGATCGGCCGTCTGCTCCGGTTGTCACTCGCCGGGAACGGCGAAGCAGTGATGGAGGGGCTGCGGGCTGAGGGCTTCATCAAACCGGACGACCGAATCGACTCGCAGGAGGTGCTCGATTTCGTCCTGCCGATGGTGGAGGCGGCCGGAGTCGAGGAATTCCGGTTCACCCGGGCCTGGCTCCGCGCGGAGGCCCTGCGGCTCGGCAGCCCCCGATCCCCCGCCTACCAGTTCAGCCGCCACCTCAACCTGCCGCCGTCCTACCTGATGATCCACCGGGTGACGCTCGGCTCCATCGGCGTGCTGTGCCAGTTGGAGGCGAAGGCCCCCTACCGTTCGATTCTCGAGCGTTGGCTGCCCGGTTTCGCCCCCGCGCCACGGGGCGAGGTGGAGCCGCAGGGCGACCTGCCGGAGAGCTGATCCGGCCGGGCCTCGATCCGGCCAGTCGCGCCGGTCCGGTGGGGATCCCCGACAACAGCGGGGCCGCGACCGACGCCCGGTCGCGGCCCCGAATATCTACCAGGTCAGTTAGCGCCCCCGCGCCGCACGGGCCGCGTGCCGGCGGGCCTGCAGCATGATGGTGCGGGCGGGTCGAGTTGCCTCAGTGCTCGTACGTTCGGCCTGAGGCCATGGCATTCGCGCCCTCGACAACGCTTCGTTGAGAAGAAACATCCGGTTCATTCCGTTCCAGTTCGCAGTGCTCATCTCGCTGTTCACGCCCGTCGGAAGCACGACGGACAGCAGGATCGGGTTCATGTCAGGCCGCCAGCCGGACCGGGTGACGCGAATCGACGAGCCCGTTGGTCGCCATCCGCGCCTCAACCTCCACCCGCAGTGCGGCGTCACGCGCGACGTCCTCCTTGCGCGGGCGACCGCGGGGCCGCTTACGCGGAACCACCGCACCGCGCTCAAAGATCTCGCCGCCCCAGACGCCCCATGGCTCGGCCCGCTCGACCGCGCCGGCCAGGCACTCGACGCGCAGCGGGCAGTCCCCGCAGAGCGACTTGGCCAGTTCCAGTTCGGTCGGGGAGTCGGAGAACCACAGGTCGGGGTCGAACTTCCGGCAGGGCAGGTCCACCTCGACACTCACGTCGGGGGGAGCCAAGGCCAGACTCATGGCCCGGTCACCTCTCTCTCGCTTCGATCTTGTGAGATCGCTTCCTACGCTTCGGCTCGAAGCGCTTCTATCCGTTATGCAAAAAGCAAGGCCGCGGATCCCGGTTACGGGTTCCGCGGCCTCGAGGTGAGCCGGTGGTCTGGTTTAGACCGGTCTACCTCGAGGTGGAACACCGCGGACATCCGTACGCTTCTCGCTGCCCCGGATGCCTTCGCCCATAAAGCCAGTGGTGCCGTTGCTTCCCACGACCGTGAGGGCGAGGACCGGCTGGGCCTGAGCCAGGGCGTGCGGCACCATCCGGAACCGGACGGCATCAGCGGCCAGAATGGCTGGGGCAGCCGACACCGGAGCGGAGGCAGCGGACAGGCGCATCCGGCACTCGGTCAGATAGTTCTCCATCACAACCCCCTCCTCTCTCCTGCTCGACACCAACACAGTGCACGCACCCCGGTTGAGCAGCATCAACGACGCCGTTTCCCAGGTGCGCCCATGAGGTTATGCCTCATGGGGGACGAGAGCAAACGAATTAACGGCCCTGTCATCGAAGTTTTTTCTCATGTCATTCCGGGGGTCTCCACCACCTGATCGACCGCCGCGCCGTCGATCAAGGCGATCACCGACTCACCGTAAAGTCCGAGCTTTCGCGGGCCGATCCCGCTGATCGCCAACAACTCCTCCGACCGGTTCGGCTTACGTTCCGCCAGGGCGGTCAGCGTGGCGTCGGTAAACACCACGTACGCAGGGACTTTCTGTGCTGCGGCGACCCGGCTGCGCCACTCGCGCAGCCGCCCGAACAACTCTTCATCCAGGTTGGATGGACAGGTTGGGCAGCGGCCCAGCTTCCGGTCCGCCCCGGCCAGCAAGGTCGCCCCGCAGACCCGGCAGGACACCACCCGGGTACGTCTTCGGTCAGATTTCCGACTCCCCGCACCCTTCGCCGGCGGCTCACCGCCGGGGCGGCCAAACTGCGGCAGGAACCGGCACGGGCGGCGGGCCCGCCCACCGGGTGAACGCGCTGCGGCGTAGGAGAGCCAGAGCAGCTCCCGGGCCCGGGTGATGCCGACGTAGAGCAGCCGGCGCTCCTCTTCGATCTGTTCCGGCGTCCTGGCGTAGCTGGTGGGCAGGGTGCCCTCCGAGAGCCCGACCAAGAACACCGCGTCCCACTCCAGCCCCTTGGCCGAATGCAGTGAAGCCAAGGTCACCCCCTCGACCGTCGGGGCGTGCTGCTGGGCGGCCCGCCGCTGCAGCTCCGCACAGAATTCGGCCAACGGCACCGCCCGCCGCAGCGAGACGACCCCATCGCTCACAACGGTGGGAACCAGGTCCGCCGCGGGCTCGCCGGGCGACAGGGGCGGTGCGGTTGCGCTGTACTCCTCGGCGAGCTGGACCAGTGCGGCGAGCGCCTCCCAGCGCTCCCGGGCCGCCCCACCGGGCGGGGGCTGGTCGGCGGCCCAGCCGACCGCGGACAGCGCCTCGACGACCGCCGGGACCAGCGGGGCCTCCTCCGGGGTGGCGCGCACCGCCGCGCGGAGCGCCACCATGGCTTGACGCACCTCAGGGCGGTCGAAGAACCGCTCGGCCCCCTGGACCACGTACGGCACCTCGGCCTCGGCGAGCGCCTTCTCGTACGCCTCAGACTGGGCGTTGGTGCGGAACAGCACAGCAATCTCGCGGGGCAGGGTGCCGGCGGCGATCAGCTGCCGGCAACGGGCCGCCACGGCGGCGGCCTCTGCCGGTTCGTCGTCGAAGATCCGCAGATCGGGTTCCGGGCCCGACGGGCGCTGCCCGACCAGCTCCAGCCGCAGCCGCGCTTCGGCGCCGCTCGCCTGCCGGATGACCGAATTGGCCAGCCCCACCACCTGGGGAGTGGAGCGGTAGTCGCGGACCAGGCGCACCACCGCGGCGTCGCGCCACCGCCGGGGGAAGTCGATGAGATAGCTGGAGGTGGCGCCGGTGAAAGAGTAGATCGTCTGACTGGCGTCCCCGACGACGGTCAGATCGTCGCGGCCGCCGAGCCAGGCGTCGAGCAGCCGCTGCTGCAACGGGTTGACGTCCTGGTATTCGTCGACCACGAAATGCCGGTACTGGGCTCGGATCTGCTCGGCGACGTCGGGGTGTTCCTCGATGCCCCAGACGGCGGCCCGGAGCATGTCCTCGAAGTCGATTACCCCGTTGGCGCGCTTGAGTTTCTCGTAGGCGATGAAGACTTCGGCCACCTTGGCTGGCTCGTGCGGGGTTTCGCGCAACGCCTTGGCGGCTGCGACCGGGTACTCCTCCGGTTCGATCAGCGACGACTTGGCCCACTCGATCTCCCCGGCCAGGTCGCGGGCCGCGGTACGGTCGGCGCGCAGGCCGGCCCGGGCGGCGGCGAGGGTGACCAGCCGGACCTTGCTGTCGAGCAGTTCGGGCATCTCGTTGCCCCCGAGCAGGCGGGGCGCGAAGTACCGCACCTGGCGTAGCGCGGCCGCGTGGAAGGTGCGCGCCTGCACACCGGGGACGTCGAAGGTGGCGAGCCGGGCCCGCATCTCGGCGGCCGCCCGGGCGGTGAAGGTGACCGCCAGGATATGCCGGGCGGCGATCTCCCCCGTCAGCGCCCGGTAGGCGATGCGGTGGGTGATCGCCCGGGTCTTGCCGGTTCCGGCGCCGGCGAGAATGCAGACGGGACCCGCGGGCGCGGTCACCGCCGCCCGCTGCTCGGGATCCAGTCCGACCAGCACACGTTGCATCCTTGAGTCAACCACCACAGCCAGGCATCATCGCAGCTTCGCCTGACGTTGGGGCTTCTAGGCTGTTCGATCAAGGACTTCCTTCACATCCGGGAGGCAACACGATGTTGACCATGTATTCGACGCCGTGGTGTGGCTACTGCCACCGGCTCGGTTCACAGATGACGCGGGAGGGCATCGAGCACGAGGTGGTCGACATCGAGCAGGACCCGGCGGCCGCCGAGTTCGTGATGAACGTCAACGGCGGTAACCAGACGGTGCCGACACTGCGTTTCTCCGACGGCAGCACGATGACCAACCCGTCGATCATCGAGGTGAAGAAGCGGCTGGCTGACCTCGCCACCTCCTGACGAGCTAGACCGGGGCCGGCGCCGAGTCGGGAGCCGGCTCCGGCATCAAGGTGGGGGGCGTCAGGCGACGTCCGGCCCAGACGTACGTCGCCGCGACGATCATCACAGCCGCCATCGCCGCGAACATCAGCCGGTAGTCGACCAGGCTCACCAGCACCGCCCCCGTGCCAATCGACAGGGTCTGCGGAATGCCGATCACCGCGTCAGCCGCCGTAGAGGCCCGGCCCAGCAGCGGGCCGGGGGTGCCGCGCTGGATCAGGGTGCTGATCGCCACAACGGCGACGGGTAGGCCGAACCCGAAGACCATCATCGATCCTATGCCGAGCCAGAGCTGCGGGTAAATCAGGCCGAGGGCGGCGGGCACGAAGAGAGCGACTCCGATCGCGAGGGCGGCGAGTTCACCGATCCGACGCACGATCTTCGGTGAGATCAGCCCGCCGACGAGACCGCCGACCCCCATCATGGTCGCCAGGACGCCGACGAAGGCGGGGTCGCGGCCGAGTCCCCGGTCGACGTAGGCGAAGATCAGCGACTCGCCGAAGCCGACAACCAGCATGGCCAACGCCACTCCGAGCACACCTCGGCGCAGACCGGGCGTGCCGAACAGGTGACGTATACCGGCGGTGACCTCGGCGGCCCAGCGCAGCTCCCCCGGCGACGGCTTGACCTCCCGCACTCGCAGCAGCGCACCGACGCCCGCGGCAGCGCAGAAGCCGAGCGCACCGACCGTCGCGAGGGTCCAGCCGCCGACGGCGGCGTAGAGTCCCGCGCCGACCAGCGGGCCGATCAGCCGGAGCCCCTGCTTGACGGCCTGCAGCGCGCCGTTGGCATCGGCGAGCAGGTCAGCCGGGACGATCTCCTTGATCAGCCCGCTGAGCACCGCACTGAGCGCAAGGAAGGAGAGCCCGTAGCAGGTGGCGACGACGAAGATGATCCAGACGTCGTGGCGGTCCCGGACCGCGTAGAGCGGGGTGAGCACCGCTGCGGTGACCAGGTTGAGGGCGATGAAGAAGGGGCGGCGACGGAACCGGTCGACCACCCAGCCGACGATCGGGGCGAAGGCAAACGGCGCCATCACGGCGAAGATGGTGGTGCCAGCCATGCCGTCAGAGCCGGTGAGGTCCTTGACCCAGACCGCGAGGGCGAGCAGCAGGATCGACTCGGCGGTCATGCTGGCGACCAGCCCGGCGAAGAGCAGCCGGAAGTCGGGGCGGCGCAGGATGTCACGCATCAGCTTCCTCCTCAGAGCTGATCGGTTTGGTGACCCAGGGCCGGGATTCCCCAGGCGATGAAACGCACGGGCCGCGAGCCGGGGGGCCGGCTCGCCGGGTCGGTGAAGCGGTTCATGTAGCGGGTGATGATGCTCCGGATCTCGTCTCCCATCTCGGCCATCTCCTCGGGCGTGCACCATCCGGCGGACTGGATCAGATAGTGGGCTGGCTCGGCGCGCCGCACCCGCATCCACGCACGCAAGGCCTGGTATTCCATCTCCAACAGGACCTCGGTGGCGGCGTCGCCGGCCTCCGCCAGTGCGGACCCTTCTTCGCCGGCGTCCCATCGGTTCCCCTGGGCAACGAACCGCCAGGGCCGTTGCCGCCCGGTGCCGCCGCCGGCCTCTTCGACGAAGCCGTAGCGGGCGAGTTGCCGCAGGTGCCAGGAGCAGTTGGCCGGGCTCTCGTCAACGAGTTCCGCCACCTGTGTCGCGGTCAACGGCCCGCTGAACATGACGGCCTCGAGGATGCGCAGCCGCAGCGGATGCGCCAGGGCGCGTAGGACACGCGGGTCGGCGACGTCCCGGATAGGAAACTCAGCCATGCATCGAAGCGTAAGCTTCGAAAGGAGCCTTTTGAAAGACTTCTTTCGATAGAGATTCTGTCGGCTTCTTTACAGCTGGACCGATCTTCTCCCCGCCGAGAATCGGGGGTCAGGCGGCGTCGAGCCAGCGGTGGACGAGGTAGTGAGCGATGGAGGCCGCCCCGGGAAGCGTCACCCGGCAGCCATCATCCGCCGCGACCAGGTCACCGGCCAGCAGCGCGGCGATCTCCCCCCGCGTGAACCACCGCGCCTGCGCGATCTCCTGCGGATCAAGCTGCAGCGGCCGGGCCGGATCGGCCTGGGCGAAGAAACCCAGCATCAACGAACCGGGGAACGGCCACGCCTGGCTGACCACATAGTCGACCCGATCGAGGACCAGCCCGACCTCCTCGCCGACCTCACGAGCCACCGCCGCCTCCGCCGACTCGCCCGGCTCCACGTAACCGGCGAGGCAGGAGAAGCGGCGGCTACCGTCACCGGCGCGCCAGGCGGCGTTGTTGCCGAGCAGACACCGCCCGTGCGGTCCAGCAACTCCGTCGTGCACCAGCACGATCATCGCCGGGTCGGTCCGCGGCCACATCTGCCGGCCGTCGCCGTCGATCCGGCACCAGCCCCCTTCCCCCACCGTCGTGGGGCGACCGGTGATCGGCGAGTACGCGTGCAGGGCGTGCCAGTTGGCCAACGCCACCGCAGTGCTGAACAGGCCAGCGTCCCGGTCGCTGAGCAGATGCCCGACCTCCCGCAGCGTCACCGCGCGGGTGTCACCGGGCACAGCCGGCAGCGGCGCATCGACCGCGAAGACCGGCACACCGTCCGGCTCGATGCCGAGGAAGAGCCGGCCGCAGAAGCCCGGCGCGGGTGCGGCCCCCGGCTCGAGCAACACCAGCGTGGGCCGCTCGGATCCCGTGACCAGTGCGCACCCCCCGGCGGCCGTATCAACCACCAGCACGCGGGACCGCTGCCACGCGGCGGCGAGCCACTCCTGATCGGTGCGCCGGTATGCGGCGCGGTCCAGGGTCGAGCGGGCCAGCGGCGGCAGACCGACCGGGTACGGACCGGTCACGTCGCCGGCTGCTGCTCGACCGGCGCCAACGCGGCTAGCGGCCCGGCGACCCGCTCGGCGTCACCCAGCACGACGCTGACCGCCCGCGACGGCGCCAGGTACGTCGCCGCCGCAGCTGCCACCTCGTCGAGGGTCGTCCTGGCCAGCCGGGCAGCGTATTCGGCGAGGAAGTTCAAGCGCAGCCCGAACCCGCTGTACATGCTCGCCAACGCGGCGATGCCGGCCTGCGTCGACATGCCCAGCCGCAGGGTGCCCAGCACGTACTGCCGGGCCTGCTCCAACTCGTCCTCCTTGGGCGGCAGCGACGCGAGCCGGCCCAACTCGTAGAGGGTCTCCAGCAGCGCCGGGCCGGTCACCTCGGTCGCCACCTCCGCGGCGACGAGCAGCACGGATCCGGCCTCCGCGTGCTCGAGCAGCGAGTACGGGCCGTACGTGTAGCCCTTGTCCTCGCGGATGTTCTCCACCCATCGGGAAGAGAAGTAGCCGCCGAAGACCAGGTTCGCCAACTGCAGCGCGGCGTGATCGGGATGGGTGCGTGGCACGGCGGGCAGCGCCATGCGCAGCGACGACTGCACCACGCCGGGCCGGTCGACCAGCAGCAGCGGGCCGGGCTTCAGCGGTGGCGTGGGCGGCAGTTCGGCCGGCTGGCCGGCACCGTCCCACCCGCCGAGGATCCGCTCGGCGGTGTCGAGCACCTTGGCCGGTGACAGATCACCGACGATCACCAGGGTCGCACCGGCCGGGTGCACCCGGCCGGTGCGCAGTGTCCGCAGGTGGGCCGGACCGACCGCCCGCACCTGGTCCGGCTCGGGGGTCTGCACCCCGTACGGGTGCTTGCCGTACAGCCGCTTGAGCAGCGCGACCCGGGCCAGGTGGGCGGGCTGGCTCTGGGCGACCTGGATCCGGTCGATGAGCCGGTCCCGTTCGGTGGAGACCTCCTCGTCCGGGAACGAGGCCGCGGTGAGCACGTCCGCGAGGACCTCCAGGATCCGGTCCAGCCCGGAGACCAGACCGTTGCCGGAGATCATCAGCCGGTCCGGGTCGACGTTGGCTGACAGCCCGCCCCCGACGGTCTGCAGTTCAACAGCGATATTCCGGGTGGAGCGCGAGCCGGTACCGGAGAAGAGCGTCTGGGCAAGCAGTTCCGCCCGGGCGAGATGGGCCTGGGCGAACGGGATCCGCAACCGCACCTCGACCAGCGGGACGGCGGTGCGCCGGATCGCGAGCACGGTGAG
>DASULK010000023.1:0-20228 GCA_036278255.1 Micromonospora sp.
CCAGCACAGCAGGCGAGGTGAAGTTCTCGCTGGCGATCAACTGCAGCCCGCTGCGCAGCCGGGCGAGCTCACCAACGACAACCCCGGCGATTTCCGGATCGGTCGCCTCCAGTTCGGCGAAATCCGGACCCCAGAAGGTGGTCATCCTCGCAGTCTAGGTGGCTGACCCGATGCGGCCCCGCACCAGGTTGGCTCGCTGTGCGCTAAGGCAGCAGGAGGGCAGCGAGCGGATAGAGCGTCTCTTCAATCTCATCGGCGACCTGGATGAAGCACTGCTCACCCCGCCCCCAGGGGTCCTCGAGGTCATCGCCGACCAGGGGTGCCGCGCCGCGCCGGGCGTCGTCGGCCGCGGCCACCAGGGCGATCCCGCGGGCGTACACCGCCTGGGGGGTGGGTGCGGACGGCGGCAGGGCCGCGGCGTCGATGCTGTTCAGCAGCCGGCCGAAGTGGCCGAGGACGAAGGTGCGCGCCGCCGCGTCGGGGCGCAGCGCCACCACGTACTCCGCCTGGTCGGCGGTGGCGGTCAGCACCAGATCCGTGGCCTCGATATGCTCCGCGCCCAGCTTGCGGGCCTGGAATCCGGTGGGGTCAGCGCCCCGGGCGCGCAGCTGGCGGGCTGCCGGCGGATTCATGTCGTCGCCGGCGTGCCAGCCTCCGGTGCCGGTGCTGTGGCTGAGCACCAGTTCCTCGGGGGCGGGCACCGCTTCCGCGCCTGGGCCGGCCGCGGAGCGGGCCAGCCGGGTACGGACGGCGTGTACCAGCAGCCGCTCGGCCATCGGCGAGCGGCAGATGTTGCCCATGCAGACGTGGAGGACCGTGAACGGTGGCATTCAGGACACCCCGCTTTCGATGTCGGGGACCACATCCCGCAACTTCTCCACCGGGATGGCACCCTCCCGCAGCAGGCGGGGCACCTCCCCGGTGACGTCAACGATCGTGCTCGGCACCGGATCCGGGCAGGGGCCGGCCTCCAGGTAGACCCGCACCAGGTAGCTGAGTTGTGCGCTCGCCTCCTCCGCGGTCACCGCGGCCGGCTCACCGTGCTTGTTGGCCGACGAGACAGCCATCGGTCCCGTCTCGCGGAGCACCTCCAGCGCGACCGGGTGCAGCGGCATCCGGACCGCCACCGTGCCGGCCGTCTCGCCGAGGTCCCACTGCAGGCTGGGCGCATGCTCCAGCACGATGGTCAGCGCGCCCGGCCAGAACGCCGCGACCAGGTCACGGGCGGCCCGCGGCAACGTGACCACCAGGCCGTCGAGGGTGTGCCGGGAACCGACCAGGACGGGCGGGGGGACCTGTCGTCCGCGCCCCTTCGCATCGAGCAGGGCTTTGACCGCGTACGCGGTGAAGGCATCCGCCCCGAGCCCGTAGACCGTGTCGGTCGGTAGCACGACCAGCTCACCGTTCTTGACCGCCTCGATCGCTGCCTCGATGCCCCGGTCGCGATCAACCCGGGTCCGGCAGTCATAGAGCTTCACGATGAGCCAGTCTGCCACGCCACCGCCGCGGCGCCATCGGTAGCCGTCCGTCTCGCTGTGACGAACCGGGGTCGCCCGGCGAGGTCGTGGTGATCCACGATCTCCGTGAAACAGCCGATCGCCCGCAGCAGCGCCGGCACCGCTTCGGCGTGGGTGTCGTCATGTTCGACGCCCAACGCCCCGCCGGGGCGCAGCAGCACCGCCGCCCGCGCGATCACCGGTCGGATGATGGCGAGACCGTCGACGCCGCCGAAGACCGCCTCCGCCGGGTCGTGGTCGGCGACCTCCGGCGGGACGGCGGTGCCGGCCGGGACGTACGGCGGGTTGCAGAGCAGCACGTCGACCCGGCCGACCAGGTCGTCGAGGAGATTCGGGTCGGTGACGTCGGCGGCGACCACCTGAATCGGCCGGTCCCCGGCGGCGGCCCGGTCGGCGGCGTTGCGCCGCAGCCAGTCGAGCGCCGGCGCGGAGCGTTCCACCGCCACCACCCGCGCGGCAGGCACTTCGTTCGCCACCGCCAGCGCGATCGCCCCGGTGCCGCTGCAGAGATCGACGACGATGGTGTCGCCCTGTGCCGCCGTCCGCGCTGCTTCGATGCCCCAGCCGGCGAGTAGTTCGGTCTCCGGGCGGGGTACGAAGCCGCCCGGCCCCACGGCCAGCTCGAGGTAGCGGAAGGGCGCCGAGCCGACCAGGTGCTGCAACGGCTCCCGGCGGGACCGCCGGGCCACCAGTTCGTTGAAGCCCGCCAGTTGTCCGGGGGTGAAACCGTCGGTGAGCGCCAACCGACCGCGCGGGACCTGCAGCACGTACGCCGCCAGCCACTCCGCCTCGGCCCGGGGCGAGGCGACCCCCGCGGTGGCCAGTGCGCTGGCCGCGAGGGTGATCGCCCCCGACGGCTCGATGCGTTCGGTCTTCACCAGGTGCTGCTCGTCGCGGTCGGTCACGATCCCATCATCGCCGGTCCCTGCGGCGCCCGTCCCACCAAACGGTGCCTCGTGCACCACGTCGGCCGATGGGTTTCCGCAAGCTCGTATCGAGGATCAGCGGCGGGAGAGTTCGGTCTCGCCCGCCAGCCGTGCCGTCCGGTCGGCCTCGACCAACGCCTCGAGGACCCCGTCCAGTTCACCGTCGAGCACGAGGTCGAGGTTGTAGCCGGTGTAACCGATGCGGTGATCGGTGATCCGGTTCTGGGGGAAGTTGTAGGTGCGGATCCGCTCGGACCGGTCAACCGTCCGCACCTGCGCCTTACGGACATCGGCGGCGGCGGCGTCGGCCTGCTCCTGGGCCATGGCCAGCAGTCGGGCGCGCAGGATCCGCAGCGCCTGCTCCCGGTTCTGCAGTTGGCTCTTCTCGTTCTGGCAGGAGACCACGATGCCGGTCGGCACATGGGTGATCCGTACCGCGGAGTCGGTGGTGTTCACCGACTGGCCTCCGGGACCGGAGGAGCGGTAGACATCGATCCGCAGGTCGTTGGGGTCGAGGGTCACATCGATCTCCTCGGCCTCCGGCAGCACCAGCACCCCGGCGGCGCTGGTGTGGACGCGCCCCTGTGATTCGGTGACCGGCACCCGCTGCACCCGGTGCACGCCCCCTTCCCACTTCAGCCGCGACCAGACGCCGTTGCCGCCGTCCGGCATGCCCCGCGTCTTGATCGCCAGTGAGGCGTCCTTGATCCCGCCCAGGTCGGAATCCTGGACATCGATCACCTCGGTGACCCAGCCGCACCGCTCGGCGTAGCGCAGATACATCCGCAGCAGGTCGCCGGCGAAGAGCGCCGACTCCTCGCCTCCCTCGCCCGCCTTGATCTCCAGGATCACGTCCTTGGCGTCATGCGGGTCACGCGGGATCAGCAGTTCGGCCAGGCGCTGCTCCAGCGCCGGCAGCCCGGCGGCGAGCTGCTCCGCTTCGGCGGCGAAGGAGGGGTCCTCGGTGCCCAGTTCACGGGCCGCCGCCAGATCCGCCCGAGCCTGCTCCAAGTCACCGGCGGCCTTGTGCAGCGGTGCCAGCTCGGCGAAGCGGCGCCCCACCCGGCGCGCTGTGGCCTGATCGGCGTGGATCGCCGGATCGGCGAGCCGCTTCTCCAGCTCCGCATACTCCTCGAGGAGCCCGGTCAACCGCTCCCTGCTCATGCCACCGCCTCCCTCCGCTGGTGAACCATGCCGTAAACAAGCCGATGACGCCCGCCCCGGTTCTGCCGGGGCGGGCGTCATCCAGATAGCTACTTGGCCTTCTTGCCCTGAACCTTGGCGTACTTCTGCTGGAACTTCGCGACCCGGCCCTCCGTGTCGAGCACGCGCTGCTTGCCGGTGTAGAACGGGTGGCAAGCACTGCAGGTGTCAGCGTGGATGACGCCGCTCTTGGCGGTGCTGCGGGTGGTGAAGGTGTTACCGCAGGAGCACCGGACCTCGGTCTTGACGTACTCCGGGTGGATGTCGGGCTTCATGTCGCGTCGGTCCTCTCGTGATGGTCGCCGGGTCGCCGTCACTGCTCGTCGTGCCCATGCACACAAACTCAGGCGTGAACCGGAACCCATGGCCGATTGACCAGTGTGCCATGCTGCCTGTCCGGGTCGGAAATCGGGCCGCACACCGGTACCCGTGATGGTCAACATGCCGGCCGGGCCACGCATTCCCCGGGCAGGGGCGGGGAACCCGTACGGTGAGATCAACCGCACGGAGTGGCCGATGACCCGCATGATCATCACCCGGGGGTTACCCGCCTCGGGCAAGACGACCTTCGCTCGGAAGCTGCAACCGACGGTGGTCCGGGTCAACCGGGACGACCTGCGCCGGATGCTGCACGGTGCCCGATTGTTCACCCAGTGGGCGGAAGGCCAGGTGACCGCGGTGCAGCGGGCACAGGTCGAGGCGCTGCTGCGTGCCCGGGTCGACGTGGTCATCGACGACACCAACCTACGGGCCCGGACCGTGCGGGAGTGGGCGGAACTGGCCGCCCGTTTCGGCGCCTCCTTCGAGGTGCACGACTTCACCGACGTCCCGTTGGAGGAGTGCCTGCGCCGCGACGCCAACCGGCCACCTGACGACCGGGTCGGCGAGGAGGCGATCCGACGACTGCACGAGCGTTATCTCGCCGGGCGCACACTACCGCTGCCGATCCCCACCGTGGCGCCGGGCGGCCCGGCGGCGGTCTATAACCCACCGGAGCAGGCGCCGAAGATCGTGCTGGTCGACATCGACGGCACCGTCGCCCTGCTGGCGGGGCGCAGCCCGTACGACATGAGCCGGGTCGGCGAGGACCAGCCCAACCACGCCGTCATTGCGGCGGTGAAAGCCATGAACGCGACCGGGCACGGCATCGTCTACTGCTCCGGTCGGGACGCCTCGGCGCGTGCTGAGACCGAAGCTTGGCTGGAGCGGCACGTCGGGGTGCCGTACCTCGCCCTGCACATGCGGGCGGTCGGTGACCGGCGGAAGGACACGGTGGTCAAGCGGGAGATCTTCGAGCGGGAGATCCGCGACCGGTACCAGGTGCTCGGCGTCTTCGACGACCGGCTGCAGGTGGTGCGGATGTGGCGGGATCTCGGCCTGACCGTCTTCCAGGTCGCCGACGGCGACTTCTGACCGGAAGGTACGCAGCGACGAAGGAGCCGGGCCGCATACACGGCCCGGCTCACGTCCCACTGCTCTGGTGGGGTTGCTCCGGTTACTCTCCCGGGGTCGACTTGGCGATCTGCATCAGGAACTCGATGTTGGTCCGGGTCTGCTTGAGCTTGTCCAGCAGCAGGTCCAACGCCGCCTGGGAATCCAGGGAGTGCAGTACCTTGCGCAGCTTGTGCGTGATCGCCAACTCCTCCGGCGCGAGCAGGATCTCCTCCTTGCGCGTGCCGGACGGGTGGATGTCGATCGCCGGGAAGACCCGCCGGTCGGCGATCTTCCGATCCAGCTTCAGCTCCGCGTTACCGGTGCCCTTGAACTCCTCGAAGATGACGGTGTCCATCATGGATCCGGTCTCCACCAGGGCGGTGGCGATGATGGTCAGTGATCCGCCATTCTCGATGTTTCGGGCCGCCCCCAGGAAACGCTTGGGCGGGTAGAGCGCGGTCGAGTCGATACCACCCGACATGATCCGGCCGCTGGCCGGAGCCGCCAGGTTGTAGGAACGGCCGAGCCGGGTCACCGAGTCGAGCAGCACCACCACGTCATGGCCCAGCTCGACCAGGCGCTTGGCCCGCTCGATCGCCAGTTCCGCCACCGTGGTGTGGTCCTGCGGCGGACGGTCGAAGGTGGCCGCCACGACCTCGCCCTTGACCGAGCGCTGCATGTCGGTGACCTCTTCGGGCCGCTCGTCCACCAGCACAACCATGAGGTGGCACTCGGGGTTGTTCTGGGTGATCGCGTTGGCGATCGCCTGCAGCACCATCGTCTTGCCGGCCTTCGGCGGCGAAACGATCAACGCACGCTGCCCCTTGCCGATCGGCATGACCAGGTCGATGACCCGGGTGGTCAGGATGTGCGGGTCGGTCTCCAACCGCAGCCGGTCCTGTGGGTAGAGCGGAGTCAGCTTGTAGAACTCCGGACGGCGCTTCGCCTCTTCGGACTCCATCCCGTTGATGGTGTCGAGCCGCACCAGCGGGTTGTACTTGTCCCGCCGCTGCTCACCCTCGCGGGTGGCACGCACAACACCGGTGACCGCGTCACCACGGCGCAGGCCGTGCCTGCGCACCTGCGACATCGAAACGTAGACGTCGTTGGGGCCGGCCAGGTAGCCGGTGGTGCGGATGAAGGCGTAGTTCTCCAGGACGTCCACGATGCCGGCCACCGGGACGAGCACATCGTCCTCGCTGACCTGCGGCTCGCGGCCGACCTCGCCGTCCCGCTCGCCGCGGCCACGACGCCGGTCGCGGTAGCGGCTGCGCCGTCCGCGCCGCCTGTCGCCGCTCTCGCCCTCGTCGTCGCCGTCAGTCTCACGCTCGGCGCGCTGGCCCCGCTCACCGCGGTCACGGCCGTTACGCTCGCCGCGCTCGGCCCGCTCAGCCCGCTCCGGCTGCTCGCCGCGCTCGGCCCGCTCAGCCCGCTCCGGCTGCTCGGCGCGTTCAGCCTGCTCGGCCCGCTCCGCCGCCTCAGCACCACGCTTGGGCCGCTCAGCACGCTCAGCCCGCTCACCCTCGGCCGCCTCATCAGCACGCGGCTCGGGAGCGCCAGCGGGTCGGCTGGCCCGGCGGGAGGTCCGGACCGGTTTCTCGGTTCCGGTGGCCGCCGCCGGCGGCGTCACCTCGCCGCCCTGCTGCTCGGTTTCGGGCCGCTCGCCGCTGTCGCGCACCTCGACGCGGACTTCGTCTCGGGACGGAGCCGCCGCCGCAGCGACCTCGGCCCGCGGACGCGGGGCGCCTGCGGCAGCCGTGCCGCCCTGGCGCTCGGAGATCGCAGCGATGAGCTCGCCCTTGCGCATCCGCGCGATACCGGTGATGCCGAGCGACGCGGCCATGGTCTGCAGCTCTGGCAGAAGCAGAGCGGCTAGGCCGGTGCCGGTGCGCCGACGGCGGGCAGGCGTAGCCTTGCCCGCGACGTTGGTCGCAGCCGACGTCACGTCGGTAGTGTCGCTCAATGGATTCCTTCCCTTGATAAGGCCGGGCTACCCGGTTCGAAAGTTAGGGGGCCGGGCGGCCTCAGCGCACCCGCTCGCGTGGTGCGTGGCGGGTCAGTAACACGGCAGCTCGGCGGTCTCCCGGCCCACCAGCATCGAAAATCGGGTTCGCCACCTACGACGACCTGCTGATACTGCGGCGTGGGCCGAGACAGGAGTGAGACGGGTTGACCGCCGAAAGCTTCGGGGTGCGCCGACCCACAGAGAGATCGCGGTGCTTTGCGGCTGTGCTAGGTCTTAGAGCCTAATCAACTCTTTCCACCTGCGGCAACAGGGTCCCGCTCTCCGCGTGTCCCAGTCTACCCCCGTGGCCCCGGGCACCGATGACATCTATCCCCAACCTACGGGCAGTCCAACCTATTCCCGGATCAAATCCCGCCGGCGGGTCGGATAGTGCCAGCACCGTCGGGCCCGCTCCGCTGATCACCGCCGGCACACCAGCTTCCCGCAGCGCCGAAACCAGGGCGGCGCTGCCCGGCATGCCCGGTGCCCGGTAGCCCTGGTGAATCCGGTCCTCGGTCGCCGGGAAGAGCAGCGACGGGTCACTGCTCAGAGCATGCACCAGCAGGGCTGCGCGACCGGCGTTCCGGGCGGCGTCCTCGTGCGGGACGGCGGCCGGCAGGGCGGCCCGGGCGGTCGTGGTCAGCCCCCGCTCGTCAGGGATGAAGACCACCGGCCGCACGCCCGGCGCCGGGGTGAGGGAGACGGCACGCGCACCGCTCTCCTCGACCCACGCCACGGTGAATCCGCCGAGCAGACAGGGCGCGACGTTGTCCGGGTGCCCCTCGATCTCGGCGGCCAGCCGCAGCGCACCCGCATCGTCGAGCCGCTGCGTGCCGTCAACGACCAGGCCCCGGGCGAGCAGCACCCCCGCGACGATCGCCGACGACGACGAACCGAGCCCACGTGCCTGCGGAATACGGTTGAGGCATTCAACCGCCAGCCCGGCCGGATCTCCGCCGAGCACGTCGAACGTGGCCCGCATGGCGCGTACCACCAGGTGAGTGTCGTCGGTGGGGAGCGAGCCCGCACCCTCTCCGGTCACTTCGACCCGGCAGCCTCCGGTGGTGACCCGCGCG
This sequence comes from Micromonospora sp., assembly GCA_036278255.1. Classification (GTDB taxonomy): domain Bacteria; phylum Actinomycetota; class Actinomycetes; order Mycobacteriales; family Micromonosporaceae; genus DASULK01. Next base: position 8,162 of record DASULK010000023.1, read on the forward strand.
GTCACCTCATCGTGAAGCGCCAGCGCCAGCCCGAGCGCGTCGAAACCCGGTCCGAGGTTGGCGCTGGTGGCCGGTACCTTGACCCGGACCGGTTCGGAGATGAAGGACGGGAGCACCGGCTGATGCTATGCCAGGCCATATGCAGGTCATATATCGGTCGGAGCATCGCCTACCGGCTGGGAATTGAGGTACTCCGCTGGGATGCCGGCCGCATCGTGTAGCTGAGCGCCGCTATTGCACCGGCTCGACAACGGGGTCGACCAACGACAGCTTCCGGGTGGCGATCCGCCACCCGATCGCGTAGATCAGAGTGACCAGGCCGCAGCCGGCCAGCACGACCCGCTCGTCAACATGGTCAACCACGGCCGCCACCCCCAACTGGCTCAACGAGATGGCGAGCGTCGCCAACATCATGTCGGTGGCGAAGACCCGGCCGCGCAACCGGTCGGGCACCTCGGACTGCAGGGCGAAGTAGGACATCGTCCAGTTGCTGCCGCCGGCGAAGTGTGCGACGAAGACGAGGAGCAGCACCAGGGGGAACCACGTCACCAGCGACACCCCCAGGTACGACAACCCGTAGGCGGACATGGAGATCGCCATCCCGGGCAGCAGCCAGGACCGCCGGCTCATGACCCGACGCATGAACATCGGTCCGACCAGACCACCGGCGCCCCGGACCGCGAAGAGCAGGCCGGTCCCGACCGGACCGACGCCGTACACCCCAGCCAGCAGCGGGAAGACGGTCAGGACGCCATTACCGAGGCCCACCGCGGATTTCACGGTGACCAAGGCGAGTACCCGGGGCCGGTGCCCGATATACCGCAGCGCCTCGCCGATCGCGACCCAGGTGCGCGGCACCGGCGCCGCGGTGTCGCGCGGCGCCTGCAGAGGACGACGGATCAGTCCGACGATGCCGGCCGACACCGACAGGCTGACGGCGGCGATCCAGAAGCAGGCGTACGGGCCGACGGCCGCGCTCAGCACCCCGCCGAGCGAGGCGCCGACAACTGTCATGGTGCCCCACGCCGAGCCGGCGACAGCGTTGCCGCCGGCCAACTCTTCCGGTTTCAGCACGTTCGGCAGCGCCGCCTGCGCCGCCGGCGAGTAGAAGGCCTTGGCCGCAGCGACCCCGCCGATGGCGACGAGAGCGAGCCACGCGGTCGCGGCACTGCGCACCCCGAGCAGGAGCAGGATCGTGACGAGCGCGACCAGATTGGCCGCCATCATAATTTTCTTGCGGTCGATGCGGTCGGCGACGGTGCCGGTGTACGGCAGCAGCAGCGCCACGATCCCGGTGTCGACGGCCAGCACGAACGCTCCCCAGACACCGGTCCCGGTCAGTTCGGGCAGCAGGACCAGCAGCGGCACCATGACGAACCAGTCCGCGCCGAAGACCACGAGTTGGGCGGCGAAGAGCCGGCGGAAGTCCCGGTTACGGGTAAGGACCGAGAGGGGAGACGCCACGTACCGGTACCTTACCCGGTGCCCGGAGCATGCGTTGCCGGTCCGCCACCGGGTTGAACCGCTACCGTACGGGCGCCTCCCTCTCGCTATTTCTCCTCGGTCGGGGGTAGGGGCGAGCGCTGGGACTTCGGCAGGCGCAGCACCTCGAACTGGTCGGTGCCGTCGATCAACGCCGCCGATGGGGTGGGGCGGGAAATCGCCTGCCTGTTCCGCGGCACAGCTTCTCCATCCGTGGAGTCATCGGCCATGGATGGAGCGGTGGAGCCGAGCCCACCGTTGTCGTTTCCGGCATAAGCGGCGGCCCCCGCCAGCGCCGGCACGGCCCCCCGGCCACGGCGCTCGCGCCACCGCTCCTTGGTGCCCTCCACCATGGCGTAGAGCGCCGGCACCAGCACCAGGGTGAGCAGCGTGGAGCTGAGCAGGCCGCCGATGACCACGATCGCCAAGGACTGGGAGACGAACCCGCCCTTGCCGGTGATCCCGAACGCCATCGGAAGCAGGGCGAAGATGGTCGCGAGCGCGGTCATCAGGATGGGGCGGAGCCGGTGCCGGCCGCCTTCGACGACCGCCTCCCGCATGCCCATGCCCTGGGCTCGGTACTGGTTGATCAGATCCATCAGCACGATCGCGTTGGTCACCACGATGCCGACGAGCATTAGGGCGCCGATCAGCGCCGGCACGCCGAGCGGCGTACCGGTGGCCAGCAGCAGGACGACGGCGCCGGTCGCCGCGAACGGGATGGAGACCAGCAGGATGAGCGGCTGGATCAGGCTCCGGAAGGTAGCCACCATGATCACGAAGACGATGGCGATCGCGGCGAGCACGGCGAGTCCGAGATCGGCGAAGGCCTCGGCCTGGTCCGCGCTGACCCCGCCCAGCTCGTAGCTGGCGTCGCCGGGCAGGTCAAGCGCCTCCAGCCGTTCGGTCAAGGCGGCGGTCACCGCGCCGACGTCGGAGCGGGTGGCGGTGCCACTGACCGTGATGCTGCGCCCGCCGTCGATCCGGATGATCTCCATCGGCCCGTCGACCTGCCGCACCTCCGCCACCTGGCCGAGGGGGATCGGGCCGGCCGGGGTACTCAGCGGCAGGGCCTGAATCTCGGCCAGATTCGCCGGGGCGGCACCGAACCGCAGCAGTATGTTCTGTGTGCCGCCGTCGAGGGTGATCTGGCCGAGCGGGCTGCCCCGGAACGCCGCCGCCACGGTCTGCCCGATGGCTGCCTCGGAGAGCCCGACCCGGGTCGCGGCGGCCCGATTCACGGCCACCTCGACCCGCGGCACGCTCTGTGCGGCGCTGGTGGTCACATCGGCGATGTCCGGGGTGTCGAGGAACGCTTGGCGTACCTGCTCGGTGGCCGCCTCCAACGCCTTCGGATCCCCGGCCTTGACGATGACCTGGAGTTCGCTGGCGTTGAAGCCGGGGCTGCCCTCCGCACCGACCCCGATCTCGCCGACCCCACTCAGGCCGCCGAGCTCGTCGCGGAGCAGTTCCCCCACCTCTTCGGCGTCGTGCCCCTCGGCGAGGGTGATCGAATAGCTGGCCGTGTTGGATCCGCCGCCGCCGAGGAAGGCGAACATGCCGCCGCCACCCACGGTGACCTGATACGACTTAATCTCCTCGGTCCGCTGCAGCACCGCCTCGACCTGCTGGGCCGCCTCGTCGGTTGCGGCCAGGCTGGTGCCGACCGGCAGCTTCTGCGTGACCCGGATGGTGTCCTGGCCCGACTCGTCGATGAAGTTGGTTTCCAACCGCCCGGCGAGGGCGAAGGTGCCGAGCAGCACGACCAGGCCGATCGCCACGGTGGCCCAACGGCGCCGGACCGCGAAACCGATCACCGGCAGATACGCGCGCTGCAGCGGGTTGCGCCGCTCCTTCTCCTCGGCGGCCCGCCGGACCGCCGCCCGCTCGGTGTCGCTGCCCCCGGCCGGCTTGAGGAACCAGTACGCAAGCACCGGGACGATGGTCAACGACACGAGGAGCGAGGCGAGCAACGCCACCGTCACGGTGATGGCGAAGGGCGCGAAGAGCTGCCCGACGAAGCCACCGACCAGCGCGATCGGGGCGAAGACCGCCACCGTGGTCAGGGTTGAGGCGGTCACCGCGCCGGCGACCTCCCGTACTCCGAGCAGGATGGCGGCACGCCTCTCCTCCCCGTACGACAGGTGCCGCTTGATGTTCTCCAGCACCACGATCGAGTCGTCGACCACTCGTCCGATGGCGATGGTGAGCGCCCCGAGGGTGAGCATGTTCAGGGTGTGATCGCCGATCCAGAGCGCGATCAACGCCACCAGCACGGAGAGCGGGATGGAGACCGCGGTGACGAGGGTCGAGCGTACGGAGAGCAGGAAGACCAGGATCACCAGGACGGCCATCACCAGGCCGAGTGCGCCCTCGGTGCCGAGCGCCTCGATCGACTGCTCGACGAAGGGGGCCTGGTCGAAGACGACGGTGAGGTCGGTGCCGGAGGTGGCGGAGAGGTCGGCCAGCATCCCGGAGATCTCGCGGGAGATCTCCACCGCGTTGCCGTCCGGTGTCGCGGTCACCGAGATGCCCAGGCTCGGTACGCCGTCAGTGCGGGTGTAGGAGGTGGGGGTGGCGAACTTCTGCCCGACCGTGGCCACATCGCCGAGTGTGACCGGCTTCTTGCCGGCCGTGGCGAGAGGTAGGGACCGCAGTTCGTCGAGGCTGGTGAGCCGGCTACCGACCTGCACGGTCAGGCCCTTCTCCGCCTCGGTGACGGTGCCGGCCGGGATGGCGACGCCGTTGGCCTGCAGCGCCGTACCGATCGCGGTGGGCTGCACCCGGGCCGCTGCCAGCTTGGCCGGGTCGGGGGTGATGACGATGTTCTGCTCCCGCGCCCCGGTCACCGCCACGGTGCGCACGCCGTCGACGCCCCGCAGTTGCGGAACCACCGTCTGGTCCAGCTTGGCGGCCAGTTGCTGCTCGTCCCCACCGCCCGATGCGGCCAGCACGATGACGGGCAGGTCGGCGGTGCTGCCGGTGAAGACGGTCGGGTCGACGTTGTCGGGCAGCTGTGACGAGATCCGGTTGACCGCGGTCTGCAGCTGGTTGACCGCGATCGTCAGGTCGGTGCCGAAGTCGAACTCCACCAGTACGGTGGCAAGGTTCTCGCGGGAGGTCGAGGAGATGGTCTGCACGCCGTTGATGCCCCGGACGCTATCCTCGATCGGCTCAGCGACCTCACGCTCGATGATCTCCGGGTTGGCGCCCGGATAGGGCGCCATGATGAATGCCGCCGGGTACTCCAGGGAGGGCAGCAGCTGCTGCTTGAGCGAGGGGATCGCGAACGCCCCGAAGAAGGCGATCACGACCGTGACCAGCGCGACGAGGCTCCGGTTGGCGAGACTGAATCGGGCGAGCAACGACATCGGCGGGCTCTCTCTCAGATGGTTAGCTCAGCGCCAATAGTTTGCCTGATGCTAAAAGTCAGCCCGCCATGGGGTGTCTGGTAGCGTCGTGACCAGCTACTCGTCTTCGCGCCCAACCGGAGACCGCTCTTCGACGGCGACAATCCGGCAGACGGAGAGCCGTTGGTGGGCGGAGCGGGGGGCAGCTACACGAAGGCCCGCGGTGGCCGGCAACAGGAGGAAGTGCGCGTGAGGAGCGACCGGGAGGAACTCATCGCCCGGATCATGGCCGCGCAGAGTGAGATGCAACGGATGTTCATCCGGGACCGGTCCCATCCGTTCTTCTCGCTGCAGTTGACCGTGCCGCAGTTGAGGCTCCTGCTCCTGCTCTCCCTCGAGGGTGGTGCCGGCGGCCAGGAACTCAGCCGCGCCATGGGGGTCAGCCTGGCGACCGTCACCGGCATCGTGGACCGGCTGGTGGCGCAGGACCTCGTCCTCCGCCGGGAGGATCCGCACGATCGGCGGGTACGCCGGGTCGAGCTGAGCCCGGCCGGCCGCCAACTGGTGGACCGGTTGGCGACGGCCGGCATCGAGGGGATGCAGAAACTTCTCGACCGGCTCTCCCTCGACGACCTGCGTACCCTCGACCGGGCGAACACGCTGGTCATCCAGGCAGCTGCGGAGTCAGCGGCCGACCCGGCTCTTGCGGAGCGGGGCGACGCCTGACGGCAACGTCAGGCGAGATCGAGGGCGCGCGCGGCAGCGAGCGCGTCATTGTTGATGGTGATGGGGGCGGGCGCGGTGGAGATCGCCCACTCCGGATCCTTGAGGCCGTGCCCGGTCACCGTACAGACGATCGTCGCGCCCCGCGGCACCCGGCCCGCGGCCGCCTGCTGCAACAGCCCGGCGACACTCGCGGCGCTGCCCAACTCGACGAAGATGCCCACCTCGCGGGCGAGCAGCCGGTAGGCGGCCAGAATCTCCCGGTCGGTCACGGCGGCGATGAGACCGCCGGAGGCGTCCCGCGCCGCCAGGGCCTTCGTCCAGCTCGCCGGATTGCCGATCCGGATGGCGGTGGCGATGGTGGAGGGCTCGTCGACTACCGCGCCGTTGACGATGGGCGCGGCGCCGGCGGCCTGGAAGCCGTACATCTTGGGTGCACGGGTGGCCCGGCCCGCCGCGAGGTCCTCCTGGTACCCCATCCAGTAGGCGGTGATGTTGCCGGCGTTGCCGACCGGCAGGCAATGCAGGTCCGGCGCGTCGCCGAGCGCCTCGACGATCTCGAAGGCGGCGGTCTTCTGGCCGTGCAGCCGGTCGACGTTGACCGAGTTGACCAGCGCCACGGGATAGTCCTGGGAGAGTTTCCCGGCCAAGGCGAGGCAGTCGTCGAAGTTCCCCTCGACCTGCAGCAGCTTCGCCCCGTGGACGAGGGCCTGAGCCAGCTTGCCCATCGCGATCTTGCCTTCGGGCACCAGCACCGCGCAGGTCAGCCCGGCCCGCGCAGCGTAGGCGGCGGCCGAGGCGCTGGTGTTACCGGTGGAGGCGCAGATGATGGCCTTGTTGCCGGCCTCGGCCGCGGTGGAGACGGCGACGGTCATGCCACGGTCCTTGAATGAACCGGTCGGGTTGGCCCCCTCCACCTTGAGGTAGACGTCGCTGCCGATCCGGGACGAGAGCACCGGTGCCGGCAGAAGTGGGGTGTTGCCTTCGCCGAGGCTGATAACCGGCGTGGTGTCGGTCACCGGCAGTCGATCCCGGTACGCCTCGATCAAACCCCGCCACATGTCCTTCTCCTGTCGATCAACGGTGATTCACCGTTTCCTACTGGCCGCCCTCGACCCGCAGCACACTGGCGATGGAGCGCACGATCTCCAGGCCACGAAGGTCCGCCACGGTCGCCGCCAATGCGGCATCGGGCGCACCGTGGGTGACGATCACCAGAACGGCGTCGTCACTCGGACCGGCCGGGCCGGTCCGGCCGGCTGCCCTCTTCTCGCCAGCCGGCGCCTGCCGAACCGTCTCGATCGATACACCGTGCTTGGCGAAGACTCCGGCCACCGCGGCCAGCACGCCCGGACGGTCGGCGACGTCGAGGCTGATGTGGTAGCGGGTGACCACTTCCCCCATCGGCCGGATCGGCAGGTCCGCGTAGGCCGACTCGCTGGCCGCCGCCACCCCGGCGAGCCGGTTGCGGGCCACCGCGACGAGGTCACCGAGGACGGCACTCGCCGTCGCTGCGCCACCGGCGCCCCGACCGTAGAACATGAGCTGTCCGGCCGCCTCGGCCTCGACGAAGACGGCGTTGAAGGCGTCACCGACGCTGGCCAGCGGGTGGCTCCGCGGGATCATCGCGGGGTGGACCCGGACACTGATCGACTCGGTTCCGGCGATGTCGGGGCCGCGCGATGCGATGCAGAGCAGCTTGATGGTGCACCCCATCGCCCGGGCGCTGGCCACGTCGGCGGCGGTCACCTCGGTGATGCCCTCCCGGTGCACGTCGGCAGCGTTCACCCGGGTATGGAAGGCCAGCGACGCCAGGATCGCGGCCTTGGCCGCCGCATCGAAGCCCTCCACGTCCGCGGTCGGGTCGGCCTCGGCGTACCCCAGCGCGGTGGCTTCGTCCAGAGCTTCGGTGAAGCCGGCGCCGGTGGCGTCCATGGCGGAGAGGATGAAGTTGGTGGTGCCGTTGACGATGCCGGTGACCCGGGTGATCCGGTCGCCGTGCAGCGATTCCCGCAGCGGGCGCAGCAGCGGGATCGCCCCGGCGACCGCCGCCTCGTAGTAGAGGTCCGCGCCGCCTTCGGCGGCGGCGTCGTGCAGGGCCGCGCCATCCTCGGCGAGCAGCGCCTTGTTCGCGGTCACCACGCTCTTACCGGCTCGTAGCGCCTCGACCAGCCAGGTGCGGGCGGGTTCGATGCCCCCGACCACCTCGATCACCACGTCGACGTCGTCCCGTTTGACCAGGCCAAGCGCGTCGGTGGTGAAGAGCGCCGGGTCGACCGGCAGCGGCCCACGTTCGCGGCCCAGGCGGCGCACGGCGATACCAACCAGTTCGATCTTGGCGCCGACACGGGCGGTCAGATCGGCGGACTGCTGGTTCAGCAGACGTACGACCTCGGTGCCGACCGTGCCGCACCCCAAAAGCGCCACCCGCACGGTGCCGGCCGGGGGCGTGGCACGCCCAGTGGGCATCCGACCTGGCCGCGTTCCGAGATCACCGCGTTTGTCGCTCTCGGAGGACGCATTCGACGCACTGTTCATCCAACATCCAAGGCAAGTAGATCATCTTCGGTTTCCCGCCGGACGATGACGCGCGCCTGGCCATCACGGATGGCGATGACCGGGGGCCGGGGAACATGGTTGTAGTTGCTGGCCATGCTCCGGCAGTAGGCACCCGTGCCGGGCACTGCGAGAAGATCTCCGGGCTGCACGTCGGCGGGCAGGAATTCATCCTTCACCACGATATCCCCGGACTCGCAATGCTTTCCCACCACGCGGGCGAGGACCGGGGCGGCGGCCGACGCACGTGAGGCGACCGTCGCCGAGTAGGAGGCGCTGTACAGGGCGGTGCGGATGTTGTCGCTCATCCCGCCGTCAACGCTGACGTAGGTGCGGATGCCATCGACGTCCTTGACCGTGCCGACCTCGTAGAGGGTGAACATGGCCGGCCCGATGATCGCCCGGCCCGGTTCGATGGAGAGCCGCGGCACCTCCAGCCGCAGCGCCTCACACTCCCCCGCCACAATCTTGGTGAGCCGCTTGGCAAGGTCCTGCGGTGAAGCCGGATCATCCTGGGTGGTGTAGGCGATGCCGAACCCGCCGCCCAGGCCCAGCTCCGGCAGCTCCACGCCGCGGGCCTGCCGGATCTGCGACTGCAGGCCGAGCACCCGCCGGGCAGCCACCTCGAAGCCGCTGGTGTCGAAGATCTGCGAACCGATGTGCGAGTGCAGACCGCGCAGCTCCAGCACGCCCTCGTCGAGGATCCGGAAGGCCGCGGTGGCCGCCGCCCCGCCGGCGAGCGAGAAACCGAACTTCTGGTCTTCGTGGGCGGTCGCAATGAACTCGTGGGTGTGCGCCTCGACCCCCACCGTCACCCGGACCAGCACCGCGGGGCGCACCCCGCGCTGTCGGGCCAGCTCGGTCAGGCGGTCGATCTCATCGAACGAGTCGACGATGATCCGCCCCACCCCCGCATCGAGGGCGCGGGCCAGCTCATCGACCGACTTGTTGTTGCCGTGGAACCCGATCCGCTCCGCCGGCATGCCGGCGTCGAGGGCCGTGCGCAGTTCGCCGCCGGTGCAGACGTCGAGGGAGAGCCCCTCCTCCGCGATGACCCGTACCACGGCCCGGCAGAGGAAGGCCTTGCCGGCGTAGTAGATGTCGTAGTCGGCGAAGGCCGCCCGGAAGTCCTGGCAGCGCGCCCGCAGGTCCCCCTCGTCGAGCAGGTACGCGGGCGTCCCGAAACGGGCCGCGAGCTCGCGCACGTCGAGGCCGCCGACGGTGAGCACCCCGGCGGCATTCCGCACGACCCCGCGCGGCCACAGCTGTGGCACCAGCGCGTTGACATCCTCGGGGGTCCGCAGCCACTCCGGCCCGCGGCTGCCGAGGACGCCGTGCAGCGCGCCGGCTTCATGAGCCCTCATGCTTTACATCCTCTCGGGGGCCGAGACTCCCAGGAGATCGAGGCCGTTGGCGATCACAGTGCGGGACGCCTCGACCAGCCAGAGCCGGGCATGGGTGAGATCGGTCACCGGCTCATCGCCCTGGGGCAGGACCCGGCAGGCGTCGTAGAACCGGTGGTAGGTGCCGGCCAGCTCCTCCAGGTAGCGCGCCATCCGGTGCGGTTCCCGCAGTTCGGCCGCGGTGGCGACCACGGAGGGGAACTCGCCGAGCGTCTTGAGCAGGTCGTTCTCCCGCTCGTGATCGAGCAGCGCGGGATCGAAGTCCTCACCCCGCGTGATCCCCAGCTCCGCGGCGTTGCGGAGCAGGGAGGCGATCCGGGCGTGCGCGTACTGCACGTAGTAGACCGGGTTGTCGTTGGACTGCCGCGTGATGACCTCGATATCGAGGGTGAGCGGCGAGTCGGTTGACGAGCGGGCCAGCGAGTACCGCGCGGCGTCCACCCCGACCGCCTCGACGAGTTCATCGAGGGTGATCACGTTGCCGGCCCGCTTCGACAAGCGTACCGGGACCCCGTTGCGGACCAGGTTGACCAGCTGGCCGATCAAGATCTCGATGTTGAAGTCCGGGTCGTCGCCGGCGCAGGCGGCGACGGCGCGCAGCCGGTTGACGTAGCCGTGGTGGTCGGCGCCGAGCAGGTAGATGCACTTGTCGAAGCCGCGCTCACGTTTGTTGATGTAGTAGGCCGAATCGGCGGCGAAGTAGGTCTTCTCGCCGTTACTGCGGATCAGCACCCGGTCCTTGTCGTCCCCGAAATCCGTGGTACGTAGCCAGATCGCGCCCTCAAAGTCGTAGACGTGCCCCTGCTTGCGCAGCGTGTCGAGGGCGTGCTCGACCGCGCCGCTGGCGTGCAGGCTCTGCTCCGAGAACCAGACGTCGAAGTTGACCCCGAACCGGGCCAGGCTGGCCTGCATCTCGGCGAGCATCAGCCGGTAGCCCTCGTCCCGGAAGAGCGCCCGCATCTGGTCGTCGGGCAGGTCGAGCGCGTCGGGGTGCTCGGCGAGGATCTGCCGGGCGATGTCGCCGATGTATTCGCCCGCGTACCCGTCCTCCGGGGTCGGTTCCCCCTTCGCCGCCGCGAGCACCGACCGGGCGAACCGGTCGATCTGCGCGCCGGCGTCGTTGACGTAGTGCTCGCTGGTCACCTCGGCGCCGGCCGCGGTGAGGAGCCGGCGCAGCGAGTCGCCCACCGCCGCCCAGCGGGTGTGGCCCAGGTGGATCGGGCCGGTGGGGTTCGCGGAGACGAACTCCAGGTTGATCTTCTGGCCGGCGAGGGTGTCGCTGCGGCCGTACACCTTGCCGCTCTGCACGACGACGCGGGCAAGCTGCCCGGCGGCGGCCGCTTCGAGGCGGACGTTGAGGAAGCCCGGCCCGGCGATCTCCACCGACTTGACTCCGGGGGCCTGGCGCAGACGTTCGGCCAGCGCACCGGCGAGTTCCCGCGGCGGCAGCCCGACCTTCTTGGCCAGCTGCAGGGCGAGGGTGGAGGCGTAGTCACCGTGCTCGGGGTTGCGGGGTCGCTCCACCGACGTCGAGGCCGGCAGCGCGGCAGGGTCGAGCCCCCGTTCGGTGAGGAGGGAACGGGCGGCGGCGAGTACGGCGTCGGCCAGCTTGGCGGGAGTCACTGAAACATGTTAGCCGGGGGTAGACTCAGGCCCCCATGGCGGAAACCCGACGCGCCACCCGGACCGCCCACCCCCGTGATCATCGACCTGACGAGGCACCATGAGCATCAGCACTCCGGCCGGCGATCAGCGCCGCCCGTCTGTGGTCAGCACCGGAAAGAAGTCGCCGGGCAGTGCCAAGCCCGGGTCAGCCGCCAAGGGCACGTCCGGTAAGACCTCGACCAGCAAGGCCAGCTCCAGCGCCCGCCGGACCAGCAGCGGGGCGGGGGGCGGCCCCCGCAAACCGATCAAGCCGATCAAGGTCAGCCAGGAGCGGGCCTGGGGCCCGATCGCGCTCTTCATCGCGGTCGGGGTGCTCGCTGTCGGCATCATCGGCTACGGCGGCTGGGCGGCGTACAACGGCGCCAAATCGTGGCAGGAGCGGGCCGAGGCCATCAGCGGGATCGCCAACTACCGCGAGTCGGACCCGGAGATGTCGGGGCAGGGCGACCACCGGCCCGGGCCGATCACCTACTCGGTGCTGCCGCCCGTCGCCGGGCCGCACAACGGCATCTGGCAGAACTGCATGGGTGACATCTACGACGCCCCCATCGCCAACGAGCACGCGGTGCACAGCCTGGAGCACGGCGCGGTCTGGGTCACCTACCGCTCGGACCTGTCGGCGGAGCAGGTCGAGGTCCTCGCCAAGAAGGTCCGGGGCAACGAGTACATGCTGATGAGCCCGGTGGAGAACCTGGACAAGCCGGTCTCGCTGCAGGCGTGGGGCTACCAGCTCAAGGTCGACAACGCCAACGACGACCGGATCGACGAATTCATCAAGGCGCTGCGCCTGCACGCCAGCGTGGAGCCGGGCGCGACCTGCGCGCGGGGCATCACCGCCACCGGCACCACCCCGCGCGACCTCGGCGACGCCCACCAGGGATAAGGGAT
>DASULK010000024.1:0-8773 GCA_036278255.1 Micromonospora sp.
CGGGTACCCCGAAGGCATGACCGACAAGGACGGCGTCTGGCGCGACGAGGAGCGCCTGCCGCTGCGGGAACTGGAACGGGCGATGGGCACCCCGGCGCTGGACGGGCAACTTGACGATGTCTCCGGCAACCAGGCCGGGGAGGAGTCGGCGTTCGGCCACGGGCCGGAGGCCGCCACTCATGACCCGTATGCCACTGACCCGGACCGCCCCTACCGCCCCTCGACAACCGGACGTAACGGTCCGCATTAGCTCTCTAGGCCGGGCCGGAGGGAGCGCGGAACTACATGTGCCCGACATCACCCCTCTAATCCAGACAGATCATATTTAATCGACCGTTCGGCCGAGGGCGATCGCTGACGAACGCGGCAGAATTTCGGGATGCACCAAGCTCCCGGTCTTCTCTCCCTGCGTCAGCTGGCCTGGCTCGGCTTTGTGCTCGCCGCGCTGCAGGCTCCCGTCTCCGCATGGCTGCTCGCCGACGCCTCATGGTTGTTCAGTCTCTGCGTGACCCTGATGGTCGCGGCGGTCATTCTGGCCGACGACCAGACGCGGCGGCGCCCCGCTGGCAACCAGTCGGGCCCGATCGGATGAATGGGCTGCTGGGTGCCCTGGCCAGGCATACGACGATCCGCTCGGCCCGCTCCGTGCTGGACACGCTGATGGCCTCCATCGGCTCCGCCGGGTTGGCCGCAGCTGCTCGCCAACCTGCACTGCGGGCCATGGTCGATCAGCATGCAGCTGCTGTTCGCGATCGCCTCGGAGGAAATGCCGCCGCAGCCGCCACCTCTGGGGAACTGGTCCTGGCCGACTTCCTGGCGGTCGGCCGGCGGTCGTTCACTCCGGTCACGCTCGCCGGCTATGCCGAGGGCGTATGTGATGCCGCGATCGAGCATGGCTGGCAGGCCACGACTGACCCGGTGGACTGGTCCGAGCCGGACTGGGTGCTGCTCCGGTTGCTGGCTGTCTGCGTTCTCGCCCGCGACCTCCAGCCTCAATAGCACCCTCGCATCAATCCCGCCACGAATGCCGGATCCGGCGGCTGCCGAAACGACCCTAGGAACAGGTTTGAGGTGCCGCCTCCGGCGGCACCTCAAACCGTGGATCGGCATCGGGCGGTCAACCGCGGTGCGTGTCGCCACCCCCCGAACCACGCTGTCCACCAGCGCCCCCCGACTGGTAGACGCTGCCCTGGCCCGGGCTCGAGCCGGTGGGCATCCCGCTCGGCGGAGCGCCATGACCGGGTTCGTTAGGTGTCTGCGTGCCCCCGCCAGCCATGGCCGACGCCTTGGCCCGCTCCGCCGCCTGTTGTTCCGCCATCTGTCGCTGCGTGTCGCTGCGGCCGGCAGTTTGCGCCTGGGCCCGCTCCCGGATCATCTGCGACTCCGCGGCTGCCCGCTGCAGCCAGCCTTCCCACCGCTGCTGCATCGGGCGCACCAGACCGCCGCCGACACCGATGATGAGGATGCCCGCCACCGTGGCCAGCACCGCGATCAGGACCGGAGTGGTCACCGTGGTGGCGATACCGACCTGGTTCAGCGCCGCGATCACCCCGAGCGCCAGGATGAAGATCGCCGCGGCGTTGGCGACCACCCGCCCGTAGGAGAGCCCGCCGAGAGCTCCGCTGACGAGGTCGCGGACCGCATTGGCGATCGCGGCGGCGACAATCACGATCACGATCGCGACGAAGGCCCGCGGCAGCCACGCCACCACCGCACTGATCAGGCTGCTGATCGCGTTGGGCCCCCAGACCCCGAACGCAAGCTGCAGAGTGAAGAGCAGCACCGCGTAGTAGGCCAGCTTCGCCAGGACGTCGCTCGCGTCGTACTTGGTCCGCTCCAGCGCGCGCCCGATCCCGCTGCGCTCAATGACGCGGTCGAAACCGATGCGCTCCAGCACCGTGTCAACGATCTTCAGTACTGATCGGGCGACAATCCAGCCGATAACGAGGATGGCGATGAACGCGATAGCCCTTGGTATGAACAAGAGCACCGATCTCCACATATCTGTCACCGCGTCGCCGATATCGACCTGCCGCGCCGCCAGGGTTCCGGACATTCTGTCCCTCCCGTCGACTTAAAGTCTCTACCGTCGGCCGGCATACCCCGCAGGACGCGGGCAAATCCCCGAAAGCTGGCCACTTTTCCATCGGACGGCCCGCTCTCCGGTGGGTACCGCGATTAACAGGCCGACCCCAGGGAAAGTTCGGCGGAATGGACATGACGAAGGAGGCGGAGTTGGGCGCACCCGACAACGGGGGTCGGAGGCTTGGCGGAGCCGGCGGAGGCGGTTTGCCTCCCGGACCGGCCGGTACCCCCGTCATACCGGCAGTCGGCACCGACGGCCGTGCCAACCTGGCCCGTCCCACGGTCACGGTGGGCTGCTACCCGGAATACTCCACGGCCCAACGGGTCGTCGACTACCTCTCCGACCAGAAGTTCCCCGTTGAGCGCGCCTCCATCGTCGGCACCAATCTGGCGCTGGTGGAGACGGTGTTGGGCCGGCTGACCACCGGGCGGGCAGCTTTGGCGGGGATGGCGAGCGGGGCCTGGTTCGGGTTGTTCATCGGCCTGCTCTTCGGCCTCTTCGCGGTCGCGAACTGGGTCGGGGTTCTCCTCACCGCGATGGTGATCGGCGCGGTCTGGGGAGCGATCTTCGGTGCGGTTGCCCACGGTATGCGCGGAGGAGGACGCGACTTCAGCTCAAGGAGCAGTCTGCGTGCCAGCGAGTACGCGATCAATGTCGACGTCGACTTGGCAGATCGGGCCCGGCAGCTCTTGGCGAAGCTGAATTCGCAGCCGGCTGCGGCACGCCGCTCGTCATGAACATCCGCCACCCGCATGCGCGGAATTTGTTTGGCGGGTCGGCTGGGCGTGGTAACGCCCAGCGGCTACCGCACCGGCCGTAGCTGGTCAAGCGGAGACGGCGAAGATCCCCACCACTCCCAGGACCACCATGACGAGCAGCGCGACCATCAGCCCCCGCTCGCTGTCGGCTATTGGGCTCCAGTGGCTCTGCTGCCGGTCAGTGTCGCTGATCACCGTGGCCTCCTTATCGCAACTTCATGGGCTCACCGACGCCGTGGCTTCCCCACGCGTCTGCACCCAGTGCGGTCCGGGCCGCCGGACCCTCCACTCGAGTTACCCGCCGTGAGCCAGCGAAACGTAATCAAGCGGTCAACTGCCTGGAGGCTTGCTGCCCCCCGCGCCCTTGCACCCCTTATGGGGCAATAGCATGCTTCGCACCTTTTCGGCATCATCCTTTCGGCTGGCCTTGCCTGCACCGATCAGGCTAGGGTGATGCACCTGAACGGTTAATGGCGATGAGCAGCACCGGCTGTCATCTCCACGGGCAACGTGCAGGGAGGCCACCATGACGACGACCTCAACCGAGCAGCCCCCGATCAACGACATCAGCACATCGAACACCGCATTGGCGACCGAGAGCGCGAGCGCGACCGAACTGCTGAACACCTTGGCCGCGCTCCCCGCCCGACATCCGTCGCGACCGGCACTACGCAAGCTGGCCATCGAAGCGTGGCTGCCACTGGCCCGCCATCTGGCGCATCGCTACAGCGGCCGCGGCGAACCCACCGAGGACCTCATCCAGACGGCAGCGATCGGGCTGATCAAAGCGGTCGACAAGTTCGATCCCAACCGGGGTGTCGAATTCACCGGCTACGCCATTCCGACCATTGTCGGCGAACTCAAACGTCACTTCCGCGACCGCACCTGGGATGTGCGGGTGCCCCGACGTCTGCAGGAGTTGCGGCTGAGCATCTCCGAGGCGAGCAGCACCCTGCAGCAGACCGTGGGCCGTTCACCGACCGTGGCGGATATTGCGGCGTACCTCAAGCTGACCGAGGAGGAGGTACTGGAGGGCCTGGAGAGTGCCCGCGCCTACAGCGCGGTGTCGTTGTCGACTCCGACCGGGGATGGCGATCGGAGCACCGAACTGGGCGAGATGATCGGCGCAGAGGACGACGAGTACGAACTGGCCGAGTTGAGGGTCGCACTGGGGCCCGCGCTGGCCACCCTCGACCAACGGGAGCAGCGCCTGCTTCACCTCCGGTTCTACGGCAATCTGACCCAGTCCCAGATCGCTGAGAAGATCGGCGTCTCGCAGATGCACGTCTCCCGACTTCTGGCCCGGACGCTGGCCAAACTGCGGGGGCAACTCGACGAGGTCTACTGATGCGGGACAGGGGCCGGTAACGGGTGATGCCCGGGCGGTCGCCCGGGCATCACCCGTCCGGAGGTACTCAGCGCGGAGCGCGCCACATCGGCCAGAACGGTGTGCCGTTGGGCAACCGGAATGGCTCACGGGCCTGATAGCCGTGCCGGCTGTAGAAGTCACGGTTGCGTTCGCAACTGGCTTCCAGATAGGCGGGGATGCCCTGCTCGTCGAGGCGGGCGTGGTGACATCGCAGCAGTTCGCTGCCGATCCCCCTGCCCTGCCGGTCCGGCGCCACGGCCAGGAAGGCGAGATGATGGTGCGCCTCCACCGGTTGATTCGCCGCGAACAGCTCATCGAGAGTGTGGAAGCGCTCCGCCCAGGGACCGGCGGCTGCGGCCAGCCGTGCGACGTAGTCCGGCGGCTCCGGTGCCGAGTCTCCGACGTTGGGGAACCAGACCGCGACAGCGGACCGGTCTTCGGTAACCTGCACCAGCCCCCAGGTGAGGGCGTGCTCGACCAGGATGTGGAAGTCGCCGGCCAACACGTCACGCCGCCGGCTCGCGTCGGGCACCAGCCATGTTGACGGGGGCAGCGGCTCAAAGGACGTGGCGATCAATTCCGCCACCGCCCGTGCCTCATCCAGACGCGCTGGCATGATCTCCGGCTCCGTGCTCCCCGGGATCATCGCCCAGCTCCCAGGTCGACCGAGGCCCCCGTCTCGGCCGCGCGCTGCGCAGGCACCTCCGCCGGGTCCGTTGCGGTACGGGCGGTCACGCTCTCCGCCCCCATCCCGATGGTCTGATAGACGTCGGGCCGGGTCGAACGGAGCACAAGTGCCCACGACACACCGAGGAGCGCCGCGACCACGTAGGCACCCGGCACGATCCAGCGCAGGGGATGCTCCGGAGCCACACCGAGCAGGGTGGGAACGTTGATCAACGCGACAACGACGATGACGATTAATAAACCGGCAGCAAGCATCGGGGCGATGGTCCGGCGCCAGATGTGCTCATCGGACGGGTGCTGGACGAAGAACCGGACGACGGCGATCGAGGTCACCGCGATGAGTAGCAGCACGCCCAACCCACCACTGGTTCCGCCCCAGTAGAAGAGCCGCTCCAGCGGGTCCCAGCCGGCGATGGCGTAGAGCAGGATGACGAAGAGCCCGAGGGTGCTCTGCGCGATCGAGCCGTACCGGGGTGCGCCGGTGCGCGGTGAGGTACGACCGAGCACGGCGGGCAGGACGCGTTCGCGACCAAGCGCGAAGGCGTAGCGGGCGGTCGTGTTGTGGAATGAGATCATCGCTGCCAGCAGCGAGGTGAGGAAGAGCGCCTGGCCGATGTCGACGACGGTGCTACCCATGTGCGCACCCGCCAGGTTGAAGATCAACCCGACTTCCTGCTCCCCGGCGGCCGTAACGATCTGGTCCGGGCCGGTGGCCACGGTCATCGCCCAGGAGGAGAAGGCATAGACACCGGCGACAATGGCGACCGACAGGTAGGTCGCCATCGACACCGTCCGCTGCGGATCCTTACTCTCCTCGCTGAACACCACCGCGGACTCGAAGCCGGTGAAGCCGAGTACAGCGATCACCAGAAGCGCGCCGATCCCGGGGAGGAGGAGATTACCCGGCGCCAGGGTGTCAAAGCTGACCTGCCCGCCAGCCGGGTGAAACAGGTCGGCCACGTCGAAGACCAGGATGACCGCGATCTCCGACAGGAGCAGGAAAGCCAGGACCTTGCCGTTGATGTCGACGCGCAGCAGGCCAAGCACCGCCACGATCGCCCAGGTGGCCAGTGCGACCAGCCACCAGTGGACCTCGATCCCGAACCACCTGTGCAGGACCGGCTCGGCGGCCGCACCGACCACGCCGTAGAGACCGACCTGCAGGAGGTTGTAGGCAATCAGCGCTACCCACGCTCCCGCGACGCCGGCGGGACGGCCGATGCCGCGGCTGATGTAGGCGTAGAAGGCGCCCGCGTTGGCTACCCGCCGCGCCATGGCGACGTAGCCGACGGAGAAGAGCAGCAGCACCGCGCCGATGGCCAGGAACGCTACCGGGATCCCGGTGATGCCGGTGACGGCGTAGGCGGTGGTGATCAGGCCGGCGACCACGGCCAGCGGCGCGGCCGCCGAGAGCACGAAGAAGATCACCGACGGCACCCCGAGCCGGTCGCGGGCGAGGGCGGAGGTGACGTTGCTTGGTCGATGTTTCGTTGCGGTCGAAGACACGGTCGGTCCTCCGAGGGGTCGAGGGGATGACATCACTGACGTGCGCTGAGGGTGGCAGCGCCGACGGCCGCTTCGGTGTGCGTGACGAGTTCCTTCATCGGGGGTGGCAGGGAGGCGATGACCCGCTGGAGCTGTTTCGGGATGGCGGAATCGGCCTGCCACAGCAGGGGCCGAGCCAGCCCGGTGGCCGAGACGAGGCCGAGCAGCACGGCGTCGGGCAGCCTCATCGCCTCGATGTGGTCGAACAATGAACGCAGCCGAGCGGCCGGCCAGGCTGCAGCGTTGATGTCCATCGGGATGTAGGTCGTTGTGGTGCGCAACAGCCGTCGGCTCTCTTGGCGCCGCACCACCCCGGAACGGGCCAGTCGCTCGCCCACGAGTCCGTAGGCGCTCTGTCCCAGGTAGGCCAGCCAGACCCGGATCGCCCGGTGTTCGGATTCACCGATGAGCTGGTCGAGCACGGTGTGAGCGAGAGCATCGGGGGGCGGACGGCGGTCCAGCACCAACACCTCCGCGTCTCGGATTGTGATCCGCTGATGCAGCAGCAGTTCCCCCAGGAGGCATCCGGCCAAGCCGAGCCCGATCGCCCGTGCATGCAGTTTGGACTTGCCGGTGGTGTCGTCATGCGCCAACAGAAAGAACTCGTCAGCGAGTAACACAGCCATCCCTCAACGTGATCCCGTAGTGGTGGCGCAACGGAAGGTGATCAAAGCCAGGGAGAAGGATGCCTGCTTAGGCACTCCAGCGCAATAGGCGGTGAGCAGCCCGTCACCGATCGAAGGATCTGTCGCTCCCATCTGGACTGCTCACGATGGGTCCACAATCAGCAACAGTGATCTCAGACACAGTTGCGACAGTGGGGGTCATCTCGTCCACCACCCACTCGCCGGCTTACTCGTTCTGCTCTCCCGGCGCGGCGACCGGGATCTGATCACCCACCCAGACGGTCTTGATGTTGCAGAACTCCCGCACCCCCTGCACCGACAATTCCCGCCCGTACCCGGAGTTCTTGACCCCACCGAAGGGCAAGGCCGGGTAGGAGGTGGTCATGCCGTTGAGAAAAACGTTGCCCGCCTCCAGGTCAACGGCGAACCGCTGCTGCTCCTCGGGATCGCGGGTCCAGGCATTGGCGCCCAAGCCGAATGACGTGCCGTTAGCGACCTCGACCGCCTCGTCGTACGAGTCCACCCGGTAGAGGCCAGCGACCGGCCCGAAGACCTCTTCCGCCCACATCCGCATTGCAGGAGTCAGATCGGTGACCACCGTCGGTGGATACCACCACCCCTCTCTGGCGGGTCGCTGCCCACCGCAGAGCACGCGGGCGCCTCTCCTGACCGCGTCCTGCACCTGCTGCTCGACCTCTTCGCGCCCACGTTCGGTCGCGAGTGGGCCGATGTCCGTCTGCTCGGCCATCGGGTCGTCGACCCGCAGCGCGGACATCCGGGCCACGAACGCGTTAACGAATTCCTCGTAAACCTCGGCATGCACAATGAAACGCTTGGCGGAGATACAGGACTGACCGTTGTTCTGGCAGCGGGAGGTTGTAGCGACCGCGGCGGCCTCGCTCACATCCGCCGAAGGCATCACCACGAACGGGTCGCTACCGCCGAGTTCCAGCACGGTCTTCTTAATCTCCCGGCCCGCGATCTGCGCCACCGACCGGCCCGCCCCTTCACTCCCGGTCAGGGTCGCCGCCCGTACCCGGGGATCGGTCAAGATCTGCTCGATCTGCGCGGAACCGATCAGCAGAGCCTGAAATGCTCCCGGCGGAAAACCCGCCCGGCGGAAGAGGTCGGCGAGGAACAGCGCCGTCTGGGGAACGTTGGAAGCGTGCTTGAGCAGTCCGGTATTGCCAGCCATCAAGGCGGGCGCGGCGAACCGGATGACCTGCCAGAGCGGAAAGTTCCACGGCATCACTGCCAGCACCGGACCGATCGGCTGATACCGGACGAAGGCCCGCATAGCCTCGACTGTGGAAGGATCGACCGGTTCATCGGCGAGGAAGGCCTCGGCGTTGTCGGCGTAGAAACGGCATGCGCCCGTGCACTTGGACACCTCGGCCTTGGCCGAGGCGAAGGTCTTCCCCATCTCGGTGGTTATCAACCGCGCGATCTCGTCCCGCTCGCGGTCGAGGATCTCCGCCGCCATCCGGAGCCACCGGCCGCGCTCGGCGAAACTGGTCCGGCGCAGCGCCTGGAAACTCTCCGTCGACGCCCCGATCGCCGCCTCGACCTGCTCGTCAGAGAACGGGCGGAAGGTTTTCAACACCTTGCCGGTGGCGGGGTTCGTGGTGGTGATCGACATCGCATTCCCCTGTCACTCAAAGAGCGAGTGGCGCCTCTCCGGCTCCTCCCGGCGACGTGCCTG